>NZ_MUKA01000148.1 GCF_002150735.1 Streptomyces africanus
CCAGGGGGAAGTGCCGCAGCCGCAGCTCCAGACGGTTGCCGTAGCGGGCGCGCAGGGCATGGAGGTCGTCCAGTGCGGTGCGGCAGTCCGGGCACTGGAGGTCGCACCAGACCTCGAGGACGGGGGCGGCGGCAGGGGCAGGGGAGGAGTCGCTCATGCCGACATTCTCCCAGGCCGTACACCCGCAGCGGCACCTGCGGAGGAGGCGACCCGGAGATCTCCCTGATGTCGGGCCGGGGCATGGCCGCCCGGGGTGCGGCGGGTGCAGGATGGAAGGGACGAAGTGCCCCTGCCCGACCGCGCCACGCCTGGAGGACCGGATGATTGCCGAGACCGTCTGTTCCGCCGTGTCCGCGGCAGGCCTGGGCATCGCGGCCGTCACGGCGTACCGCAAGCGTTTCCTCGCGGCGACCCGCATCGCGGCGTACTCGCTCGTGCCGATCGGCCTGGTGATGACGGGCGTCGTCGAGTGGCTGGCCGACACCGCGCTGAGCCTGACCGCCTGGGCGGGCTTCGGGGTGCTCGGTCTCGCGTGGCTGCTGTTCATGACCACGCGGGTCGTGGAGCGCCGCCGCGGCGGCACCCGCAAGGAGCGCAAAGCGGCCCGCGAGGCGGCCCGGCCGGATGCGGTGGCTCCGGCGGCTTCGGCGCCCTCCCTGGGTCAGGGCCAGGGGTCCCGCCCGGCCACCCGGCCGGCCTCGCCGGCCCGGGGTGACGACGACTTCAGCGATATCGAGGCCATCCTCAAGAAGCACGGCATATGAAGGCCGCGCGCCGGCCGAATCGTCACAGTGGGTCCGAGGGCGCGCGGAAATGATCACAACCTGAACCGGACCTCGCGGAATCGGCGCACACCCGTACGGAACGAGGCCGCTGATCGCGTCCGGCCGGGCGACTGCGTCATCATCGCCGCGAGATGCTGGACACGACGGAACAGAGCGACCCCGCACCGCCGCAGCACGAGCCTCGTCCCCGGCGGGACGAGCCACGTGGTTGCCTCTTCGCCCTGTCCCAGCCACCGCTCATGATCTTCCTTGCGGTGATCGGGACTCTGCTGCTCATGGCCTCGTTGCACGATCTGCTGTTGCTGTGAGCCGTACCCGCGGTACCCGGCGCCACCCGCCGGGACCGCGTCGGCATCGGCGATCCGCCCGCCACCCGCCCCCGCGGTGGCGGCTCAGCCCGCCGCTTCCTTGCGCCGCGCCCGGTACGCGGCCACATGCAGGCGGTTCCCGCAGGTCCGGCTGTCGCAGTAGCGCCGCGAGCGGTTGCGGGACAGGTCGACGAAGGCACGCCGGCAGTCGGGCGCCTCGCACCGCCGCAGCCGCTCCTGCTCCCCGGCGACCACGAAGAAGGCCAGGGCCATCCCGCAGTCGGCGGCCAGGTGGTCGGCGATGGAGGCGCCGGGGGCGAAGTAGTGCACATGCCAGTCGTAGCCGTCGTGGTCCGTGAGCCGGGGTGTGGTGCCCGCGGCGGCGACCAGCTCGTTGATCTGGCCGGCGGCGGTCCGGGCGTCGGGGGCGGCGAAGACGGCGGCGAACCGCCCGCGGATCTTCCGCACCGCCGAGAGGTCGAACTGCGAGAGCACTCCCACATCGCTGATCTCGTGGTTTCGTACGAAATCCGCGAGGGTCGCCACGTCCGGCAGCCCGTCCGGTGCCGTGTCGTCCTCCGGTGCGGTGTTCACCAGATCGACCACGGTGTCGAGGGCGCACCGGGTGTCGTGGGTGATCAGCACGATTCGCTCCCTGGCGTGGGGGTCGGGCGGGCGCCCGCCGATGCTGGCCGATGGTAACGGCTCCACTCCCGCCGGACCGCCCTCATGCCCGCACATGGCTTCGAATAGAACGCCCCCGGGCACGCCATGGTTCCCGCCCGCCCTCCGGGCGGCGGAAAGCCCCGCACCGGGCCTCCGCCCGGCGGGACACCCGAGCCGGAACGGCCGCACACCCGAGCTGGACGGCCGTACACGCGAGCCGGCGCCGCACCGCGTGATCCGCGGTGCCGGCGCCGGTGTATCCCATATGCGGTTGTCCAGGCCCGAGCCGTCTCCCCGAGTCGACGGCGCCGGGCTGCTCGGTGAGCGCCTCGCCCTAGCTTTCCGCCAGGATGTGCGAGAGCTCCTGATCGAGGTCGAAGTGCCGGTGTTCCGTGCCGGGCGGCACGGCGGCGTCGGTCCGCTTCAGGAAGGACTCCAGGGCCCGTGCCGGGGCCTCGAGCAGGGCCTCGCCCTCCGGTGAGCTCAGGGCGATGCACACGACGCCCTGGCCGTGACTGCGCGACGGCCAGACGCGGACGTCGCCGGTGCCCGTAGGGCGGTGAAGCCCCTCGGCGAGGAGGTCGCGGGCGAACACCCACTCGACGGTCTCCTCGGCTCCGGTGTGGAAGGTGGCGTGCACGGCGTAGGGGTCGGCCGTGTCGTACCGCAGGCCTGCGGGGACAGGCAGGGAGGACTCGCTCGACACAACGAGGCGCAGGTGCAGCTCGCAGCTGACCGTGGTGTTCATAAGCGCCAGGGCCTTTCGCTCAGTGTGCGCTCGGGGATTCGCACGTCGGCGAAATCGACATGCCACCTACGGTGCCGTTGTAAACCCCTCTGAGTGTTTTGCGTGCCTTTACGTAACTCTTCCGGCCGAGAGATCGTTCGCGCCGTGCGTCCATTCCGGTGACTGGTTTCGCTCGGGTAGTGTTTGCCCGTATGAATACGGGGAGTGACGAGCCGGGCGAGGTGGCCGTGGCGGCGGACGAGACGGGGACGGACGGGGTGCGCGGCGAGCAGGAGCGGGCGCTCGGCTCACGGGCGCCGGAATTCGTCAAAGCGCGTCGGCTGCTGCACGTGAGCTGGCAGGTCGGCATCTTCATCATCGGGCTCGCGGTCGTCGTGGCGGGCATCATCATGCTGCCCCTGCCCGGACCGGGCTGGGTCGTGATCTTCGGCGGCATGGCGATCTGGGCGACCGAGTTCGTATGGGCCCAGCTGGTGCTCCGCTGGACCAAGCGGAAGGTCACGGAGGCCGCGCAGCGCGCCCTGGATCCCAAGGTGCGGCGCCGGAACATCATCCTGACGAGTATCGGGCTGGTGATCGTGGCCGTACTGGTCGGTGTCTACGTGTGGAAGTTCGGCATCGTCATGCCGTGGAAGATCAAGGACCAGTGAGCCGCGGCGGGGGTGCCGGCGGCCGCCGTCTCCTGGTCACAGGCACCCTCTGACATGGGGTAATGTTCTTCCTGCGTCCGGGCGATTAGCTCAGTGGGAGAGCGCTTCGTTCACACCGAAGAGGTCACTGGTTCGAACCCAGTATCGCCCACCCGGAACGGCGGCCCACCTGCGACTGCGCAGGTGGGCCGCCGTCGTTCGATGCCAGACCGCCTCGCGCGGGTGTCTCCCGTCCCGTGCCGTCGAACGTCCGGTCGGCGTCCTCCTCAAGGACGCAAACCGGTCACCTTCCGTCCGGCCCCGCACCACTCGCCCCGGCGTCGCCTTTCGGTCGCTCCCGAAAGCCGTGCGGGCGACCCCGCCCCGTTCGGCCCACCGACCGCATCGGCCTCACCAGTCACATCATCCCGGCGGACCCGGCGTGCCACCGCCCCGCCCCGCCTCGCCGCCGGCCCGCTCGGTAAGAAATTCTTGTCCGAATCATTGACGCACTCTCAGCCCCTCCGTACCTTGTGCCAGCAAGCGCTTACTTGAAACGATTCATGCGAGCGGGACGATGTGCGGGGAGGGCCAACCGTGGTGAACGGCAGGAATGTTGAGAGACGTACGATTCTGAAGGCGGCCGGGGCCACGGCGGCCACGCTGGGGCTGGCCGCGACCACCGGCTGCGGTGGCGACGGAGGGACCTCCGCGGACGGGACGGTGACGATCCGTTACGCGTGGTGGGGTGCGGAGGACCGCGCCGAGCGCATCAACAAGACCATCGCGCTCTTCGAGAAGAAGTACCCGAAGATCAAGGTGAAAACGGACTTCCAGCCTTATCTCGACTTCTGGAAGAAGTTCAACACCCAGGCCTCGGGCGGAAATCCGCCGGACGTCTTCCAGAATGCCATCGGGTTCCTGCGCAAATACGACGCGAAGAACGTGCTGCTCGATCTCAGCGAGCAGGTCAAGGCCGGCAACCTCCGGATGGACGGATTCCGCGCCGGGCTCGAGAAGTTCGGCGAGATCGACGGCAAGCTCCTCGGCGTTCCGGTCGGTTCCAACTCGATGGCCCTGGTCATCGACAAGCCCGTCTTCACCCGGGCCGGTGTGAAGCCGGAGCAGGGCTGGACCTGGGACGACTTCGACGCGGCGATGAAGAAGATCCGCGACAAGACGGGCCGGGCCGGCGACAGCGGCATGTACGGCGTCATGTACCTCTACGACCCCTATCTGCGCCAGCAGGGCAAGGCGTTCTTCACCGAGGACGGACTCGGCTTCACCGAGGCAGATCTGAAGGAGTGGTGGACGAAGGCCAAGAAGGGCGTCGAGGAGGGCGTCTACGCCGACCCCAAGAAGGTCGCGCAGATCAAGCCCAAGTCGGCGGTCGCGGCGGAGCTCGCCGGCGGCGAGTTCACCTGGGACAACTTCACCGTCCGTTACACCTCCGAGGGCAAGAGCGAGTACGGCCTGGCGCCCATCCCGACGACGGACGGAAAGAAGACCGGCCAGTACCTCGGCTCCCTCATGCTGAGCGCCTCCAAGCGCACCCAGCACCCCAAGGAGGTCGCCCAGTTCATCGACTTCATGGTGCACGACCCCGAGGTCGCCAAGATCATGGGCTACGACCGGGGCGTGCCCGCGACGCAGGCCCAGTTCGACGCGTACAAGCCGACCGACCCGGTCAACAAGGCCATAGCCGCGTACGAGCAGTCCCTCGTCGAGGCGGGCGTCCTGGAGCCCATCACCCCGCACCCCGAGGGCGCCGACATCTGCGAGGCCGCGTTCCTGCGCATCTCCGAGGAGATGGCCCTGGGCAAGCGGTCGGTGGACGACGCCGTCAAGCAGTTCTTCACCGAGTCGAAGACGGCTCTCGGCAGCTGATGGGAACCACCGTGACACACGCCCCTGCGATGGAGGGCCTGTCCCAGGACTCCGAGCCGCGGCACGGTCCGGTGAAGCCCGCGCGCCCCGCCGCCCTCAAGCGGCGGCGGCGCCGGGAGAACCTGGCCGGCTATCTCTTCATGTCCCCCTGGATCGCCGGGTTCCTGCTGCTCACAGCGGGCCCGATGGTCGCCTCGCTGTACTTCGCGTTCACCGACTACAACCTGTTCGACGCCCCCAAGTGGATCGGCCTCGACAACTTCTCCGAGATGTTCGGCGATCCCCGCTGGCGTCACTCGGTGCAGGTGACCCTGTGGTACGTCGCCGTCGGAACGCCGCTCAAGCTGCTCGCCGCCCTCGGGGTGGCCCTGCTCCTCGCCCAGAAGCGGCGCGGACAGGCCTTCTACCGGGCCGCCTTCTACGCGCCGTCGCTGATCGGTGCGAGCGTCTCCGTCGCGATCGTCTGGAAGGCGATCTTCTCGGACGATGCGATCGTGGACCGTGCACAGCAGGCCCTCGGGATCGACGCCGGCGGCTGGACCGGCGACCCGGACATGATCATCTACAGCCTGGTGGCGCTCACCGTCTGGCAGTTCGGCGCCCCCATGGTCATCTTCCTGGCCGGCCTCAAGCAGGTACCACGCGAGCTGTACGAGGCGGCCGAGGTCGACGGGGCCGGCAAGCTGCGACGGTTCTGGAACATCACCCTGCCGATGATCTCCCCGGTGCTCTTCTTCAACGTCCTGCTGGAGACGATCCACTCCTTCCAGATCTTCAGCTCGGCGTACATCGTCGGCGGCGGCGCCGGAGGCAACGCCTGCGGGCCCGCGGACGGCTCGATGGTCTACACCTGCTACCTCTACGTCCAGGGCTTCGAGAACAGCCGGATGGGCCTGGCCTCCGCCATGGCCTGGATGCTGCTGGTCGCGGTCGCCCTGGTGACGGCGGTGCTGTTCTGGTCCCAGAAGCGCTGGGTGCACTACGAGGAGGGCGCCCGATGAGTGCGCAGGCCACCGACATCACTCCGGCTCCCTCCGCGCGAGCGGGCGGGCTGCGGCACAAACTGCCCGGATCCCTCGCCTGGCACATCGGCTCCCTGCTGGTCCTGGCGGTGATCCTCTACCCGGTGATCTGGGTCATCGGCGGCTCGTTCAAGAAGAGCGAGGACGTCGTCGGCAGCCTGGACCTCTTCCCGGGCGACCCGATCATCTCCAACTACACCAGCCTCGCCGACGGCATCGCCGACATCTCGATCTCCACCTTCTTCTACAACTCGCTCTTCCTCGGGGTCGGTTCGGTGATCGGGATCCTGGCCTCCTGCTCGCTGACGGCGTACGCCTTCGCGAGGATCAGGTTCGCGGGCCGCAATCTGCTGTTCACGCTGATGATCGGCACCCTCCTGTTGCCGTACCACGTGCTGCTGATCCCGCAGTACGTGCTGTTCCGCAACATGGAGATGATCAACACCTACACACCGCTGCTGCTCGGGAAGTACCTGGCCACGGAGGCGTTCTTCGTCTTCCTGATGGTGCAGTTCATGCGCAACATGCCCAAGGAGCTCGACGAGGCGGCCCGGCTGGACGGCTGCGGGCACTTCCGCATCTACTGGTCGATCATGCTGCCGCTGTGCCGCCCGGCCCTGATCACCAGCGCGATCTTCACGTTCATCAACTCCTGGAACGACTTCATGGGCCCGCTGATCTACCTCAACGAGCCCGACAAGTACACGGTCTCGCTCGGCCTGAAGATGTTCGTGGACCAGGACGCCGTGGCCAACTACGGCGGCATGATCGCCATGTCGCTGGTCGCGCTGCTGCCGGTGCTCGCCTTCTTCCTGGCCTTCCAGCGCTATCTGATCGACGGCATGGCCACGTCGGGTCTGAAGGGCTGAGGTGAGCATGGCCGGGACCCGGGTGAAAGCACGGGGCGAGTCGTTGCTCGCCGAGCGGTTCGCGGTGTTCGCCGAGTGCCTGCTGACCGGTGTGTGGATCGCGGTGGCCTCGCTCGGGGTCGTCACGTATCCCGCCGCGTTCGCCGCGGGTGCGCGGCACCTGCGGCGGCGTACCGCGCACGAGGGCGGTGGCCGGCGGGAGTTCGTCGAGGACTTCCGCACGGCCGTGCGCGGGGGGTGGCTCGCCGGGCTCGCCGGGTGGGCGGCCGTGGCCGCGGTCTGGGTGGACGTCCAGGCGGTCCGGGCGGGGATTCCCGGCGGGCCGCTGGTCGGAGCCGTCGGCGTGTGCGCGCTGATCGCCCTGGTCGTGGCCGGGCTGCGCGCGGCCGCGGTCTGGGAGCCGGGGGCCCGCTGGCGGACGCTGCTGGCGGCGGCCTGGCGCCGGACCGTGCTCGACCCGGCCGGATCCTTCCTGATCATCGGCGGACTGGCCGTGGTGGTCGTGTCCGCCTGGTTCGCCGCGCCGCTGGCGGTCCCCGTCCTCGGGGCCGTCGCGGCGGCGGCCGTAGCCGTGGAGGAGCGGTACCGGCGCCGCTGACCGGCGGTTCCTCCCCTGTCGGGTCGGCGCCCCGGGCGCCGCACCCTCTCTGTCATGCCCCTGACCAGCGCACGGAATCGCTTCCCGCACGGACGAGGAAAGGCAGCAACGCCATGTCTCCCATCCCCCGCAGATCCCTTCTGAAGGCGGCCGCCGTCGCCGGAGCCGCCGCCCAGTTCAGCTGGGCACTGGGAGCCCGGGACGCCCAGGCCGCCCCCGGAGCCGAGGCCGCCGACGCCGACCCGGTAACCCTCGACTGGCTGGAGGACGGCGGCCTCGGCGCGGCCCCCGGCTCCACCGTCGGCGTCCCCTGGCCGAAGGGCGCCTACCAGAAGGACCAGACCTTCGCGCTGACGGACGCGGACGGCAAGGCCGTACCCGTGCAGTCCTGGCCCATCGCCTACTGGCCCGACGGCTCCCTCAAGTGGACCGCCCACGCGGTCGGTTCGGGCGACGGCAAGCTCACCCTCACCGCCGGGACGCCCGCCGCACCCGAGAAGAAGGTCACCGTCGACAAGAGCGGCGGCACCATCGACATCTCCACCGGCGTCATCACGGCCAAGATCGGCACGTCCGGCTCCACCGTCGTCAAGTCGGTCAGACGGGGCGCGACGGAGATCGCGAAGAACGGCCGGCTCGTGCTGATCCGCCAGCCCGAGATCGAGGACGAGGACCAGGGCGCGGTCAGGACCGAGCGCTTCGACGGCACCGTCGACAAGGTCACCGTCGAGCAGGAGGGCCCGGTCCGCGCGGTCGTCCGCATCGACGGCAAGCACCGCAAGGGCAGCCGCAGCTGGCTGCCCTTCTCCATCCGGCTCTACTTCTACGCGGGCGCCGACTCCTTCCGCATGGTGCACACCATCACCTACGACGGGAAGCAGGAGCCCGGCAAGGCGAGCGGCGACTTCGTCCGCGGCCTCGGCGTCCGCTTCACCGTGCCGATGCGCGACGAGTCGTACGACCGCCACATCCGCATCGGCGGCGAGGGCTCCGGCCTGCTGCGCGAGGCCGTCAAGGGCATCACCGGCCTGCGCCGCGACCCGGGCGCGGCCGTGCAGGCGGCGCAGTACGAGGGCAAGAAGCTGCCCGACCCGGCCACCTGGGACCAGCGGGTCACCACCCGGCTCCAGTACATACCCGAGTGGGGCGACTACACCCTCTCCCAGCTTTCCGCCGACGGCTTCACTCTGCGCAAGCGCACCAAGAAGGGCCACGGCTGGATCGCGGCCGGCGGCGGCCGGCGCGCCTCCGGCTTCGGGTACGTCGGCGGGGTGAGCGGCGGATTCTCCTTCGGCCTGCGCGACTTCTGGGAGAAGTTCCCCGCCCAGCTCGACATCCGGGACGCCCACACCGACGAGGCCGAGGTCACCCTCTGGCTCTGGTCCCCCGAGGCCCAGCCCATGGACATGCGCTTCTACCACGACGGCATGGGCCAGGACACCTTCCCCGAGCAGATCGAGGGCCTCAACATCACCTACGAGGACTACGAACCCGAGTTCGGCACCCCGTACGGCATCGCCCGCACCTCCGAACTGCTCTTCTGGGCCAACGAGTCCACCCCGAGCGCCGAGCGGCTCGCCGAGCAGGTCGAGGCCGTCCGAGTGCTCCCGCAGCTCGCCGCCCCGCCCAAGCAGCTGATCAAGGCGGGCGTCTTCGGCAAGGGTCTGTACGCCGAACCCGACCGCTCCACCCCCGCCAAGGCCAAGATCGAGGACCACCTCGACTTCCTCTTCACCTACTACAAGGACCAGGTGGAGATGCGCCGGTGGTACGGCTTCTGGGACTACGGCGACATCATGCACACCTACGACACCGTCCGGCACCAGTGGCGCTACGACATCGGCGGCTATGCCTGGGACAACTCCGAGCTGTCGCCGGACCTGTGGCTCTGGTACGCCTACCTGCGAAGCGGCCGCTCGGACATCTTCCGCTTCGCCGAGGCCATGACCCGGCACACCGGCGAGGTCGACGTCTACCACCTGGGCAAGTGGGCCGGCCTCGGCACCCGGCACGGCGTGCAGCACTTCGCCGACAGCGCCAAGCAGCAGCGCATCGCCAACACCACGTACCGGCGCTTCTACTACTTCCTCACGGCGGACGAACGCGTCGGCGACCTCATGCACGCCAACGTCGACTCCGACGAGACGTTCCTGGTCCTCGACCCCCTGCGCAAGGTCCGCACCGACCCCTACACCCCGGACCGGCACGCCTTGTCGGTCGGTTTCGGCACGGACTGGAGCGGCTTGGTGTCGGCCTGGCTGACCGAGTGGGAACGCAAGGGCCCCAAGTGGGAGAAGGCCAAGGCGCGCGTGCTGTCGACGATGGAGGGCATCGCCGCCCAGCCCAACGGCTTCGTGCAGGGCAGCGGGCTGTACGACCTCGACACGGGCAAGTTCGCGGTCGCCGACAAGCCGGTGGTGTCGGTCTCGCACCTCTCCGCCGTCTTCGGCCTCAACGAGCTGTGCGCCGAGCTCATCGACCTGGTCGACATGCCGAAGTTCAACGAGGCCTACTTCGACTACTGCCGCTACTTCAACGCCACCAAGGCCGAGCAGAAGGCCCGTTACGGTTCCGACTTCGGCTCGCTGCTGCTGTTCCAGGGCCACTCGCGCCTGGACGCCTACACCGCCGTGCAGACCGGGGACACCAAGCTCGCCCAGCGGGCCTGGGACAAGTTCTACAACTCCGACGGCTACAAGGAGTCGTCGCCCTGGAAGACGGAGAAGCTGAGCGGACCGGCCACCCTGGTGCCGGGCAGCGGGGCCGCGTGGGTCTCCACGAACGACACCGCGCTGTACGGCCTCGCCGCCATCGAGAACCTGGCGCTGCTCGGGGACAAGATGCCGTAGCGGGGGACCGGACGAGCGGATCCCGTGGCGAGGCATCGGGATCCGCTCGTCTAGTCGATGATCTGGTTGAAGAACAGGACGGCCGGGGCCACCACCCCGGCTCCGACGCTCACCGCGACCGGCCACACGTTGCCGG
This sequence comes from Streptomyces africanus, assembly GCF_002150735.1. Classification (GTDB taxonomy): domain Bacteria; phylum Actinomycetota; class Actinomycetes; order Streptomycetales; family Streptomycetaceae; genus Streptomyces; species Streptomyces africanus. The sequence goes on from NZ_MUKA01000148.1 coordinate 10,498, forward strand.
CCAGCGCCGCCAGAACAGTGGCACCGATGCCGACCAGGGCTGCCAGCAGGAAGACGATCGCGGCGCGCTGACTGAGGAGCGGTCCGTCCCGGCCGGGCCCTCGACGGTCGGTCTGTGCCACCTCGGCGCTCCCTACCCGACGCCGTGAGCGGGCTCGTGCGCCCGTTGCCGCAGGGGCGCGCCGCTGTCACCCAGGACGGGCGCCGGCACGTCCCACGGGTCCTGCGCGGGACGCAGGAGTTCGAAGTGGACACGGCCGTCACCGCTCGACCGGACCCCGTGCACAGCGGGTTCGGGCAGGCTGTTGTAGTGGAACGGCGTCGAGAAGTAGTAGGCGCCGGTGTCCGGGACGGCGATGAGGTCGCCGGGTTCCAGGAGCGGCAACGCGCGGTCGCGCGCCAGCAGGTCCCCGGCGAAGCAGGCGGGGCCCGCGATGTCCTGGCGGACCGGTCCGCCCCGTTTGACCCTCCCGCTTCCGTCATGCGCCTCGATCCGCAGGGGCCAGGCGTCGGGATTGAACACGGTCCGGGTGGCCACCTGCACACCGGCGTGGGTGACCGCGATCGGCCGGCCGCCCATGCTCTTCGTGTACTCGACGTACGCGGCCGTGAACCCGTTCTTGGCGAGGACGGAACGCCCGAACTCGGTGACGATCTCGTACCTGCCGGAGAACAGCGCGGGCGCCTGGGCACGCAGCTGCCGGACGTACGTGGCGAAGGTGGGCGTGGTCTCGTCGTCGGCGAAGTTGACGGGCAGTCCGCCGCCGATGTCGATGCCGACGACCTGGCGCCGGCCGAGGGAGGCGTTGACCTCCTCGGCGAACTCCACGGCCTGCGCGACCCCGCCGGCCATGAGGTCGAGCGGGCAGCCCTGCGACCCGGCATGCGTGTGCACCCAGGTCAGCCACGGGTGGTCGTGGTAGGCGCGCAGCAACCGCCGCCGGCTTCCCGGGTCCGCCAGGGGGACGCCGAACTTCGAGGTGCTCGTCGCCGTGCTCATCGCGGCGATGCTGCCGCCGCCGAGCTGGGAGTTGACGCGCACCCCGATCCGCGACACCGGGACGCGGCCGCCCAGCGCCCGGTCGATCCTGGCGAGTTCCTGGTAGTTGTCCGCGTTGACGGTCACGCCCAGGTCCAGGGCGCGCCGCAGTTCGGCCTCCGTCTTGGCCGGCGAGTCGAAGACGATCCGCTCGGGCTCGAAGCCAGCAGCCAACGCACGCGCCAGTTCACCCGCGGTGGCCACCTCGCAGCCCATGCCGAGCCGCCGCAGCTCCGCCAGCACCGGCACCAGGCAGTTGGCCTTGGCGGCGAACGCGTGCAGCACACGCGGCGAAGAAGGGAAGGCGCGGTGCAGGGAGCCGACCGTCGCGGCGACGCCGTCGAGGTCGACGAAGGCGGCCAGCTGGGACCGCTCGGCGTCCAGCAGTCCCTGCCGTACCGCTTCCTGGAGGATCCGTTCGCGCCGCTCGGCGGCGGGGGTCGGTCCGGTCATGGTGAGCCCTCCGGTGACGCACAGCACCCGGGACGGCCCCGGGGTGGAGTACCAGGCTGCTGTCCGCGCCGGGACGGCGTCTTCGTCGAGTCGTCAAAGACGCCGGCCTCGCCCACGGCGGTGGAACGCAACAACCCCCGTCTCACGCAAGGGCGTTGTGCGGTACGACCAAGGCGAGGCCTTTCGATGGTGGCCGCGGCCAAGCGACGGGCGGCACGCGCGCGCCCGCACTCGGTGCCGGTCGCTCAGGGGCGTGTGCCGTCGGCGTCTTTGTCCAGACGCAACTGGAGCTGGGCGAGCAGCCGGGCGTCGGGGCTGTCCAGGTCCAGCCCCGACACCTGCGTGATCCGGCGCAAGCGATAACGCAGGCTGTTGGCATGCACGCCCAGCGTGCGCGAAGCGGCGGCGACGTCGCCGAAGTGGTCGAGGTAGGCGCGCAGGGTCTCCATCAGGCAACTGCCGTTGTGATCGGCGTCGAACGCCCTCAGCCGGTGCACCGAGGTCCGCGGTGGCAGCGCCACCTCGCGCAGGGCGCCGACGACCTGGAGGATGCCCACCGTGTCCGCGACGTCCTCGCTCCGCGCGACGGCGCGTGGTCCGGCGGCCGCGATGAGAGCCTGGAGGGTCTGCTCGGCCGACCGGCGTGATTCGGGTGCCCGTGCCAGCCCGGGGACCACGTCGCCGAGCCCCACCTTCACCGACGTGCCGAGCGTCACCGAAAGCTGTTCGGCCAGCGATTCCCCCAGCCGCGACACCTGGCCGCCGGCCCGCCCCGGGTCGCGCTCCAGCCCGCCCAGCAGCACCAGGAGCCTGCCGCCCGCCGGGACCACCACGACTCGGTGGCCCAGAGCCGCGCAGTGCAGGGCCAGCAGCCCGTACAGTCCGGACGGGTCGTCGTCGCCGTGGCGGCCGGAGCCGGTTCCCACCGCCAGGACGGCACAGGGCTCCCGGGGCGGCAGCGAGGCCCGCTCCGCGAGCACCTCGACGGATCCGCGGTCCTCCAGCAGTGCCCGAGCCGCGTCCTCCACCAGGCGGCTGTCCGAGCTGTGGGTGCGGTGATGCAGCAGATGGGCGGCGGCGGCCCGGGACGCCGCGCGCAGCGTCTCCGAGGCGTTCGGGGACAGCGGGCGGCCGGCGACCGCCGCCACCCAGATGGACCCCAGTGCCTCTCCGCCCGCCCGTACGGCACCGACCAGGCGTTCCGGGTCCTGACCGTGGGCCGGCCGGTGCAGCACGTCGTCCGCACCCCACAGTGCCTGGAAGAACCCCGCCTCCCGCATGGCCGCCACCCGCCAGGGCGGCACGCGACGACCGAGGATGGTCAGTCGTCGCATCTCGTCCACGTTCTCCTCGGTGGAGGAGTACGCCAGCACCCGGGACTCCGTGTCCTCGATGGTCACCGAGCCTCCCACCAGGGCCGCCACCGCATCGGCCAGGGAGTCCAGATCACCGAGGCGCACGCCGCTGGTCGCGGGCACCGGGGGAACGCCCGCCGAGGCCAGCCCCGCCCGCAGTATCCCCACGAGTTGGGCCCAGGTGCACCAGGCGGTACGGAAGAGCACCGCCGTGCCGCACTCCTCCGCGGCCGCGTGCAACGCCTGCGCGGTGGGCTCCGGCCGCCCCGGGCCGAACACCACACCGGCCGCACCCGCCTCGCCCGCTCGGCGCACNNGTGCGCCGAGCGCGGGTCGACGCCGACCGCGAGCAGTAACTCCCGCGGCCTGATCACGGGTTCCAGGGCGTCCAGCACATGGACGCCGGTGACGCTCGTCCGCAGCCCCTCCGGGGCCGTGTGCAACTCCACCGCTCCCACCCCCACCACCGAGAGCAGGTGCTCCAGTGTTCCTCGGTCCTCGGCGCCCGTGCCCCGCCCCGCCGATTCCTCCAGGTCCGCCATGATGTCTCCCCCCGGTCCCGCCCGACCGCGTCGCCTGTCGTCGGCGGCCGATCGGAAAACGTATGACATCACGTGCCTTGTCCGCAGTCGATACGCCCATACGGCACGCAGAGGCACCGACAGCGGGAGCACCAGGGCTAGTTCATCCTCCCCAGGGCCTCCCGCACCCGCCGGACGTCCCGGATCCGCTGCTCGTACGTCGCCCCGAGTGCGAGCAGCAGGAGTCCGGCGAGGGCGGGAGGCGCCCAGCGGGGGAGTGCGCCGGTCACCTGCACGACGTACGGGGCGAGTTCATGCAGCGTGACCAGGGCGAGCACCGAACCGCCCAGCACCAGGGGTGCCTGCACGTGGTGCCGGGCACCCAGCAGGGTGACCAGCAGGGCCGCCGTGCCCAGCAGCAACGGCCGCGTCCAGTGCGGATCACCCCAGGCCGCCACGAGGCTCGGCAGGAGGGTGGCGGCGAGCCCGGGGCCGTAGGCCGTCCAGGAGGAGGCCCGCGGGTCGCGGCGCCTGCGCAGGGCGCCGACGAGCAGCGCCGGAACGGTCACCGGGAGCGTGTACGCCTCCGGGGTGCCGACCTCCCACGCGGCCAGACGCACCCAGGCGGCCAGCACGAACAGGGCGGTGGCCGCGTAGCCTGCGGGACGGCGGTCCGGACGCAGGGCCGTGCCCGCGGTGATGACGCCGCACGACGCCAGCACCAGGGCGAGCAGCGGCGGATCGGTAACCGCGAGGCCCACGGCCAGCAGGCCGGCAAAGGCTCCCGCCGCCTCGACCGGCACCGTCGCGCGGGACGCGGCGAGACGCGGCGCGAGCAGGGCGGCGGCCATGGGAACGGCCAGGACCAGCAGGGCGGTCCGGGCCGGCGGCCAGTCCGCGGCGGCACCCGTTGCCGAGGCGAGGGCGGCGGCGTGCACCAGGGCGGCCGGGGCCGTGACGGAGACGAGGTTCGACCGCCACGAGGCCGCGGCGAACAGGGCCGTCAGCAGGGACAGCACCACGAGTGTCGCGCTCTGGGAGGCGAGGGAGACCAGGGTCAGGTCGACGGCCGTGACGAGGGCCAGGACGAGGGCCGTGATCCGCGCGCCGGATGCCGTGGTCCGGCCCAGGTACAGCGCGGCCGCTGTCGTGACTCCCAGGACCGCCATCCCCGCGAGGTAGGCAACCGCGAGGATCGCCGGAAGCAGCAGCACCGCGGTCCACAGCAGACCCAGCGCACCGAGCCGGGCCCGCGGACGCCACCGCTGCGCGCGGACCGCCAGGGCGAGCACGGCCGCCACGCCCAGGAGAACCAGGGGAGCCGCCACCGCGTCCGCCGGCCAGGGCGTCTCGACGGCCACCGCGGCCCGGGCGTCCGACGGCGCCCCGCTCCACACCCGGCCCAGCCACCCGGCCGGCCCCAGCACCACCACGGCGACGACGGGCAGCGCCCACAGCACGGCCAGCGCCTGCACGGCGCCGGAGGCCCAGGCACAACCCTGCCGCAGCGCCTCGGGCAACCGGCCGGCCCGTACGGCCGCCAACAGGGCGATCCCGCAGATGAGATACGCCGGCACCGCCCACTCCGACGGCACCGCGGAGCGCGCCACCCCGCCGAGCGCGCCCACGGTGAACAGCCCCGAGGCGATCGTCAGCCCCAGAGCGTGCGTCGCCCCCGGGCCCCGCCACGCCGCACCCAGCGCGATCGCCGCCGCGAGCAGGAGCAGCGCCCCGGCCCGGGCGGCAGCGCCCGGACCGTCGGCCGTCACCGACAGCCAGCCGGCCCCCAGAACACCCCAGCCGCCCGTCCCGTACGCGCCGACGACCGCGCAGATCCGTACCGAAGCAGCCGGCACCCGCAGTGCCACCACCGCGTCCAGCCCGGCCGTCACCAGCAGCGCGGCACTGATCGCGTACGGGTCCGCGCCGGCGGACAGGGTCCACAGCAGCAGCGGGAACTGGGCCGCCGCCAGGGCGCCGGGCAGGGGCAGCCGCAGCGCGGCCGTGGCCGGCAGCAGACCGTACACCGCCCAGATCACGGCCAGCACCGCCGTGGCGGCCGCCGCGTATCCGGTCCCGTCCGTCCCGGCGAGGGCCGCCTCGTGCAGTGCGTACGCGTCGAGGACGGTCAGGGCCAGCCCGAGACCCGCCACCGACTCGGCCGTCGACCGCAGCCCCCGCCTCAGCAGCACCGCGGGCACCGCGAGCGCGGCCAGCGTGACCGCGCCGAGCACCAGCGCCCGCCCGGCGATCCCCATGTGCCCCCAGCTGACCAGCGTGAACACCGCCGCCGCGAGCGTGAGCAGCACACCGCCGAGCACCAGGAGGATGTTCTGCACGCTGGGTGCGGCGGTCTCCGGGCGGGGCGGTGCGGCGGACGGCGGCCGCGCCTGGGCCCCGGCCTGCTGCTGCGTCTGGTGCAGGGCCGTGATCAGCCAGGCGCGGCGGGCCAGCAACTGGGTGCGCCGGGACTCCAGTTGCCGCAGTGCGGCATCGAGGAGCCGCAACTCCTCGGCCGGGGGCGGAAGGTGCGTCATGACCGGCAGTGTGGTCCGCGTCACCCCGTACGGCATGAGTGCGGATACTCAGCCGCGTACTCAGACCATCCGCACCGGGAGTGGGCAGACTGCCGTCATGGACTGGAACCACTACCGCTTCCGCAGCCTGTGGAGCCTGCCCGCGCCGCCCGCCGCCGTGTACGCGGCCCTGGAACGCGCCGAGGACTACCCCCGGTGGTGGCGCCAGGTCCGGGAGGTGACCCGGCTCGACGAGACGACGGGCGTGGTCCGGGTCCGCTCCGTCCTGCCGTACGACCTGACCTTCACGGCGCGGGAGGCGCGACGTGATCCCGGGGCCGGGGTGCTGGAGATCGCCTTGTCCGGGGACATGGAGGGCTGGGCGTGCTGGACGCTCGCCCCGGAGGGGGCGGGGACTCTCGTGCGGTACGACCAGGTCGTCGACGTCCGCAAGCCGCTCCTGCGGCGGCTCGCCGTGCCCTGCAGGCCCGCCTTCCGGGCCAATCACCGGCTCATGATGCGCGCGGGAGAGCGCGGACTGGCCCGGCACCTCGAAGCGGTTTGAAGGAAGCATGCCGGGACCTGTATTGTTCAGTGCGTTCCCGGGCGATTAGCTCAGTGGGAGAGCGCTTCGTTCACACCGAAGAGGTCACTGGTTCGAACCCAGTATCGCCCACCGGAAACAGCCGGTCCGTCTCAGACGGACCGGTTTTTTCATGCCCGCACCAGGTGCTCAGGCCGCCGCCGGCAGACCCGGGCGCAGTGGCCAGGCCGGGTCGACCGATTCCTCCACGCCGCTGCGCGCGAACCACGCCTGGAGCCCCCGGGCCTGCGCCGCGTGCCACACAGCCTGGAGCGTGTGCAGCTCACCGGGGGCGAGGCGCTCCAGCCGCGACGCGAAACGGCGGCCCACCGCCCGCGTGACCTCCAGCGCCGCCAGGGCGTCGGCCGCCGCGTCGTGCGCGCCCTCCAGGGCGACGCCGTAGTGCGCGCACAGATCGGTCAGGGTGCGGCGGCCCTTGCGGTAGCGGTCCAGGTGCTTGTCCAGGACCCTCGGATCGAGCACGCACAGCGGCGCCGACTCGAACCAGCGGCCAAGGGCCGAGGCGCGATGACGGCGCAACTCCCGGTCGAACAGGGTCAGATCGAACGGCGCGTTCATCACCACGACCGGGCGGCCGACCTGCGCCTGCTCGGCGAGCGCCTCCGCTATCTCGAACATCACCGGCGCCGGCCACCGGCCGTTGCGCTGCAGGTGTTCCTCCGTCAGCCCGTGCACCGCCGTCGCCTCGGCGGGCACCGGCACGCCCGGGTTCACCAGCCAGCGGCTGACCCGGGGCCGGATGCCCGGCGCGTCCTGGACGACGACGGCGGCCGACACGATGCGGTCGGTCTCGACGTCCACGCCCGTCGTCTCCGTGTCGAAGGCGGCCAGCGGCCCTTCATACCAGCACGTCGTCATCGCCACACAACCCCTCGTTCACCGTCGGCAGTTGACGCACCGTCCGCTGCCCGATCCGGTGATACCCGGCCTGTTTGCGCCGTACGCCGGACGGAGACAACAGGAGTACGGGTCGACGCAGTTCAACGGCCCGCACGGGGACTCAACTGTTCCGGAAGGCTGTTGGCCATGGCCATAGCGCAGCCCGAACGGGGTGGGCTGCTGCCCGAGCGCACGGCCCCCTCCCGCGGCACTCTCGCCACCACCGCCTGCATGGAGACACTCCAGGTCGGCTATCTGCACGCCGTCGCGGCCGCCGCCGGCTGCTCGCTCTCCCAGCCGTTCCCGGACAACGGCATCGACTGGCACGTCAGCCACAGCGCCCCCGGGCACACCGTCGACGACGAGGTGACCATCAAGGTGCAGCTCAAGGCCACGTACCAGGTGCCGCCCGACCCACCGGGCCGCACCTTCGCCTTCACGCTCGACAACGACCACCTGGCGAAGCTCGCCCGCACCCCCGTGTCGGTCCACAAGATCCTGGTGGTGATGCTGGTGCCGCGCTCCCAGGACGACTGGCTGCGCGCCGGCCACGACCGGCTCGACCTCAGGCACTGCTGCTACTGGACCAACCTCGCCGGCCAGCCGATCACCGGCCGCCGCCGCACCACCGTGCGGATACCGACTTCACGCATCTTCGACGACCGGGCGCTGTGCGAGATCATGACGCGGGTCGGGACGGGAGGGAAACCGTGACGCACCGCCCGACCGAGGAGCCACTGAGGCCCGTGCGGCCCCACCCCGTCGACACCACCTTCAGCGGCGCTCCGCCCGAGCCCGCGGACGTCGACCCGGCCGTGCTCGGCGCCCTGCTGCACCGGCACGGCTGGCGGCGGCGCGGCGGCGCCCCGGGCCGCTACGGCCGCTGGACCCCGCCCGGCCCCGGCGGCACCGGCACCAGCCTCCTCGTGCCCGAGAGCCGCGCCTTCCCCGACAGTGACGACCTGCTCGGCGAGGCCCTGCTCGCCCTGTCCCGCAGCGCCTCGCCCTCCGCCCGCGAGGTCCTGCTCTCCCTCGCCGTCCCCAGCGACGAGATCCGCTGGTGGCAGGACGTCCCCGCCGGGCCCGCCGGTGCGGCGCCCTGGACCGCCGAGGACCGGCTGCGCACGGCCGCCCGCCGGATGCTGCTCGCGGCGGCGCTCGCCACCCGCGCCCGGGCCGGTTACCACGGCGCCCGGCACCGCGGCTCCGCCGCCGCCTCCCTGGACCACGTCCTCGTCGGCCCCGCGACGGCCGGCCGGCTCACCGCCTTCGTGCCCGTCGCAGACGGCCGCCCTCTCGCCGTCCGCCTCCACCAGGCCCTGTACGCCGCCCGCGAGGCCATCGACTACCAGCGCGCCGCCGGCGGCATGGACGCCTTCGACGCCGCGGTCGAGGCCGGGGTGAGCCACGAGCTCACCGAGGCCCTCGTCGCCCTCGTCCGGGGCACGGAGGGCGCCCGGATCACCGTCGAGTGGGCCCCGGCCGCCGGTGTGCCGGAGGGCTGCGCGCCGTCCGCCGAGCCCGTCGAGTTCTCACCCGGTGACCTGCCCGTGCTGCGCGAGGCGGGCGCCCGCTACCTGCGCGAGGAACCCGCCGTACCGGTGCGGATCACGGGAGCGGTGACACGGATGCGCAGGTCGGGACCGCGCGGCGAGGGCACCGTACGGCTGCGCGTGCTGGCCGGGGCCGACGTACCGAACGTCCGGATCACCCTCGACGAGGAGGGGTACCGGATCGCCGGGCACGCCCACCTCGTCGGGCTGCCGGTGCGGGTCCAGGGACGGCTGGAGAGCCGGGGCGGCTTCCGGCGCCTGACCGGCGCCCACGGCGTCGTACCGGTGCAGGTCGACGACGCCGAGCGGGACCGCCTCATGAAGGCGCTGCAGGAGAACGCCGGGATGGCGGCCTTCTTCGAGGAGGCCTGCGGAGGGGACTGCGGGGACTGATTTCGCGGTGGGCGGTCCGGGGTCGGTACGATCCATACTCGTGCGCGCGCTCCGGTATGGCGCCGCGACCCCACCTTCAGTCAGGAGAGACCGGTGTCAGACGTCCGTGTGATCATCCAGCGCGATTCCGAGCGGGAAGAACGCGTGGTGACGACGGGCACTACGGCCGCCGAGCTCTTCGCCGGCGAGCGCTCGGTCATCGCCGCGCGCGTGGGCGGCGAGCTCAAGGACCTGTCGTACGCCCTGGCCGAGGGCGACGAGGTCGAGGGCGTCGAGATCTCCTCCGAGGACGGCCTGAACATCCTGCGCCACTCCACCGCGCACGTCATGGCGCAGGCCGTGCAGGAGCTCTTCCCCGAGGCCAAGCTCGGCATCGGCCCGCCCGTCAAGGACGGCTTCTACTACGACTTCGACGTCGAGAAGCCGTTCACGCCCGAGGATCTCAAGGCCATCGAGAAGAAGATGCAGGAGATCCAGAAGCGGGGGCAGAAGTTCGCCCGCCGCGTGGTCACCGACGAGGCCGCCCGCGAGGAGCTGGCCGGTGAGCCGTACAAGCTGGAGCTGATCGGCATCAAGGGCTCCGCCTCCTCCGACGACGGCGCGGACGTCGAGGTCGGCGCCGGCGAGCTGACGATCTACGACAACCTGGACGCCAAGACCGGCGAGCTGTGCTGGAAGGACCTCTGCCGCGGCCCCCACCTGCCGTCGACCCGCGCGATCCCGGCGTTCAAGCTGATGCGCAACGCGGCCGCCTACTGGCGGGGCAGCGAGAAGAACCCCATGCTCCAGCGCATCTACGGCACCGCCTGGCCGACCAAGGACGAGCTGAAGGCGCACCTGGAGTTCCTCGCCGAGGCCGAGAAGCGCGACCACCGCAAGCTCGGCAGCGAGCTCGACCTGTTCTCCATCCCGGAGCAGATCGGCTCCGGCCTCGCCGTCTTCCACCCCAAGGGCGGCATCATCCGCCGGGTCATGGAGGACTACTCCCGCAAGCGGCACGAGGAGGCGGGGTACGAGTTCGTCTACACCCCGCACGCGACGAAGGGGAAGCTCTTCGAGACCTCGGGCCATCTGGACTGGTACGCCGACGGCATGTACCCGCCCATGCAGCTCGACGAGGGCGTGGACTACTACCTCAAGCCCATGAACTGCCCGATGCACAACCTGATCTTCGACGCGCGCGGGCGCTCCTACCGTGAGCTGCCGCTGCGCCTGTTCGAGTTCGGGACGGTGTACCGGTACGAGAAGTCCGGCGTCGTGCACGGCCTGACCCGGGCCCGCGGCTTCACCCAGGACGACGCGCACATCTACTGCACGCGCGAGCAGATGTCCGAGGAGCTCGACAAGCTGCTCACCTTCGTGCTGGAGCTGCTGCGCGACTACGGCCTCAACGACTTCTACCTGGAGCTGTCCACCAAGGACCCGGAGAAGTTCGTCGGCTCGGACGAGGCCTGGGAGGAGGCGACCGAGACCCTCCGCCAGGTCGCCGAGAAGCAGGGCCTCCCGCTGGTCCCGGACCCGGGCGGTGCCGCCTTCTACGGCCCGAAGATCTCCGTCCAGACCAAGGACGCCATCGGCCGCACCTGGCAGATGTCGACCATCCAGCTCGACTTCAACCTGCCGGAGCGCTTCGACCTGGAGTACACGGCCGCGGACGGCTCCAAGACCCGTCCGGTCATGATCCACCGCGCCCTGTTCGGTTCGATCGAGCGCTTCTTCGCGGTGCTCCTGGAGCACTACGCGGGCGCCTTCCCGGCGTGGCTGGCCCCGGTCCAGGCGGTCGGCATCCCGATCGGCGACGCGCATGTCGAGTACCTGGAGAAGTTCGCCGCGGCGGCCAGGAAGCAGGGCCTGCGCGTCGAGGTCGACTCCTCGTCCGACCGGATGCAGAAGAAGATCCGCAACGCCCAGAAGCAGAAGGTGCCCTTCATGGTCATCGCGGGCGACGAGGACATGTCCCACGGGTCCGTGTCCTTCCGCTACCGCGACGGCTCCCAGGAGAACGGCATCCCGTTCGACGAGGCCATCGCCAAGATCCTCAAGGTCGTCGAGGAGCGCGCCCAGGTCTGACCGCACGGCGCGACCACGCCCCGAGCGAACCGCGCACGGGCCCCCGGGAGATCCCGGGGGCCTTTGCCGTACCCCCAGGTCGACGCCATATGCTGCACTGCATGACGAGTGAGCCGGAGCAGCAGCTGGGAGTGGGGACGCAGGACGCGTTCCAGCGTCTGTGGACGCCCCATCGGATGGCCTACATCCAGGGTGAGAACAAGCCGACCGGCCCGGGCGCCGGCGACGGCTGCCCCTTCTGCTCGATCCCGGCCAAGTCCGACGAGGACGGGCTGGTCGTCAGGCGCGGCGAGCAGGTCTACGCGGTGCTCAACCTGTACCCGTACAACGGCGGGCACCTGATGACCGTGCCCTACCGGCACGTCGCCGACTACACCGACCTGACGGCGGGGGAGACCGCCGAGCTCGGCGAGCTCACCAAGCAGGCGATGACGGCCCTGCGCACGGCGTCGGGCGCCCACGGCTTCAACATCGGCATGAACCAGGGCTCGGTCGCCGGCGCGGGCATCGCGGCACACCTGCACCAGCACATCGTGCCGAGGTGGGGCGGCGACACGAACTTCATGCCGGTGGTCGGCCACACGCGGGTGCTGCCGCAGCTGCTGGCGGACACCCGGAAGATGCTGGCGGAGGCCTGGCCTACGGTTTAGCCTGCGGGCAGTGGTGCCTCCCCCAGTGCCTTAAGGGCCTGGGAGGTGCCCCCAGGGCGGCACGGGTGGGCGCGGCGGCACCTCGCAGCGCCGAGCTGCGCTCCCACCCCCGCCCCAGCCGCAACGCCGGGCACCTCAACGACTAGGCGTCATAGACATCCGCCTTCTTCGGCGAAGCCTCCTGCACCGCCCCACTGAGCGCCGCCGACCTGGACCCGAACTTCTCCACGTCCACCCCGTTCTCCCGCAGCACCTTCAGCGCCGCCGCATGCACCACCCGCAGCACGGGCGTCGCCGCCCGCAGCGCATCGTCCGCCATGAACCGATGCCGCCACGGCTGGTCCGCCCACGCGTGCCGCAGACCGAACGGCTCCGGGAGCGTCAGGCTCCCGCCCAGCCAGTTCAGCAGCGGCGGATACCAGGTCAGCGGGGCGCGTGCGGCCAGGCGTACCACCTCGTCGGCGTCGATCAGGGGCATCTTCACGGTGCGGGTCTCCCAGAAGCGCAGAGACTTCTGGACCGTCTTCTCCTTGGCCGCCGGCTTCTCGTTGAACAGGGAGTTGACCGGCCCCAGCGCGTGCCCGGTGACCTCGATGCGCAGGGTGTCGTGCAGCACCGTCACCGTGATCAGCATTGTGATGACCAGGTGGCCGTCCCACAGGGTCCACTGCACACCCAGATAGTGCCGGTCGCCGCTGCCGAACTGCTGCTTGTTGCAGATGTCCTGTATGGCGTGCGTCCGCACCGTGTACGCGTCGACGTCCGCGCCGCTCGGCCGGGACACCTCCGTCGCCTTCTCGCCGATCGGTGTGACGATCCAGTGCGTGATGGACGGTTTGGGGAAGCCGCCGGTGTTGATGGACGTGCGCTCCAGCATGCCCAGGCCGCCCTGGATCGCCACGATGACGTCCCAGCTGCGGAACGGGTGGAAGTCCTTGCCCGGCTCGGCGGACACCAGCTCCTCGGCCAGCTGCCAGCTGCCCCACCGCGTGCCCATGCCGAGTATGCCCTTGGGCCCGGCGTAGAAGACCGAGTTGGACCGCTGCTCGGCGCTCAGGCGCGCCAGCTCCTTGCGGACCTGCTCGGCCGCGTCGCCCGGGTTGCCGGGCACCGCCTCGGGGATCTTGGCACCCACACCGCCGCCCGACAGCAGGCTCGACCAGCGCTCCCTGAGGTCCCGGGCCGTCCGCTCGCAGATCTGCTTGGCCCAGAACCAGCCGACGACCGGCATGACGACCGCCGCGCGCCCGTACAGGGCCCAGAATCCTTCGAACGGCATGCGGATCAGGAACAGCGCGGCGAGCGCGGCCACGGCGACCAGCAGGGTGGTGGCGAGGGCGCCGGCCCGCTTGTCCTCGCGCTTGGCCATGGTGGTGCGCAGCGTGAACACCAGCAGCCACACGAGGAATCCCGGCAGGAAGAGCACCCCGCAGATCACCGTGATCGCCGAGAGCCAGTTGTCGCGGTCGCGGCGGATGCGGTGGGCCGCCAGGCAGTGCTCCACGACGACCTGGGGTTCGATGCCGAAGGACTGGATGACCGGCTTGCGCCCGGCGCCCAGCATGCGGTCGATGACGGCGCGGGAGAACGCCTCGCCGAACCTGGGGCGGAAGATCTTCGCCCAGGAGCGCGGCGGGGTCACCTTCGACTGGTGCCACTCGTTGTCGGCGTCAAGGATCTTGGCGACCTCGTCGTCCCGGTACGCCGCGGCGGCCAGCGCGTAGGTCGCCGCGGTCTGGCCGCTCGCACCCGCCAGAGGCACCTGGGCCCCCGGGCTGAAGTCAAATCCGTCCGTCACTGCCGCCCCCATCGCTGCCGCTTCCGCATCAAGCGGCCTTCCCGAGTTCCGCGCTCCGCACACCTGTTGATCAGGTCATCAGCGTATCCGCAGGCACCGACATGCGGGGGCGGGCGGTCCCGGTGACCGCCCGCCTGTGCGGAGGGAGCCCTCACGGGGGCCACTTGGCCCCCTCGGGCCCCAACTAGGAGGCCCTGCGCTCCTCTTCACGGATCCGGTCCGCGACCTGCTGCGGCATCGGCTCGTGCCGTGCGTACCGGCGGCTGAAGCGGGCCGTGCCGTGCGTCATCGACCGCAGGTCGATCGCGTACCGGCCGATCTCGATCTCGGGCACCTCCGCCCGGATCATCGTGCGCCCGCCGGGTGTCTGCTCGGTGCCGAGCACCCGGCCGCGCCGCCCCGACAGGTCGCTCATCACGGCGCCCACGAAGTCGTCGCCGACCAGCACCGACACCTCGGCCACCGGCTCCAGCAGATGGATCCTCGCGTCGGTCGCGGCCTCCCGCAGCGCGAGCGCCCCGGCCGTCTGGAACGCGGCGTCGGAGGAGTCCACCGAGTGCGCCTTGCCGTCCAGGAGGGTCACGCGCACGTCGATGAGCGGATACCCGGCGACGACTCCCTTGGCGGCCTGGACGCGTACGCCCTTCTCCACCGACGGGATGAACTGCCGGGGCACCGCGCCGCCGACGACCTTGTCCACGAACTCGATGCCCGAGCCGCCCGGCAGCGGCTCCACCTCGATCTCGCAGATGGCGAACTGCCCGTGCCCGCCGGACTGTTTGACGTGCCGGCCGCGCCCGGCCGCCTTGGTCGCGAACGTCTCGCGCAGGGACACCTTGTGCGGTACGACGTCGACCTGGACGCCGTAGCGGCTGCGCAGCCGCTCCAGGGCGACGTCCGCGTGCGCCTCGCCCAGGCACCACAGGACCACCTGGTGGGTGTCCTGGTTCTGTTCGAGCCGCATCGTCGGGTCCTCGGCCACCAGCCGGGCCAGGCCCTGCGAGAGCTTGTCCTCGTCCGGTTTGCTGTGCGCCTGGATGGCCAGCGGCAGCAGCGGGTCGGGCATCTGCCACGGCTCCATGAGCAGCGGGTCGTCCTTGGCGGACAGGGTGTCCCCGGTCTCGGCGCGGCTGAGCTTGGCCACACACGCCAGGTCACCGGCGATCACGTGCGACACCGGGCGCTGCTGTTTGCCGAACGGCGTGGACAGGGCGCCGATCCGCTCGTCGACGTCGTGGTCCTCGTGCCCGCGGTCGGCCAGGCCGTGCCCGGAGACGTGGACCGTCTGGTCGGCGCGCAAGGTGCCGGAGAAGACGCGGATCAGCGACAGCCGGCCGACGTACGGGTCCGAGGAGGTCTTCACGACCTCCGCGACCAGCGGCGCGTCCGGGTCGCACGGCTTGAGCTCGCGCGGCGTGCCGTCGACCGTCGTCACCCGCAGCGTCTCGTGCTCCAGCGGCGTGGGGAAGCCGCGGGTGATCAGCTCCAGCAGCTCCACCGTGCCGAGCCCCTGCCGGGAGCCCTCGGTCGCGGGGGCGGCGGCCAGGACGGGGAAGAAGACCCCGCGGGCGACGGCCCGCTCCAGGTCCTCGATCAGGGTCTTGACCTCGACCGGTTCCCCGCCGAGGTAGCGGTCCATGAGGGTCTCGTCCTCGCTCTCCGAGATGATCCCCTCGATCAGCCGGTTGCGGGCCTCCTCGATCAGCGGCAGCTGGTCCTCGCCCGGCTCGGACTCCTTGCGCTCGCCGGCCGAGTAGTCGAACAGCTTCTGCGACAGCAGCCCGATCAGGCCGGTCACGGGAGCGTGCCCGTCCGGCGCCTGCGGGCCGTGCAGCGGCAGGTAGAGCGGCAGGACCGCGTCGGGGTCGTCCGCGCCGAAGGCCTCCGCGCAGATCCGGGTCATCTCCTCGAAGTCGGCGCGCGCCGCCTCCAGGTGGGTGACGACGATGGCCCGGGGCATGCCCACGGCCGCGCACTCCTCCCACACCATGCGGGTCGAGCCGTCCACGCCGTCCGAGGCCGAGACGACGAAGAGGGCCGCGTCCGCCGCGCGCAGACCGGCCCTGAGCTCACCGACGAAGTCGGCGTATCCGGGGGTGTCGAGGAGGTTGACCTTGATGCCATCCCACTCGACGGGCACCAGGGAGAGCTGCACCGAGCGCTGCTGCCGGTGCTCGATCTCGTCGAAGTCGGAGACGGTGCCGCCGTCCTCCACGCGGCCCGCCCGGTTCACTGCCCCCGCCGTGAGCGCGAGGGCCTCCACCAACGTGGTCTTGCCCGATCCGGAGTGGCCGACCAGCACCACATTCCGTACGGACTGGGGGTGGTCGGCCGCCTGTGCCCTGCCGGCGGCCCCAGGGTGTGTCTGTGCCTTGTCGCCCATGATCCTGCCTCCCGTGCACGGTGAGGTCACTGTGGGCGCGGACACGCGGGATCCGCGTGCGGTGCGGCTCCGGCGACGCCCGCGGTCATTCGACCTTCCCACTCCTGTCACGGTGCGTCCATACGAACGACGTGATCGCGGCCCGCCCCGCGCACCGGTGCGCCGTGACACGGGCCTCGGGTCCCGCCCGTCGCCCGCACGCGCGCGTGGCTACGATGGGCCAGCCGGTGGCCAGCAGGGGCCAGACGGCGACACCGACCCTCGGGAAGGCCATGCTGAACAAGTACGCGCGTGCATTCTTCACGCGTGTTCTCACACCGTTCGCCGCGTTTCTGATCCGGCGGGGCGTCAGCCCCGACACCGTCACGCTCATCGGCACGGCCGGTGTGGTCGCGGGCGCGCTGGTCTTCTACCCCATGGGCGAGTTCTTCTGGGGCACGGTCGTGATCACGCTGTTCGTCTTCTCCGACCTGGTCGACGGCAACATGGCCCGCCAGCTCGGCCGCTCCAGCCGCTGGGGCGCCTTCCTGGACTCCACGCTCGACCGGGTCGCCGACGGCGCGATCTTCGGCGGCTTCATCCTCTGGTACGCCGGCGGGGGCGACGACCTCGTCCTGTGCGCCGTCTCGATCTTCTGCCTGGCCAGCGGCCAGGTGGTGTCGTACACCAAGGCCCGCGGCGAGTCGATCGGCCTGCCGGTCGCCGTCAACGGGCTGGTCGAGCGGGCCGAGCGGCTGGTGATCTCCCTGGTCGCCGCCGGGCTCGCGGGCCTGCACAAGTTCGGCGTGCCCGGCATCCAGTACCTGCTGCCGGTCGCCCTGTGGATCGTCGCCGTGGGCAGTCTCGTCACGCTGATCCAGCGGGTCGTCACGGTCCGCCGCGAGTCCGCGGAGGCCGAGTCCGCGGCGGCCGGGCAGGACGACGCCCCGCAGGACAATGAGGGCAAGCAGCACAACGCCTCCCACGGGAGCGAGGCGGCCACGTGAGCGCACAGGACCGGCTGACGGACGCGCTGTACGGACTGGGCTGGAGCACCGTCAAGAAGCTCCCCGAGCCGGTCGCCGTACGGCTCGGGAACACCATCGCCGACCTCGTCTGGAAGCAGCGCGGCAAGGGCGTGCAGCGGCTGGAGAGCAACTACGCGCGCGTGGTGCCCGGCGCGGGCCCCGAGCGCCTCGCCGAGCTCTCGCGCGCGGGCATGCGGTCCTACCTGCGCTACTGGATGGAGTCCTTCCGCCTCCCCGCCTGGAGCGAGGAGCGAGTGATGAACGGCTTTGACCCCAAGGACCTGCACCACCTGACCGAGGGCCTGGCCGCCGGCAAGGGCGTCGTACTCGCCCTGCCCCACCTGGCCAACTGGGACCTCGCCGGCGCCTGGGTCACCACGAAGCTGGGCATCCCGTTCACGACGGTCGCCGAGCGCCTGAAGCCGGAGACGCTGTACGACCGGTTCGTCGCCTACCGCGAGGGCCTCGGCATGGAGGTCCTGCCGCACAGCGGCGGCACGGCCTTCGGCACCCTGGCCCGGCGGCTGCGCGACGGCGGCCTGGTCTGCCTGGTCGCCGACCGCGACCTGTCGGCCTCCGGCGTCGAGGTCGGCTTCTTCGGCGACACGGCCCGGATGCCGGCCGGCCCGGCCCTGCTCGCCCAGCAGACGGGCGCCCAGCTGCTCCCCGTCACCCTCTGGTACGACGACTCGCCGGTGATGCGCGGCCGGGTCCACCCGCCCGTCGAGGTGCCCGAGTCGGGCACGCGCGCGGAGAAGACGTCCGTCATGACACAGGCGCTGGCCGACGCCTTCGCCTCCGGGATCGCCGACCACCCGGAGGACTGGCACATGTTGCAGCGCCTGTGGCTCGCGGACCTCGACCCGGCGAAGGGGCCATCGTGAGGATCGGCATCGTCTGCCCGTACTCCTGGGACGTACCGGGCGGCGTCCAGTTCCACATCCGGGACCTGGCCGAGTACTTCATCCGGCTGGGCCACGAGGTGTCCGTCCTCGCCCCGGCCGACGACGACACCCCCCTGCCGCCGTACGTCGTCTCGGCCGGGCGTGCGGTGCCGGTGCCGTACAACGGCTCGGTGGCCCGGCTGAACTTCGGCTTCCTGAGCGCCGCCCGGGTGCGCCGCTGGCTGCACGAGGGCGCGTTCGACGTCATCCACATCCACGAGCCGACCTCGCCCTCGCTGGGCCTGCTGACCTGCTGGGCCGCCAGGGGACCGATCGTCGCCACGTTCCACACGTCCAACCCGCGCTCCCGGGCCATGATCGCCGCGTACTCCATCCTCCAGGCCGCCCTGGAGAAGATCAGCGCGCGGATCGCGGTGAGCGAGTACGCCCGCCGCACGCTGGTGGAGCACCTCGGCGGGGACGCGGTGGTGATCCCGAACGGCGTGGACGTCGACTTCTTCGCCAAGGCCGAGCCCAAGGCCGAGTGGCAGGGCGAGACGATCGGCTTCATCGGGCGCATCGACGAGCCCCGCAAGGGCCTGCCGGTGCTGATGAAGGCCCTGCCGAAGATCCTCGCCGCCCGTCCGCGGGCCCGGCTGCTGGTGGCCGGGCGCGGTGACGAGGAGGAGGCGGTGGAGTCACTGCCCGCCGAGCTGCGCTCCCGCGTCGAGTTCCTCGGCATGGTCAGCGACGAGGACAAGGCCCGCTTCCTGCGCAGCGTCGACCTGTACGTCGCGCCCAACACCGGCGGCGAGAGCTTCGGGATCATCCTGGTCGAGGCCATGTCCGCCGGAGCCCCCGTCCTCGCCTCCGACCTGGACGCCTTCGCCCAGGTCCTGGACCGGGGCGAGGCAGGGGAGCTGTTCCCCAACGAGGACGCCGACGCCCTGGCCGACGCGGCCGTACGCCTGCTGGGCGACCCGGGCCGCCGGGCGGAACTGCGCGAGCGGGGCAGTGCCCATGTGCGCCGCTTCGACTGGGCGACCGTCGGCGCGGACATCCTGTCCGTCTACGAGACGGTGACGGCGGGCGCGGCGGCGGTGGCCGAGGACGAGCGGACGACCGGGCTGTGGGGCCGGCTCGGGCTGGCCCGGGACTAGGGTCCTTCCGATGGACCCCGACCGGGCACGCGGCCGTGTGAGCGGGCACCGGTAGCCTCTGGGCCGTGACCGCAACCCTCATCTGGATCCTCGTCGCCCTCGTGGTGGTCGGCCTGTACCTGAGCTGGACGGCCGGGCGGCTGGACCGGCTGCACGCGCGCATCGACGCGGCCCGCGCCGCACTCGACGCACAGCTGCTGCGCCGCGCCTCCGTCGCCCAGGAACTGGCCACCTCGGGGGTGCTCGATCCGGCCGCCTCCATCGTCCTCTACGAGGCCGCGCACGCCGCCCGTCAGGCGGAGGAGGAGCAGCGGGAGGTCGCCGAGAGCGAGCTGAGCCAGGCGTTGCGGGCGGTGTTCGGCGAGGTCCAGCAGGTGGAGGCGGTGCGGGAGGCGCCCGGCGGCGAGGAGGCCGCCGAGGAGCTCGCGCAGGCGGTGCGACGTGTGCCGATGGCCCGCCGCTTCCACAACGACGCCGTACGGGCCGCCCGTGCCCTGCGCCGGCACCGCAAGGTGCGCTGGTTCCGGCTGGCGGGCCACGCCCCGTTCCCCCTGGCCTTCGAAATGGACGACGAGCCTCCGGCGGCTCTGGCGGACCGGGCCGCCTGAGCCCCCGTTCACGCCCCGTTCCCCGGCCGTCCCCGGGCCGTCGCCGGAAAAGGATCCACAGCGTTCCCATTGGCCCTTGCTGTGGCCTGGTCTCCTCACGTTTCCTCGGTGCTGCAGAATCCCCTCTCCGTAGCGAGGTCACCCGTGTCCACCACGTCCCCCAACTCCCAGGCCCCCGAGACCGGCACCGCCCGTGTGAAGCGCGGTATGGCCGAGCAGCTCAAGGGCGGCGTCATCATGGACGTCGTCACGCCGGAGCAGGCGAAGATCGCCGAGGACGCGGGCGCCGTCGCCGTCATGGCCCTGGAGCGGGTCCCGGCCGACATCCGCAAGGACGGCGGCGTGGCCCGCATGTCCGACCCGGACATGATCGAGGGCATCATCGACGCCGTCTCGATCCCGGTGATGGCCAAGTCCCGCATCGGCCACTTCGTCGAGGCCCAGGTGCTGCAGTCCCTCGGCGTCGACTACATCGACGAGTCCGAGGTCCTCACCCCGGCCGACGAGGTCAACCACTCCGACAAGTGGGCGTTCACCACCCCCTTCGTCTGCGGCGCCACCAACCTGGGCGAGGCCCTGCGCCGCATCGCCGAGGGCGCGGCGATGATCCGCTCCAAGGGCGAGGCCGGCACCGGCAACGTCGTCGAGGCCGTCCGCCACCTGCGCCAGATCAAGAACGAGATCGCCCGCTTGCGCGGCTTCGACAACAACGAGCTGTACGCCGCCGCCAAGGAGCTGCGCGCCCCGTACGAGCTCGTGCGCGAGGTCGCCGAACTCGGCAAGCTCCCGGTCGTGCTGTTCTCCGCCGGCGGCGTCGCCACCCCGGCCGACGCGGCCCTGATGCGTCAGCTCGGCGCCGAGGGCGTCTTCGTCGGCTCCGGCATCTTCAAGTCCGGCGACCCGGCCAAGCGCGCCGCCGCCATCGTGAAGGCCACCACCTTCTACGACGACCCGAAGATCATCGCGGACGCGTCCCGCAACCTCGGTGAGGCCATGGTCGGCATCAACTGCGACACCCTCCCCGAGACCGAGCGCTACGCCAACCGCGGCTGGTAACCCCATGAGCACTCCTGTCATAGGCGTCCTGGCCCTCCAGGGCGACGTACGGGAGCACCTCGTCGCCCTGGCCGCGGCCGATGCCGTGGCCAGGCCGGTGCGGCGCCCCGAAGAACTCGCCGAGGCGGACGGCCTCGTCATACCCGGCGGCGAGTCCACCACCATCTCCAAGCTGGCGGTGCTGTTCGGCCTGATGGACCCGCTCCGCGCGCGCGTGCGGGACGGCATGCCCGTCTACGGCACCTGCGCCGGCATGATCATGCTCGCCGACAAGATCCTCGACCCGCGCTCGGGCCAGGAGACCGTCGGCGGCATCGACATGATCGTGCGCCGCAACGCCTTCGGCCGGCAGAACGAGTCCTTCGAGGCGGCCGTCGACGTCAAGGGCGTCGAGGGCGCCCCTGTGGAGGGCGTCTTCATCCGCGCCCCCTGGGTCGAGTCCGTCGGCGCCCGGGCCGAGGTGCTCGCCGAGCACGACGGCCACATCGTCGCCGTCCGCCAGGGCAACGCTCTGGCCACGTCGTTCCACCCGGAACTGACCGGCGACCACCGCGTGCACGCCCTGTTCGTCGACATGGTGCGCGCGAACCGGACGGCCGAGTCCTTGTAGGATTCCTGCGTTCGTTGCTGAGATGGGTTACGCGAAGGAGACAGGCAGATGTCCGGCCACTCTAAATGGGCCACGACGAAGCACAAGAAGGCCGTCATCGATGCCAAGCGCGGCAAGCTCTTCGCGAAGCTGATCAAGAACATCGAGGTGGCGGCCCGGATGGGCGGCGCCGACCCCGAAGGCAACCCGACGCTCTACGACGCCATCCAGAAGGCGAAGAAGTCGTCGGTCCCCAACAAGAACATCGACTCCGCGGTCAAGCGCGGCGCGGGCCTGGAGGCCGGCGGCGCCGACTACGAGACGATCATGTACGAGGGCTACGGCCCGAACGGTGTCGCCGTGCTCATCGAGTGCCTCACCGACAACCGCAACCGCGCCGCCTCCGAGGTCCGTGTCGCCATGACCCGCAACGGCGGCTCCATGGCCGACCCGGGCTCGGTGTCGTACCTGTTCAACCGCAAGGGCGTCGTCATCGTCCCCAAGGGCGAGCTGACCGAGGACGACGTGCTGGCCGCCGTGCTGGACGCGGGCGCCGAAGAGGTCAACGACCTCGGCGAGAGCTTCGAGGTCCTCAGCGAGGCCACCGACCTGGTCGCGGTCCGCACCGCCCTCCAGGACGCCGGCATCGACTACGACTCCGCCGACGCCAACTTCGTCCCGACCATGCAGGTCGAACTGGACGAGGAGGGCGCCAAGAAGATCTTCAAGCTCATCGACGCGCTGGAGGACAGCGACGACGTGCAGAACGTCTTCGCCAACTTCGACGTCAGCGACGAGGTCATGGAGAAGGTCGGCGCGTAACGCCGCCGCGGGCTCCGCGCAGCCCAACGGGCCGACGGGACACACCCCGTCGGCCCGTCGCGTTGTCGGTGGCACCCGATAGCCTGCAGGAACAGGCGATCGAGAGGGAGGGCGCGTGCGCGTTCTGGGGGTGGACCCGGGCCTGACCCGGTGCGGTGTCGGCGTGGTCGAGGGCGTCGCCGGACGGCCGCTCACCATGATCGGCGTCGGCGTCGTCCGCACACCGGCGGACGCGGACCTCGGCCACCGCCTCGTCGCCATCGAGCAGGGCATCGACCAGTGGCTGGACGAGCACCGGCCGGAGTTCGTCGCCGTCGAGCGCGTCTTCAGCCAGCACAACGTCCGTACGGTGATGGGCACCGCCCAGGCCAGCGCCGTCGCCCTGCTGTGCGCCTCCCGCCGCGGCATCCCCGTGGCGCTGCACACGCCGAGCGAGGTCAAGGCCGCCGTCACCGGCAGCGGCCGGGCCGACAAGGCCCAGGTGGGCGCCATGGTCACCCGCCTGCTCCGGCTCAGCGCACCGCCCAAGCCCGCCGACGCGGCCGACGCCCTCGCCCTCGCCATCTGCCACATCTGGCGCGCCCCCGCGCAGAACCGACTCCAGCAGGCCGTCGCCCTGCACACATCGAAAGGCCGTACGGCATGATCGCCTTCGTCAGCGGCACCGTCGCCGCGCTCGCCCCCGACGCCGCGGTCGTCGAGGTCGGCGGCGTCGGCATGGCCGTCCAGTGCACGCCGAACACGCTGTCCACGCTGCGCATGGGCCAGCCCGCCAAGCTGCACACCTCCCTCGTCGTACGGGAGGACTCACTGACCCTGTACGGCTTCGCGGACGACGACGAGCGGCAGACCTTCGAGCTGCTCCAGACGGCCAGCGGCGTCGGCCCCCGGCTCGCCCAGGCCATGCTCGCCGTGCACAGCCCGGACGCCCTGCGCCGGGCCGTCGCCACCGCCGACGAGAAGGCGCTCACCGCCGTCCCCGGCATCGGCAAGAAGGGCGCCCAGAAGCTGCTCCTGGAGCTGAAGGACCGCCTCGGCGAGCCGGTCGGCGCCCCCGCCGTCGGTACGGCCGTCAGCGCGGGCTGGCGCGACCAGCTGCACGCCGCCCTGATCGGCCTCGGCTACGCGACCCGGGAGGCCGACGAGGCCGTGACCGCCGTCGCCCCGCAGGCCGAGGCCGCCGAGGGCACGCCCCAGGTGGGACAGCTGCTGAAGGCGGCCCTGCAGACCCTGAACCGCGCCCGATGATCCGTACCGAGACTCCGAGGCACACTCCATGAACTGGGACGACACGACCGACGCCGATGCCGCCGAGCGGCTCGTCGGTGCGTCCGCCGACCGTGAGGACCAGGCCGTCGAGGCCGCCCTGCGCCCCAAGGACCTGGGCGAGTTCATCGGCCAGGAGAAGGTCCGCGAGCAGCTCGACCTCGTCCTGCGCGCCGCACGCGCGCGGGGTGCCACCGCCGACCACGTGCTGCTCTCCGGCGCCCCCGGCCTCGGCAAGACCACCCTGTCGATGATCATCGCGGCCGAGATGGGCGCCCCCATCCGCATCACGTCGGGCCCCGCCATCCAGCACGCCGGAGACCTCGCCGCGATCCTCTCCTCCCTCCAGGAGGGCGAGGTCCTCTTCCTCGACGAGATCCACCGCATGTCCCGGCCCGCCGAGGAGATGCTGTACATGGCGATGGAGGACTTCCGCGTCGACGTCATCGTCGGCAAGGGCCCCGGCGCCACCGCCATCCCGCTGGAGCTGCCCCCCTTCACCCTGGTCGGCGCCACCACCCGCGCGGGCCTGCTGCCGCCCCCGCTGCGCGACCGCTTCGGCTTCACCGCCCACATGGAGTTCTACGAACCGGCCGAGCTGGAGCGGGTCATCCACCGCTCCGCGGACCTCCTCGAAGTCGAGATCGAGCCGGACGGCGCCGCCGAGATCGCCGGCCGCTCCCGCGGCACGCCCCGCATCGCCAACCGCCTGCTGCGCCGCGTCCGGGACTACGCGCAGGTCAAGGCCGACGGCCTGATCACCAGAGACATCGCGGCGGCCGCCCTCGCCGTGTACGAGGTGGACGCCCGCGGCCTCGACCGTCTCGACCGGGGCGTGCTGGAAGCCCTGCTCAAGCTGTTCGGCGGCGGCCCCGTCGGCCTGTCCACGCTGGCGGTCGCGGTGGGGGAGGAGCGCGAGACCGTCGAGGAGGTGGCCGAGCCCTTCCTGGTACGGGAGGGCCTGCTGGCCCGCACCCCGCGCGGCCGGGTCGCCACCCCCGCCGCATGGGCGCATCTCGGCCTCACCCCGCCCCGCTCCCAGACCGCCGGAAACGGACAACAGGACCTGTTCGGGGCGTGACGGCGCCGTCACCGCTCCGGCACGGCGAGGCCAGTGGCAGGAGCAGGAACCCCGGTGCCATGCTGAGCGTTGTTCCATGCGCGCGGACTCGCTTAGACTCCGCCGATGCCGCCTTTGTCGGCGGCGTACACACCCCCAACCATCTGGCCGCTCACAGCGCGGTCGTGTGAAGGAAGTACCGACCCGTGAGTCTCCTGACCCTCCTCCCGTTCATCGTGCTCATCGGGGCCATGTTCCTGATGACCCGATCGGCCAAGAAGAAGCAGCAGCAGGCCGTGGAGATGCGGAACCAAATGCAGCCCGGCAGCGGTGTGCGCACCATCGGGGGCATGTACGCCACCGTCAAGGAGGTGAACGAGGACACCGTCCTCGTCGACGCCGGTCCGGGCGTCGAGCTCCTCTTCGCCAAGAACTCCATCGGCGCCGTCCTCACCGACGACGAGTACAACCGCATCGTCCACGGCGTCGAGCACGACCTGAAGTCCGACGCCGACCTCGTTCCGGACGACGCCTCCTCCCTCACCGAGACCGGCGACGCCGCCGACCCCACCGCTGACGACAAGGCCGTCGACCTCGGCAAGAAGGACGCGGCCGACGAGCCGGCCGGCGACGCCCCGGCCGGCGAGGCGAAGACGGACGAAGAGCCGAAGAAGACCGACGGCGACTCCGAGGCGAAGTAGTCGCGTCCCGGGGTGCGCGGGCCCGGCCCGCGCACCCCGGGACACGACCGGCTCGCACGGAATCCCGACACCATGTCATGGCCGCCCGTCCGCCGATCCGGAGCGCGGCGGCCCGAGAGGGAGTACGAGAAGGTGGCCACACCTAAAAAGGGCCGGAGCGCGAGCGCCCAGAGCAAGCCGGGGCGCTCGCTGGCCCTGATCCTGATCGCCATCGCGGCGCTCACCGGTGGGATGTTCGCCTCGGGACACACGACACCGCGTCTCGGCATCGACCTGGCCGGCGGTACGAGCATCACGCTCGAGGCGGTTCCCGAGGCCGGCAACGAGGCGGCGATCAACAAGACCAACATGGACACCGCCGTCTCCATCATGGAGCGCCGTGTCAATGGTCTGGGCGTCTCCGAGGCCGAGGTCCAGACGCAGGGCCGGGACAACATCATCGTCAACATCCCCAAGGGCACGAACTCCGAGCAGGCCCGCAAGCAGGTCGGCACCACCGCCAAGCTCTACTTCCGCCCGGTCGTCGCCACGGAGGTCTCCGGCGGCGCCGGCGCGGGCACCCCCTCGCCGAGCCCCACGGGAAGCCCGTCGGACAAGCCGTCCGGCAAGGCCACCGACAAGCCCGAGGCCACGAACAAGGGCTCCGCGTCCCCGTCCGCCTCGCCCACCACGCAGGGCCGCGCGGTCACGGACGCGCTGAAGGCCGACGCGACGCCGTCGGCGAGCGCCTCGGACAAGGCGAAGGCCAGCCCCTCCCCGTCCGCGTCCGGCGGCGCCGCCGCCGACGCGAGCAAGCTCCAGGAGCAGTACGCCAAGCTCGACTGCACCAACGCGAAGACCCGCTCCGCCGTGGGCGACGGCGTCAAGGCCTCCGAGCCCACCCTGGCCTGCGGCAAGAACTCGCAGGGTCAGTGGCAGAAGTACATCCTCGGCCCCGCCGAGGTCGACGGCACCGACGTCGACAAGGCCCAGGCCGTCCTGAACACCCAGAGCGGTGCCGGCTGGACGGTCACGATGGACTTCACCGACGCGGGCGGCAAGAAGTTCGCGGACATCACCGGCAAGCTGGCCAAGAACCAGTCGCCGCAGAACCAGTTCGCGATCGTCCTCGACGGCGACGTGGTCTCCGACCCGTACGTGCGGCAGGCGCTGACCGGCGGCAACGCGGAGATCTCCGGCAACTTCAACCAGCAGTCCGCGCAGGACCTCGCCAACATGCTGAGCTACGGTGCGCTGCCGCTGACCTTCCGCGAGGACAGCGTTTCCACCGTCACCGCCGCGCTCGGCGGTGACCAGCTGAAGGCCGGTCTGATCGCCGGCGCGATCGGTCTCGCGCTGGTCGTCATCTACCTGCTGCTCTACTACCGCGGCCTGGCGTTCATCGCGATCCTCTCGCTGCTGGTCTCCGCGGCCCTGACCTACACGATCATGGCGCTGCTCGGCCCGACCATCAATTTCGCGCTGAACCTGCCGGCCGTGTGCGGAGCCATCGTCGCGATCGGCATCACGGCGGACTCGTTCATCGTGTTCTTCGAACGCGTCCGCGACGAGATCCGGGAGGGCCGCTCGCTGCGCCCCGCCGTCGAGCGGGCCTGGCCGCGCGCCCGGCGCACCATCCTGGTCTCCGACTTCGTGTCGTTCCTCGCCGCCGCGGTGCTCTTCATCGTGACCGTCGGCAAGGTCCAGGGCTTCGCGTTCACGCTCGGCCTGACCACCCTGCTCGACGTGGTCGTCGTGTTCCTCTTCACCAAGCCGCTGCTGACGCTGATGGCCCGCCGCCCGTTCTTCGCGAACGGCCACAAGTGGTCCGGCCTCGACCCGAAGGGCCTGGGTGCGAAGCCCCCGCTGCGCCGCACCCGCCGCCCCGCC
>NZ_MUKA01000149.1:0-287 GCF_002150735.1 Streptomyces africanus
CAACGCCGCCGCGCTCATCCACGGCCTCTCCCCGGACACGGTCCCGCACCCCCAGGACGCCCCCTGGCACCAGGTCCGCCTGCTCCTGCGCCTGCACCGCTACGCCCGCGAGGCCGTCAGCGGCCCGAAGGGCAACGCCGTCGTCGACCTGCGCCTGCTCTCCGCCGGCCAGGCCCTGAACCGCCACCGCGACGCCTCGGAGGCGGCGGCAGCGGCGGCCCAGGCGGCCCGTACCCCCCGGATCGCCCCGGCCACGGCCTACGCCCTCGGCGTGCTCCACGCCGACC
>NZ_MUKA01000149.1:352-5112 GCF_002150735.1 Streptomyces africanus
AGGAGCCGCTCGCCGGCGCCCTGCGCGAGGTGGCGGAGGAGACGGGCTGCCGGGCCGAGCCGGGCGCCGAGCTGCCCACCCAGCGCTACCGGGCGGACGGCCGCCCCAAGCAGGTCCGCTACTGGGCGGCCGAGGCGGTCTCCTGCGCGTTCGCCCCGACGGACGAGGTGGACCGCGTGCTGTGGCTGACACCTGTCGCCGCCCGCGCCCGCCTCACCCAGCCCCACGACCGCCCCCTGGTCGACGCGCTGCTCGATGCACTGGACCGGCCACAACAGGCCGGAAAAGCGGACTGAGCCCCTCAGGTCCGGAAAGCGGAACCCTCACGTGCTCTCCCCGTGAGCATTCCGTGACCTAACCACACCTTAGGCAGGGGTTCACCCCTCGTTCATTTCTGGCCATCGGCGCCTTCACCTGATCTGCCTAATTTCGGCCGTACCAGATGCGAGCCGCGCCTGCCGTGCGCGGCCTCGTTCAGCGTCACCCAGACTTCGCACGCCGCCGATTCAGGACGGCGGCTCCTGGAAGGAACTCAAGTGAAGCTTCAGCGCATGAACCGGCGGGCCCTCGCTCTCGGTGCTCTCGCCGTCTCCGGCGCCCTGGCCCTCACGGCGTGCGGCTCCGACGAAACCGGCACCCCGGGCGGAGGCTCCTCCAACGCCGCCGCGCCGAGCAACATCAAGTGTGACGACGCCTCGGGCCAGGTGCTCTCCGACGGCTCCTCCGCTCAGAAGAACGCGGTCGACGCGTGGGTCAAGCAGTTCTCGGCGGCCTGCAAGGTGGAGATCAACTACAAGGCCGGCGGTTCCGGTGCCGGTGTCACCGCGTTCACGCAGGGCCAGGTCCCCTGGGCCGGTTCGGACTCGGCGCTGAAGCCCGAGGAGGTCGCGGCCTCCAAGAAGATCTGCTCCGGCGGCCAGGGCATCGACCTGCCGATGGTCGGCGGCCCGATCGCCGTCGGCTACAACGTCCCCGGCGTCGACAAGCTCGTCCTGGACTCGGCGACGATCGCCAAGATCTTCGACAGCAAGATCACCAAGTGGAACGACCCGGCGATCGCGAAGCTGAACCCCGACGCGAAGCTGCCCAACCTCAAGATCCAGGCGTTCCACCGCTCGGACGAGTCCGGCACCACGGACAACTTCACCAAGTACCTGATCGCCACCGCCAAGAAGGACTTCCCCTACGAGGGCGGCAAGGCCTGGCAGGCCAAGGGCGGCCAGTCCGCTCCGCAGTCCTCCGGTGTCGCCGCGCAGGTCAAGCAGACCGCCGGCGCGATCGGCTACTTCGAGCTGTCGTACGCCAAGGACGGAATCAAGACCGTCGCCATCGACACCGGCGCCGCCAAGCCGGTCGAGGCCACCGTCGACAACGCCACCAAGGCGATCTCGGAGGCCAAGGTCGTCGGCACCGGCAAGGACATGGCGCTGCAGCTGAACTACGGGACCAAGGCCGACAACGCCTACCCGATGGTCCTGGTGACGTACGAGATCGTCTGCGACAAGGGCAACAAGGCCGAGACCCTGCCCGCGGTCAAGGCGTTCCTGCGCTACGCGGCCTCGGAGGACGGCCAGAAGATCCTCGCCGAGAACGACTACGCGCCCATGCCCGACGAGATCATCACCAAGGTTCGCTCGACCGTCGAGAGCCTGAGCTGACCCGAGTGCGGTCCGGTCCCCCGGCGGGGCCGGACCGCACCGTCCGGTGCACCGCCGCCAAGGGCCGCACAGCACGTGCGGTTCCGCAGACCGGAGAACCCGATGGACACCACACAGATAGCTGACGCACCTCCCCCCACGCAGCCGTCCACGGCCGAGCAGAAGCGCGCGGCCCGTGGCGCCACCCGACCCGGAGACCGGATCTTCCTCGGTCTGTCCCGCGGCTCGGGCATTCTGCTGCTGGTGATCATGGCCGCGATCGCGGGCTTCCTCACCTACCGCGCCGTCCTCGCCATCAGCAAGGACGACGGCAACTTCCTGACCACCTTCCAGTGGAACACCGGTGTCAACCCGCCGGTCTTCGGCATCGCGGTCCTGGCCTACGGCACGATCGTCTCCTCGATCATCGCCATGGTCATCGCGGTCCCGGTCTCGGTCGCCATCGCGCTGTTCCTCACCCACTACGCCCCGCGCCGGCTGCGCGGCCCCATCGCCTACGTGATCGACCTGCTGGCCGCCGTGCCGTCGATCGTCTACGGCCTGTGGGGCGCCCTGGTGCTCGTCCCGCACATGAACGGCCTCTTCGGCTGGCTGAACGACTACCTCGGCTGGACCGGCGTCTTCTCCTGGCAGGGCGGCGCCGCGCGCTCCATGCTCACCGTGGGCATCCTGCTCGCGATCATGATCCTGCCGATCATCACCAACGTGAGCCGCGAGGTCTTCCGCCAGGTCCCGCAGATGCACGAGGAAGCCGCCCTGGCGCTCGGCGCCACCCGCTGGGAGGTGATCCGCATGGCGGTCATCCCCTTCGGCCGCTCCGGTGTCATCTCGGCCTCGATGCTCGGCCTCGGCCGCGCCCTCGGCGAGACGATGGCCGTCGCCACCGTGCTCTCGCCCGACTTCCTGATCCACACCAGCCTGCTCGACCCGGGCGGCGGCACCTTCGCCCAGAACATCGCCAGCAAGTTCAGCGAGGCCACCGAGTTCGGCCGTGACGCGCTGATCGCCTCCGGTCTGGTCCTGTTCGTCATCACCCTGCTGGTCAACGGCGCGGCCCGCGCGATCATCGCCCGCCGCAAGGAGTACTCGGGGGCCAACGCATGAGCACCACACCCTCCCTCACCGCCAAGCGCCCCAGCACCCTGCGCGGCGGCCAACTGCCCAAGTGGGCTCCGTGGGCCATCGCCGCCGGATCCGTCGCCCTCGGACTCGGCGTCAGCGCCGCCGCCGGCCTGCACAGCAGCGTCCAGTGGGCGCTGATCGCCGCGATCCTGTACGTCCTCGGTACGTACGTCATCGCGGCCCGGGTCGAGAACCGCCGCCAGGCCAAGGACCGCGTGGTCACCTCGCTGGTGTGGGTCGCGTTCCTGCTCGCCGTGGTGCCGCTGGCCTCGCTGGTGTGGTCGACCGTCCAACGCGGCGTGAAGGTCCTCGACGTCTACTTCCTGACCCACTCGATGGGCGTGGTCGCCGACTCGGAGACGGGCGGCGGCATCTACCACGCCATTCTCGGCACGCTGGAGCAGGTCGGCCTCGCCACGCTGATCGCCGCGCCGGTCGGCGTGCTCACCGCGATCTACCTGGTGGAGTACGGGCGCGGCAACCTCGCCCGGGCCGTCACCTTCTTCGTCGACGTCATGACCGGCATCCCGTCGATCGTCGCCGGCCTGTTCATCCTCAGCCTCATGCTGATGTTCGACATGGAGCCCTTCGGCTTCGCCGGGTCGCTCGCCCTCGCCATCCTGATGATGCCGGTCGTCGTCCGCTCCACGGAGGAGATGCTCAAGCTCGTCCCGAACGAGCTGCGCGAAGCCTCTCTGGCACTCGGCGTGCCCAAGTGGCGCACCATCCTGAAGGTGGTCCTGCCGACCTCGCTCGGCGGCATCACCACGGGCATCATGCTGTCCATCGCCCGCATCGCCGGTGAGACCGCGCCCGTGCTGCTGCTGGTGTTCGGCAGCAAGTTCATCAACGCCAACCCCTTCGAGGGCGCGCAGGCGTCGCTCCCGCTGTACATCTACCAGCAGTACGGATCGGGCGAGGCCACGGCGTACGACCGCGCCTGGGCGGCGTCGCTCACCCTGATCGCCTTCGTGATGATCCTGAACCTGGTGGCCCGCGGCATCGCCCGCTGGAAGGCCCCGAAGACCGGTCGCTGAAGCGGCCTCGGCGACTGATCTGACTGTCTGGAAGTGAAGTAATCATGGCCAAGCGAATCGACGTAAGCGGACTGACCGCCTACTACGGCTCCCACAAGGCGATCGAGGACATCTCGATGACCGTCGAGCCGCGCTCGGTGACGGCGTTCATCGGCCCGTCCGGATGCGGCAAGTCGACGTTCCTGCGCACGCTGAACCGTATGCACGAGGTGACGTCGGGCGGCCGGGTCGAGGGCAAGGTGCTCCTCGACGACGAGGACCTCTACGGCACGGGCATCGACCCGGTGTCGGTCCGCCGCGAGGTCGGCATGGTGTTCCAGCGGCCGAACCCGTTCCCCACGATGTCGATCTTCGACAACGTGGCGGCGGGCCTGCGGCTGAACGGCAGCTACAAGAAGAGCGAGCTCGCCGACATCGTCGAGCGCTCCCTCAAGGGCGCGAACCTCTGGAACGAGGTCAAGGACCGTCTGAACAAGCCCGGCTCGGGCCTCTCCGGCGGTCAGCAGCAGCGTCTGTGCATCGCGCGGGCGATCGCGGTCGAGCCGAACGTCCTGCTCATGGACGAGCCCTGCTCGGCCCTGGACCCGATCTCCACCCTCGCCATCGAGGACCTGATCGGCGAACTGAAGGAACGGTTCACGATCGTCATCGTCACGCACAACATGCAGCAGGCGGCACGCGTCTCCGACCGCACGGCGTTCTTCAACCTCGCGGCGGTCGGCCAGCCCGGCAAGCTCATCGAGATCGACGACACGGAGCGCATCTTCTCCAACCCGTCGGTCCAGGCCACGGAGGACTACATCTCCGGCCGCTTCGGCTGAGCCGCCCTCGCCGAGACCCCTCGCGGTGCTGCATGGCGGTGCCACCGCGAGGCCGAAAAGGGCCCGCCCCTCTCCCAGGGGCGGGCCCGTTCGCGTACACGCCTAGCTGCGGGCAGTCGTGC
>NZ_MUKA01000150.1 GCF_002150735.1 Streptomyces africanus
CGGAACGGGTGCGCGTGCGGGTACCCGGGCGGGTGCGCGTGCGCGTGCGGGCGCCCGGCGGGGCGCTCGTGCTGATGCATGCGAGGTCTCCTGCTGCATGCGGGGATGCCTGGCGGACATCCACAAGTCGATGGAGGGCCGGACCGTCCGTGTTCGCCGGGGGTTGTCCGGGCGTTCACGGGTGGTCGGCGATCAGGAGACCTGTGTGGGGACGTAAGGGTTGTACGTGAGTTCGGTTAATTCTCGAGAGGTGTCGAGCAGCCGGAGCCCGTGGTCACGGCTGCTTGCGGACCCGGTAGCGCAGGTGCAGCACCCGGTCGCCCTGGATCACGACGTGCGGGTCCTCCAGCAGAGGCCGGGCGTCGGGCGTGACGTCAGGCGTTCAGCGGGTCCTTGGAACCGGCACGGTGTCGGCCACCCTTCGGCAGCGCCGTCTTCGCCGTCAGACCGCGCGACTGCCAGGCGTTGTCGCGGAGCTTGAACAGGGCCCAGTAGCGGGTGGGGCAGAGCAGCACGAGGTTCATGAAGACGGCGGCCGGGGTGCCGACGAGCCAGGAGCGCCACCGCTGGCGAGCCGTCATGTCCGGCCGCATGAGCACGTACAGCCCGGACTGGCCGAACCGGACGACCAGGTACACGGCGAGGTACACCAGGGCGATGCCGGGGTTGTGGTACCGCCCGCCCAGGGTCAGGAGCGTCATGACGACGGTCCAGGCCAGCATCACCGGCGTGATGACGAGCTGGAGCAGCCCGAAGGTCGGCGATATCAGCTGCTTCAGCGACAGCCGCGCGTACACGAACGGCAGCATCCACCACCACGACCGGGCCCAGCGCAGCCGCTGCCGGTAGGTCTTCCGCAGCGTCGTCGGCATGTCGGTGACGACGCCGGCCTCGTTGACGGCCACCACCTCGCCGCGCATCAGTGCCCGCAGGGCCAGCCAGCGGTCGTCGCCCGTGCCGCACTCCACCTCGTAGGCGTCCAGGTGGTCGTAGAGCAGCTCGGCCCGGTAGAGGGCGAGCGCACCCGAGGTCGTCTCCAGGGCTCCGAGCATCGAGCGTGAGGAGCGCATCATCACGCAGGAGGTGCCGATGTCGATGTCCGCGGCCCGGGAGACCCAGGTCTCCTCGAAGTTGCGGATGTAGATCATGCCGGTGGTGGCCTGGATCCGCGGGTTGCTCATGGCCCGCAGCTGCTGTTCGAGCGCGTCCGGGAAGGGCTCGCCGTCGGAGTCGATGGTGAGGACGTACTCGAAGTGCTTGTGCTGCGCCTGGAGGTGCCGCAGCACGGTCACCTGTGCCCCGCGCTTGCCCTTGTTCTCCTGCCGGTGCCAGAAGACCCGGGGGTGGTCGAAGGGTTCGACGGGGTGCTGCCGGGAGCCGTCGTCGATGACATGGATCTCGTCGACCGGATGCGTCTGGGCCAGCAGCGACCGCACCGTGCGGTGCAGGTTCTCCGAGGGCTCCTCGAAGGCCGGGATGATCGCCACCGTCCGGCCCGGAGCGACCGGGAGGTGGGTGAAGGTCCGGCCCTTGAGGAACGAGACCAGGCAGAGCACGATCACCGACATGCCCAGCCACCAGTAGAACGTCAGGATCGGGCTCTTCGACTGGAGGTGCACCACCACGGTGGCGGCGGCCAGAGCCGCCACCACCACGGTCGTCACCACCGTGAACCTCATGCGTGAGGCGCCGCCCGGCAAGGTGCTCAAGCGGTCACTCGCTTGCCGCGGGTCGCCATGCGGAACACCGCGACACCGCCGATCACGAGGAGCATGGCTCCCAGCACGATCCACCCGAGCCCGGTTCCGCCGGTGGCGGCCAGGGCGGCCCCGCCGGTCGCGGTCCCGATCGCGGCGCCCACACCGTTCTGTCCGTACATGTTGTTCCTCTTTCTTTCCGGGGTTCCGGGGTTCCGGGGTTCCGGGGTTTCCAGGGCTCTCTAGAGCCGTTCGATGTGGGGTGCGGCGGCCATGACGCCACGGGTGTCGAGCACGTAGGCGGCCTCGGCGGCGAGCCGGGCGAGGTCGAACTCGCCGTGCGGGGTGAGCAGGACGACGGCGTCGAAGTCACCGACGGTGTCTGTGCCTGCGCCGAAGGGAATCTCCCGGCGACCGCCGTCCGACACCGGCAGATAGGGGTCCACGACGGTGACGTCCGCCCCCATCGCCCGCAGCCGGTCGGCGACTTCGACGGCCGGCGACTGACGGGCGTCCGAGGTATCCGGCTTGTAGGCAGCCCCCAGCGCGAGAATGCGCGCCCCGTGCACGCTCCGCCGGAAGCGCCGGCTGAGGGCGTCCTGGAGCCGGCGCACCACATAGTCCGGCTGGCTCTCGTTGATGTCCTGGGCCAGCTCGATGAGCCGGAACGTCTGCCCGTGCCGTGCCTTGACGTGATGGCTGAGGTAGACCGGGTCGATGGGCAGACAGTGACCGCCGACGCCGGGCCCGGGCAGGAACCTGGTGAACCCGAACGGCTTGGTCGCGGCCAGCTCCAGTGTGTGCCACACGTCCACGCCCAGCGTGTGAGCCATCCGCGACAGCTCGTTGACCAGGGCGATGTTGACGTGCCGGTAGGTGTTCTCGAACACCTTGGCCAGCTCGGCCTCTTCGAGCCCGGAGGCGGGCACGGTGACGTCGGTGACGGTGTCGTAGAACTCCTTCACCCGCGCCAGACAGCCCTCGGTCAGCCCGGCGACGATCTTCGGCGTGTTCTCCAGCCGCCAGTCGGCGTTGCCCGGGTCGATGCGCTCGGGACTGAACCCGACGTGGAAGTCCCGCCCGGCGACGAGGCCTGAACCCTCCTCCAGCAGCGGGATGAGCACGTCACGGGTGGTACCGGGGTGGGTGGTCGACTCGAGGACGACGGTGGCGCCCGGCTCGATGTACTCCGCGAGCACGCGCCCGGCGTCCCGGACACAGCTCAGGTCGGGCGCGCGGTCGGTCAGCGGGGTGGGCACGGTGATGACCGCGACGTCGAACCCCTTGAGGTCCTGCGGGTCGGAGCTCGCGTAGTACGCATCCGAACCGAGCACCGCCTGAAGCCGGTCGTCGCCGATGTCCTCGACGTACGACGACCCGGCGGCCAGTGCCGCGCAACGCGCCCGGTCGGGCTCGTAGCCGGTGACGGTGTGCCCGACCTCGGCGGCCCTCACGGCCAGGGGCAGGCCGACATAGCCCTGCCCCAGCACACATACGTGCATGGTGGTTTTCCTCAACCCTGAAGTACGGCCGCCTGTTCCTGAAGCAGGCGGCCGTGGCGTGGTACTGCGTGAGAAGCGGTGTGGGAACGGCACCATCACCGCGTCACCGGTCTGCCAGGGCCCCCTGCCCGAGCGTGCGCAAAACGCAACCAGTGATCTTCACAAACCCCCCTCATTTGTGGACCTTCATGGTTCAACAAAAATTCGCTGAGCGGAACCCTGTTTACTGTTTCGATATCTGAAGTGTTGTGGGGCTGGAGGGTGTTGTGGGGTGATGCACAGTCAAGTGCCCTGGCAGGAGGTGCGAGGGGGCTTGTGATCTTCACGTTTCGGAGTGCGTCGAAGGCAAAGGGCGCACACTGGGAGGTGCAATCGCGAATATCGAGCGCCCCAAGTGCGCCCCTTTGTCAGGACGGCGACGGCACGGCGGGGCAGCTGGTGCCCCGTGGTGGGACTGCCAGGCCGACGAGGTAACCGTTCACGGCGTCCTCCATGCACGGCCCGCTGGTGACGCTGCCGTGCCCGTGGCCCTCGTAGGTGAGGAGCACGCCGCTGCGGCCGAGCTGACGGGCCACCGAGACCGCCCACGGGTAGCCGGTGGCCGGGTCGTGCAGCGCGTTGGACACCAGGATCGGCGGGGCGCCGTGGACGTCCAGGCGGTGCTGCGGGTTGGCGGTCGGCGCGCCCAGACACGCCGCTGTCATGTGGACCGGCAGCAGGTAAGGCAGGTCAGGCGCGGTCCTCTTCATCATGGCGATGAGCGAGGCGTACTCCTGGTAGTCGCGCACGGGCAGGTGCCAGTCCGAGCAGAAGACCGGGGTGGCCGGATGCAGCGGCGCTGTCGTGGCCGGCGACGCGGGCAGCGGCTCGCTCGCGTCCATCTCCGCGATCGTCGTGGCCAGGCCCGCGTAGTCGGCCTGGTAGAACTTCCGGAACGCGATCCTGTTGACCAGGTCCGAGGACGACAGTGAGCTGCCCGGCTTCGTCGGGTCCGCCAGCTCGCCGCGTCCGGCCCGGGCCAACAGGCCCTGCCAGACGGCGCGGACGTCGCGGCCGTGCAGCGCGCAGTCCGCGGCACCGTCGCACCACTTCACGAACTCCCGGAAGGAATCCTCCGCCGTGGCCGCCTCGGACCGCAGGAAGTCACGGGTGGTCGGGACGCTGTGGTCCATGACGCTCTCCAGCACCATGGCGCGCACCCGGCGCGGGTAGGTCTCGGCGTACTGCGCGCCGAGCAGCGTGCCGTACGAGCTGCCGTGGAAGGTCAGTTTCCGCTCACCGAGGGCGGCCCGGAGCGCGTCCAGGTCCCGGACCGTCTGGGCGGTGTCGAGATGGTCGAACACCGGCCCGGTACGGGCCCGGCAGTCGGCCCGGAGCCGCCTGTTGTACGCCATGGTGGCCTCGAAGTCCGCCTGGCTCTTCAGCTCCGGCGACGGCCGCTCGGCAAGCAGGTCGCCGGAGCAGGTCACCGGGTTGCTGCCGCCCACGCCGCGCGGGTCGAAGCTGACGATGTCGAACCTGCGGCGGACCTCGGGGCTGAACCGGCTGATACCGCGCACCACCCTCTCCACACCCGAGTCGCCCGGCCCGCCGGGGCCGAACACCATCGAGCCGACGCGTGCGCCGGGGTCGGTGGCCTTGCGGCGGGCCACGGCCAGGTCGGTCTTCGGCCCGTCCGGGTGGGCCCAGTCGACCGGCACCCGAAGAGCGGCGCACTCGGCTCCCGGGTTCGCCGGGTCGTCACACGATGCCCACCGCAGGGCCTCGGTGGCAGTCGGCGACGCGTGCACCGCGGGAGCGGCGGCCAGGCCGGTGAAGACGGCCATGGCGGCTCCCACGGCCATGGCCGTGCCCCGCGCGGTGCTGCGCCGCAGTGCGGATCTGCCCCTGAACGACATGGATCCTCCTCGTGAAGAGAGCGGTGCTGTCAGGCGTGCGGACCCGGCCGGGGCACTGTCGTCACGTTAGGTGCGCCGCCGCCCATGTGGTGCCCCTGTCAGGGGCATTTCCGGGGCGGATGGGGGACCGCTCAGGGGCGGCGAGGAGGGAACAGTGGCCTTCTCCGAAAGGGCGCGCGGTCGGCGCCGGCAGGTCTCCTCTTGGCCATCGGCGAAGCCCGGTCGAGGGCCTTGAGAGCGCGGTCGGGGAGATGCCGGATCAGGCGGCCTCTTTCCGCGGGGCATCGTGGGGCGGGGCCAACCAGGGCATCCGGTGGACGAGGATGTCGCGCATCCGCGTCAGAGCCGCGATCTTCTCCTCCAGCTCGGCGACCCGTTGTGCGCCGACGCCGTAGCCGTCGGCGCACGACGGCGAGTACTCGAAGACTTCGGGCAGATCGGTGTCGAGGTAGCGCACGAAGGACTTGACGTTGTCGACGGTGAATCCGGAGGCGAGCAGGTCGCGGACGTTGCGGACCCGGGTCACCGCGGCAGGGCTGTAGACGCGGTAGCCCGCCGGCGTCCGGTCGGACTCCAGCAAGCCCTGTTCCTCGTAGTAGCGCAGGGCGCGGGTCGTGGTTTCCGTCTGCGCGGCCAGTTCACCGATCAACACGTAGCTACCTCCGGGCCCAGTCCTCAATGTGACGTGTACGTTGCGGTCAACTCGTGAGCCGGACCACAGTCTTCCCGGTGTACCTGCCGTGGACGAGATCGAGAAGTGCCCGGGGTGCGCTCGTCAGCCCGTCGATCACCGTTTCGTCGTAGACGATGGATCCCTCGCGCAGCCAGTCGCGGAACTGTTCGCCGAACTCCCGGGCCCGGTCGAGATGGTCCCACAGGGTGAAGCCGCGGATCGTCAGGCGTTTGCCCAGGACGCTCTGCAGGTCACCGGGGCCCTCGTCGGGGCGGCCGGTACTCTGCCGGTTGAGGGCTCCGCAGACCGCGATGCGGCCGTGCACGTTCATGACCTCTATGGCGGCGCGCAGTTGCTCGCCGCCCACGTTGTCGAAGTAGACGTCGATGCCGTCCGGGGCCGCTTCGCGCAGCCGGTCGAGTACCGGGCCGTCGTGGTGGTCGAAGGCCGCGTCGAACCCGAGCTTCCCGGTCAGGTGGGCGACCTTGTCCGCCGAGCCGGCGCTGCCGATGACCCGCCCGGCCCCCTTGAGCCGTGCTATTTGGCCAGCCATGCCCCCTGTGGCTCCCGCCGCACTGGAGACGAAGACGGTGTCGCCGGGCCGCAGCCTCGCCGCGTCCATGAGCCCGACGTAGGCCACGAGCCCGAAGCCCAGATGCAGGGAGGGGCTGGGGTAGGCCGCCTTGTCCACGCGGCGGAACGCGCTGGCCTCGGCCACGGCGTACTCCCGCCAGCCGAGCCGATGCACCACCAGGTCCCCCTCGCTCAGCGACGGATCTGCTGAGGCGATCACCTCGCCGATGGCGTCCCCGTACATCACCTCTCCCACCGCGTAGCGCGGCATCGGCAGCGGGGATCCGCCTGCGATCAACATGAGCATGCCGGGATCGAGCGACATGAACAGGTTGCGAACCAGTACCTGGCCCGGTGCCGGGGCCGGGACCGGGGCCTCGACGATCTCGAACTGGTCGAGGGTGGGGAGCCCGACGGGCCGTGAGGCGAGTCGGACCTCCAGGCCCGAGTTGGGAAGGCTGGAAAAGGCAGGCGGCGTGGCGCTCTTCGTGAAGGGCTGCATGCCGCTGACGCTAGGCATTGACCCATGCGTGAAGGTCAACCCACTTCTGTCACACCCGACTACGGTGCTGATCAGGGTGATCCACTGCATAGTAGGGATCATGACAGCGCCGTTACCCCACCCCACCGGCCTCGCCTACCACCGCATGGACCACTGCACGGGCCGTCACCGCTGGTGGCGGCCCCTGCTCGGCACTCTGCTGTTTCTCGCTGCCTACGTGGTCCTCACCCTCGTGCTGTTCGCCCTCTCCTACGGCGTCGGGGCGGCGGCCGGGCTGCGTGAACTGCCCGACGGGGGCCATGACTTCGGGCCGGTCGCCAACACGGCCCTGGACCTGACGTCCATAGCGGTCGCCCTGCCCCTGATCCTGCTGGCCGTGTGGTGGCCCGGGCGGCGACCGCCCGGCACCCTGTCCTCGGTCGAGGGGCGGCTGCGGTGGCGCTGGCTGGCCCGGTGTCTGCTGGCCGCCGTGCTCCCCGTGGCCGTGCTGGCGGTGACCGCCGCCTTCCTGCCCGACGACGGAGCCGACTCGGGGGAGTTCGGCGCGTGGGTGGGCTGGCGGTCGTTCCTCGGCGCGCTTGCCGTGCTGGCCGTCCTCGTCCCGGTGCAGGCGGCGGCGGAGGAGTACGTCTTCCGGGGCTGGCTGACGCAGGCGGTCGGCGCTTTCGCCCGTTCTCCGTGGTTCGCGGTGCTCCCACAGGCCGTGCTCTTCGCCGCCGCCCACGGCTGGGGCACCATGTGGGGCTTCCTCGGCCTGCTGGTCTTCGGACTGGTCGCCGGGTGGCTGACCATCCGCACCGGCGGCCTGGAGGCGGCCGTCGCCCTGCACGTCCTGAACAACCTGCTGGCCTTCGGCATCGCCGCCGCGGTCGTCGACGGACTGTCGTCCGACGAGACCGCCGCCGACGAATCCTGGCAACTCGCCCTCACGGACATGGCAACGACCCTGATCTACGCCGCACTCGTCCTGTGGCTCGCCCGACGTCACCGGCCTCAGCGGCTCTCATCGCCGGTGGCCGTGTTCGCCTCATGGCCCGCACCGCACCTGCCACCGCAGAGCGCTACGACGCCCAGGACCACGTCCGCTGCTGGAGATGCCTCGCCTTCACCATGGCAGTAGCCCGCCTCGCCGGAACGGATGCAAAGGTCAACCGAAGGGCTTCGGCTGGCGGGACTTCCGCGACCTGCTGGTGCGTACCCGTATCCAGCTTGGCGGGCCGATCGTGCTGGTCTGGGACAACGTCCGCATCCACCTGACCGCACCGCTACGTGAGTTCATCGCCGGGAACGCCGACTGGCTCACCGTCTTCCAGCTGCCCACCTACGCGCCAGACCTGAACCCGCAGGAAGGCGTGTGGTACCTGGTCAAGCGCGACCTCGGTAACCTCGCCGCCGCCGACCTGGGCCCGATCACCCAGGCCGTCGAGCGCAAGCTCAAGATGCTGCAGTACCGGCCCCGCGTCATCGACGGCTGCCTCACCAGCACCGGTCTGGACCTCTATGACTGACCCGGGCCGGGGCTGCTCGCAACTCCGTCGTCGCGCTGCTACCACGCCCAGGAAGACCGTGCCGAATGTGTCAGAAGAAATCCAGGAGTTCTGTCAGGGAGGTGATGGAAGGCACCTCCGAGACGGCCGAGTCCCGGCAAAGCGCACGTCCTGCATAGCCGAGTCGGATAGCCGCGGCGACCAGGTCCGGATCGTCATCAACGAACAGACACTGCGCAGGAGCGAGGTTCAGCGCGGCGCTGGCGTGGTGGTACATGCGCGGGTCCGGTTTGTTGCAGCCGAGGACGGCGGAGATTGCATACGCCTCGAAGAACCGGCTGATCCCGAGTCCGGCGTGGAGGTCGGGCAGACCGGGCCAGGCATCCGACACCACGGCCATCCGCACGCCCCGCCGGCTCAGCTCATCCAGGGTCTCCTCGACGTCTGGGTACGTCTCCAGAAACACGGCCGGAGGAACTTCACGGCGCAAGTCAGCGAGGAGTTGCGAGGTCGGTTCCACGCCGAGGTGGTGGAGCATCACCCGGTGGTAATCGTCGTAGTCGGGCGTCGATGACGAGGTCGCGAAGAAGTGGTCGCCCGCGCTGATAGCCGCCGCGAACTGTTCCGGTGTGATCGACGGTGCGTGGGCGAGGACGGTCTGCTCGAAGTCCGCTCGCGGGTTCCAACGGCCACCGATCGGCTGCATCAGCACGCCGCCTGAGTCAAACAGGACAGCACGGAGATTGTCGGGAGAGGCTGATTGAGTCATCACCCGCCCAGTCTGGTGAGCAAACGCCCCGCTGGTCGACCCCCTCCGGGCCGGACACTGGCAACTGCACCCCAGGTCAGACCGACATCACGTATTCAGGTTCAGTAGTTTTTTCTCTTTCGATTGAGATTCGGTTCGTTTCCACTCTGGATTACGATCGCGCCTCTGTGCTCTACGCGGCTCTCCATCACTACTCCGAAGTCGTGCACCTCGAAGAGCCGTAACCAGCGGGTCTCACCAGAGCAGGCAGGGAACACCCACGCCTTCAGCTATCAGGACGGTGCTGATTAAGCGCCGGCTCAAGGAGGTCAACGGCCTCCGTCCAACCGAATCGATCCGCGCCACCGCCGGCCTTGGGGCGGTGGGGTTTGTAGGAGCCGATCAGGACGCCCATCTCGCGCAGTCGTTTCAGGCTCCGTTGGTAGGCGGGGTGCGCCGCCTGGGCCGCGTTCAGGTAGGGGAGGACGACCGTGGGGATGCCCATGCCGTATGCCTCGCAGAGGATTCCCAGGGCCAGGGTGTCCGAGATGCCCGCGGCCCACTTGTTGATCGTGTTGAAGGTTGCCGGGGCGACCGCGATGGCGTCGGCGGGGGGCAGGGGGCGGGCTTCGCCGGGCGTGCGCCAGGCGGAGCGGATCGGATAGCCGGTCTGGGATTGGATCGCCTCCGCATCCAGGAAACCGAGGCCTTGCGGAGTGGCGATGACGCCCACGTCCCAGTGCCGTTCCTGTGCCTGCGTAATCAGCTTGCCGACATCGTCGGCGACTCCGGCCGCGCACACGACGACGTACAGGAAGGGCTTCTTGCCCTGCACGTTTGACTCGGTCACGCCGGGACTCCCAGTCGGTGGCTGAAGCGGTGCAGTTCCGGCAGGGTACGTCGGTGGTCACGGGCGGCCATGTCGGCTGCCAGGTGGCGGACGGCGGGGCGGCGTACGTCCTGAACCGCACACGTCTCGGCCATGCGCAGTGCCTGGTAACCATCGGCGAGGCGTCCTAGCTGGCTGTGGGCCCGAGCGGTCTCCACCCACAGGGCCGCCCGGCGTTCCGGTACGGGGATCGGGCGGATGGTGAGGGGCCGGGCTGCCTGCAGAGCAATGCCTGCATCTCCGAGAGCCACCAGTGCGCTGACCTCGTGCAGGGCGACGTTGGTCTGGCAGAAGTTGGCCCATGCGTCGGGCTGGTCGAGTGCGACGTATCGCGCGACTTCCTTGGCCTCTGCGAGGAATTCCG
Organism: Streptomyces africanus; assembly: GCF_002150735.1. Taxonomy (GTDB): domain Bacteria; phylum Actinomycetota; class Actinomycetes; order Streptomycetales; family Streptomycetaceae; genus Streptomyces; species Streptomyces africanus. The sequence goes on from NZ_MUKA01000150.1 coordinate 10,334, forward strand.
CCGTAGCGGAACGGTCGCCGCCGCTGCTCGATGCGGTGACTCCGCGGAGCAGTAACAGCCCCACCGCCGCGAGGTACTTCGGTGGGCGCCGATCGTACGAGCCCGACAACTGGCCGGCGGTGTGACGGACGAGGGAGACGGCCTGACCGGTGTGCTTCTCGCGGGCCAGGACGTGGGCTTGAACGCGGACACTGGAGGCAAGGACGACCGGGTCGCCCGAGCGTTCGGCCTCGGCCATCGCCCGGCCGACAGCGAGCCAGGCGCTGCCCTGGTCGTGCTGCTTGAGCAGGAGGCTCGTAGCGGTCTGATAGGCCGTTGCGAGCAGACCGGACAGCACTGGAGCGTCGGCCGTGCCGTCGTCGGATGCGCATCGGAGGTCGGCGATCAATCCAGGTAGGACACGCTCCAGCGTGGCGTAGTCGCAGGTGTGGAACAGCCGGCGGGCCGCGCCTACGCGGTTCCGCAGGGAAGCGACGTTCGAGGAAGTCCGGGGAACAGAGGCAGTCGCGAGGGTTGATCCAGGCAGCAGAGCCTGAACGAGGGCATCACGCGAAGTGGCGGGCGAGGATGCCACGCCCAGTGCCGCGATGCCGGCGGCGAGGAATGTACGGCGTTGCAACCCTCCCGGCTCGGCAGCGGCGGTACGTGAGGGTGGCGCGGGCGCCAGTCCCAACTTGTGGGGCGGGATCTCCAGTTCATGGGCGATGGCCCGGAGGACGCGCATGTCAGCCGTGCCCCTGCCGCTTTCCAAACGGCTCACTTTGGACTGGTGGTAGCCGAGTGCGGCGGCGACGTCCCTCTGCGAGCGTCGCTGTAACACCCTCGCCTGCCGGATCACTTCGCCGATCCGCCTTGGTGCCTCGTGTGCTTCGGCCATGTGCCACGGACCCCCTCGCCGTCGCCGATCCTGCCTCTTCAAACGAGCGTAGATCAGCGGCGATTCAGCCTGATGCAGCTTCTGCATAACCGATGCTGCCGCTGCACCCAAGCCCGCCGTTCACCGGGACCTGGTGGTTGCTTGAAGCGTCGCACCTGCCACAGAACCCCCGCGACGGGTGGAGCCGTCCGGGGGAGTGGTCACCAGCTGAACCCGATGGAGCTGACGACATGAGTGACTTTATTCGCCGCCTCATTGCCTGGGTGGGCCTCATGGCCACACCCCCTGGCAGGCATCACCGGACGCCCAGCTATTCATTGCCTTCGTACGCCGTTCCGGCGTCCCCTGCCTCCGCCCCTCTCCCCGCTCACCGCAGTCCATACGGTCTGGACACGCGTATCGACGGCTCCTCCACGGTGGCCGTGCGTCCCTACCTCGCCGCTCACGAGCAGTGGCAACGGCGTCATGAACCGGCTTGGCTCGCCGCGCGGTCGCCAGCAGCAGGGCCTTACTGGCTCCACAGTGAGGAGGTGGCCTGATGGCAACGGGGGCCGATGCGGCAGAGCCCGAGAACCCCCATCCACGCCGCAGGCTTCGTCTCTTGCCATGGACGGGCCCAGAGGACAAGCCGTGCTTCCTGATCACGGACGGCGACGGTGGGCGTGTGTCTCGCCTCGCAGACATCGCAGAAGAGGTCCAGCTCGAGATGGGCGCTCGCCTTCTCGCTCACGCGGAGGACATGCTGACGAACGCCACCGAGGCTCAACTCCGCTTTTTGGCCGAGCGCCTGACCGAAGCCCTTCGCGATTCGCTACGCATCGCCGAGAGCCGGTGGACGGGGCCATGCGGCAATCAGGAGCGGTCCTGCCGATGAGCGCCGCGACCCTATAGGGGATACAGAAACGCCGACGCCCCCTGCCCGATAAACCCGGGACAGGGGGCGTCGGGAACACCCGGCGGGAACCGCCTACTTCACCGGCTCCGGCTCCGGCGCGTTCTCCGAGTCCGCCGTGCCCGCCGGCGGCTCGCCGTCGTCGTCCTCGTCCTCCGCGGGGACCGGCGTCTTCACCGAGTCCAGCAGGAGCTGGGCGACGTCCACCACCTGGATGGACTCCTTCGCCTTGCCGTCGTTCTTCTTGCCGTTGACGGAGTCGGTCAACATCACGAGGCAGAAGGGGCACGCCGTCGACACGATGTCGGGGCTCAGGGACAGCGCCTCATCCACCCGCTCGTTGTTGATGCGCTTGCCGATGCGCTCTTCCATCCACATCCGCGCACCACCCGCGCCACAGCAGAAGCCCCGCTCCTTGTGGCGGTGCATCTCCTCGTTGCGGATGCCGGGGACGCTGGCGATGATCTCGCGCGGGGGCGTGTAGATCTTGTTGTGGCGGCCCAGGTAGCAGGGGTCGTGGTACGTGATGATGCCCTCGACCGGGGTCACCGGGATGAGCTTGCCCTCGTCCACCAGGTGCTGGAGCAGCTGCGTGTGGTGGATGACCTCGTAGTCGCCGCCGAGCTGCGGGTACTCGTTGCCGAGCGTGTTGAGGCAGTGCGGGCAGGTCGCGACGATCTTCTTCGCGGACTTCGGCTTCGCCGACTCGGGCGTCACCTTGCCCTCGTCGTCCATCTCCTCGCCGAACGCCATGTTCAGCGCCATGACGTTCTCCATGCCGAGCTCCTGGAACAGGGGCTCGTTGCCGAGACGCCGGGCGGAGTCACCGGTGCACTTCTCGTCGCCGCCCATGATGGCGAACTTGACGCCCGCGATGTGCAGGAGCTCCGCGAAGGCCTTCGTGGTCTTCTTCGCGCGGTCCTCCAGGGCGCCGGCGCAGCCGACCCAGTACAGGTACTCGACCTCGGACAGGTCCTCGATGTCCTTGCCGACGACCGGGACCTCGAAGTCGACCTCCTTGAGCCACTCCAGGCGCTGCTTCTTCGCCAGGCCCCAGGGGTTGCCCTTCTTCTCCAGGTTCTTGAGCATCGTGCCCGCCTCGGACGGGAACGCGGACTCGATCATCACCTGGTAGCGGCGCATGTCGACGATGTGGTCGACGTGCTCGATGTCCACCGGGCACTGCTCGACGCAGGCACCGCAGGTGGTGCAGGACCACAGGACGTCCGGGTCGATGACGCCGTTGTCTTCAAGAGTTCCGACCAGCGGGCGCTCGGCCTCCGCGAGAGCGGCGGCGGGCACACCGGCCAGCTGCTCCTCGGACGCCTTCTCCTCGCCCTCCATCGTCTTGCCGCCGCCGGCCAGCAGGTACGGCGCCTTGGCGTGCGCGTGGTCGCGCAGCGACATGATCAGCAGCTTGGGGGAGAGCGGCTTGCCCGTGTTCCAGGCCGGGCACTGCGACTGGCAGCGGCCGCACTCGGTGCACGTGGAGAAGTCCAGCAGGCCCTTCCAGGAGAACTGCTCGACCTGGGAGACGCCGAAGACGTCGTCCTCGCCCGGGTCGGTGAAGTCGATCGGCTCGCCGCCCGACGTCATGGGCTGGAGCGCGCCCAGAGCCGTCCCGCCCGACGCCTCGCGCTTGAACCAGATGTTCGGGAACGCCAGGAAGCGGTGCCAGGCGACACCCATGTTGGTGTTCAGGCTGACCGTGATCATCCAGATCATGGTCGTGCCCAGCTTGATCATCGCGAAGAAGTAGACGAGGTTCTGCAGCGCCGCCACGCTCAGGCCCTTGAAGGCCAGGACCAGCGGGTACGAGGCGAAGTACGCCGCCTCGTATCCCTCCACGTGGTGGAGCGCGCCCTCCAGGCCCCGCAGGACGTAGATGGCCAGGCCGATCGTGAGGATGACGTACTCGACGAAGTACGCCTGGCCCATCTTCGAGCCGGCGAAGCGGGACTTGCGGCCCGGCCGCGACGGCAGGTTCAGCAGGCGGATGACCATCAGGGTCGCGATGCCGAGGGTGGTCATCGCCGCGATGAACTCGATGTAGAGCTCGTACGGGAGGAAGCCGCCGAGCACCGGCAGCGTCCAGTCGGCCTGGAACAGCTGGCCGTACGCGGTGATGATCGTCGGCGGCAGCGTCAGAAAGCCGATCGCCACGAACCAGTGGGCGACACCGACGATGCCCCACCGGTTCATGCGCGTGTGGCCGAGGAACTCCTTCACCAGCGTCACGCTGCGCTGGTAGGGGTTGTCGGTCCGGGTGCCGGCGGGCACGGGCTGGCCCAGTTTGAAGTACCGGACGAACTGGCCGATCGCGCGTGCGAGCAGCGCGACGCCGACCACGGTCAAGACCAGCGACACGATGATCGCGGCGAGTTGCATGGGGGCTCCTCGGGCCTGCGAGGGTTTGTCGGGGGAACCGGTCGTTCTTCAGGGTTCCCCGAGATTACTAAGCGGTAACTTATGCAGTCCGTCTGAGACTACCCCTATCTTCCGCCGCACTGTAGCCGGGTGGGCAGTGATCTGAATCGCTGAGGGTTGCCTCAGGAAACACCCCGAAGCGGCTCGCGATCCCGTCGTGTTATTCGTACCGAATTGTCATAGTGACGCCTAACTTATATCCGTGCTCTACGGGATCGTCGCCGCCGCCACCGCCCTGCTCCTCACCGCCCTGCTCACGGCCGTCCTGCGGGTGCCCGCCCGGCGGCTGCGCCTGTTCGACCGGCGGCGCCGGCGGGACGTGCCGCTGTGCGGCGGTGTGGCCGTCGCGCTCGGGGCCGGGGCGGTCCTGTGGGGCGGGGAGCGGGCCGGGGCCGTGACGCTCGGGCCCGAGGCCGCGGGGCTGCTCCTGGCCGGCGGCGCGGTCGCCCTGCTCGGCCTCGCCGACGACGTGCGGCGGCTGCGGCGACGGGTGCTTGTCGCCGGTACGACCGTGGCGGCGGCGTGTGTCGTGCCGTACGGCGACATGGGGATCGGGGGCGGGCTGCTGGCCGTCGGGTGGGTCGTGTGCGTGACCTTCGCCTTCCGGGGGCTCGATCACGCCGACGGGCTCGCGGGGTCCGTCGGGGTGGTGACCGCCTTCGGGGTGGCGGCCTGTGCCGCCGTGGAGGTGAGGGACGGGATCGCGGTGCTGATGAGCGTGCTGGCCGCCGCGCTGACCGGGTTCCTCCTGCACAACTGGCATCCCGCGCGGGCCGCGCTCGGGGCGTGCGGGGCGATGTCCGCCGGGTTCGTCCTGGCCGCGGGGGCCGTGCACACCCGGGCCGGGCTGGGGCTCGGGGAGAGCGCGGGCGTGCTGTTCGCGCTGACCGCCGTGGCGGGTGCCGATGCCGTGCTCGTCCTGCTGTCGCGGCGGCTGGGCGGGCGGCCCGTCGTCCGCAGCGGGCCGGACCACCTCGCGCACCGGCTGCGGCGGCTCGGGCTGACCGTGCCGGGGGCGACCGTCCTGCTGGGGGCCGGGGCGTTCTCCGGTGTGCTCGTCGGGGTACTCGCGCACGCCGGCCGGATCGGGAGCGACGCCCTGTGGTGGGTGGCGGGAGGGGCTCTCCTGGTCGTGTTCGCCCTTTCGCGTGTCCCTGTGTACGCCGATCGACGCACTGTATCGTCGCAGGTCAGAGCGCCATTGCGTGTAAGGAACGGATAAGAGTTGAGCCCGCTCGACTCAGCTCTGTTGACCGGTCGGGAGCCGTCGTGCACACTTGAGTCCGTTCCACTCAAGTCAGCTGGAGGAATCAACCATGGCACGTGCGGTCGGCATCGACCTGGGCACGACTAACTCCGTCGTCAGCGTTCTGGAGGGCGGCGAGCCCACCGTCATCACCAACGCCGAGGGCGCCAGGACCACGCCGTCCGTCGTCGCCTTCGCCAAGAACGGTGAGGTGCTCGTCGGAGAGGTGGCCAAGCGTCAGGCGGTCACCAACGTGGACCGGACCATTCGCTCGGTCAAGCGGCACATGGGCACCGACTGGAAGATCGAGCTGGACGGGAAGCCCTTCAACCCGCAGCAGATCAGCGCCTTCGTGCTCCAGAAGCTGAAGCGGGACGCCGAGTCCTACCTGGGCGAGAAGGTGACCGACGCGGTCATCACCGTCCCGGCGTACTTCAACGACTCCGAGCGCCAGGCCACGAAGGAGGCCGGCGAGATCGCCGGTCTGAACGTGCTGCGCATCGTCAACGAGCCCACCGCGGCCGCTCTGGCGTACGGCCTCGACAAGGACGACCAGACCATCCTGGTCTTCGACCTCGGTGGCGGTACGTTCGACGTCTCGCTGCTGGAGATCGGCGACGGCGTCGTCGAGGTGAAGGCCACCAACGGTGACAACCACCTCGGTGGTGACGACTGGGACCAGCGCATCGTCGACTACCTGGTCCAGCAGTTCCAGTCCGGCCACGGCGTGGACCTGGGCAAGGACAAGATGGCCCTGCAGCGTCTGCGCGAGGCCGCCGAGAAGGCGAAGATCGAGCTGTCCTCGTCCACCGAGACCTCGATCAACCTGCCCTACATCACCGCCTCCGCCGAGGGCCCCCTGCACCTCGACGAGAAGCTCACCCGCGCCCAGTTCCAGCAGCTGACCGCGGACCTCCTGGAGCGCTGCAAGACGCCGTTCCACAACGTCATCAAGGACGCCGGCATCTCCATCAGCGAGATCGACCACGTCGTCCTGGTCGGCGGCTCCACCCGTATGCCCGCCGTCGCCGAGCTCGTCAAGGAGCTGACCGGCGGCAAGGACGCCAACAAGGGCGTCAACCCGGACGAGGTCGTCGCCATCGGCGCCGCCCTGCAGGCCGGTGTCCTCAAGGGCGAGGTCAAGGACGTCCTGCTCCTCGACGTCACCCCGCTGTCCCTCGGTATCGAGACCAAGGGCGGCATCATGACCAAGCTCATCGAGCGCAACACCACGATCCCGACCAAGCGGTCCGAGATCTTCACGACGGCCGAGGACAACCAGCCGTCCGTGCAGATCCAGGTCTACCAGGGCGAGCGCGAGATCGCGGCGTACAACAAGAAGCTCGGGATGTTCGAGCTGACCGGTCTGCCCCCGGCGCCGCGCGGCGTCCCGCAGATCGAGGTCTCCTTCGACATCGACGCCAACGGCATCATGCACGTGACCGCGAAGGACCTGGGCACGGGCAAGGAGCAGAAGATGACCGTCACCGGCGGCTCCTCGCTGCCGAAGGACGAGGTCGACCGCATGCGCCAGGAGGCCGAGCAGTACGCGGAGGAGGACCACAAGCGCCGCGAGGCCGCCGAGTCCCGCAACCAGGGCGAGCAGCTCGTCTACCAGACCGAGAAGTTCCTCAAGGACAACGAGGACAAGGTCCCCGGCGAGATCAAGACCGAGGTCGAGGAAGCCGTCGCCGAGCTGAAGGAGAAGCTCAAGGGCGAGGACACGGCCGAGATCCGCACCGCCACGGAGAAGGTCGCGGCCGTCTCGCAGAAGCTCGGCCAGGCCATGTACGCCGACGCGAACGCCGCGCAGGCCGCCGGCGGCGACTCCGCCGGAGCCGGCGCGGGTGCCGGTGCCGGTGACGCCAAGGCCGACGACGACGTCGTGGACGCCGAGATCGTGGACGACGAGCGGAAGGACGGTGCCGCGTGACGGAGGAGACCCCGGGCTTCGACGAGCAGCAGCCCGACGTCCCTTCCGGCGCCACCTCCGACGACGCCGAGCCGAAGGCCGCCGACTCCCCCTCCGCGGAGGAGGCGGCGGCCCCGGCCGGGGACACGGGCCAGGACGTGGCTCTGGTGGCCCAGCTGGACCAGGCCCGCACGGCGCTCAGCGAGCGCACGGCGGACCTCCAGCGCCTCCAGGCCGAGTTCCAGAACTACCGCCGCCGGGTCGAGCGTGACCGGATCGCGGTCAAGGAGATCGCCATCGCGAACCTCCTGACCGAGCTCCTGCCCGTGCTCGACGACATCGGCCGCGCGCGTGAACACGGCGAACTGGTCGGCGGCTTCAAGTCCGTCGCCGAGTCGCTGGAGAGCACGGCGGCCAAGATGGGCCTCCAGCAGTTCGGCAAGGAGGGCGAGCCCTTCGACCCGACGATCCACGAGGCCCTGATGCACAGCTACGCACCGGACGTCACCGAGACGACGTGCGTGGCGATTCTGCAGCCCGGGTACCGGATCGGCGAGCGCACCATCCGCCCCGCGCGGGTGGCCGTGGCCGAGCCCCAGCCGGGGGCGCAGACGGTCAAGGCGGACGAGACCGCCGAAGCCGACGACAAGGAGAGCGGTGGCCCGGAAGAGGGCTGACGTCATAGCGGACGAAGGGAAGGAGGGGCGTCGAGGATGAGCACCAAGGACTTCATCGAGAAGGACTACTACAAGGTCCTCGGCGTCCCCAAGGACGCCACCGAGGCCGAGATCAAGAAGGCGTACCGGAAGCTCGCCCGCGAGTACCACCCGGACGCCAACAAGGGCAACGTCAAGGCGGAGGAGCGTTTCAAGGAGATCTCCGAGGCCAACGACATCCTCGGCGATCCCAAGAAGCGCAAGGAGTACGACGAGGCACGCGCCCTCTTCGGCAACGGCGGCTTCCGCCCGGGGCCCGGCGCGGGCGGCGGCTCGTTCAACTTCGACCTGGGCGACCTCTTCGGAGGCGCCCAGGGCGGCCAGGGCGCCGGCGGTTTCGGCGGTGGACTCGGTGACGTCTTCGGGGGCCTGTTCAACCGTGGCGGCGCGGGCGGGCCGGGGACGCGTACGCACCCCCGGCGCGGCCAGGACATCGAGTCCGAGGTCACGCTCAGCTTCACCGAGGCGATCGAGGGCGCGACCGTCCCGCTGCGGATGTCGTCGCAGTCGCCCTGCAAGGCCTGTTCGGGCACCGGCGACAAGAACGGCACACCGCGCGTGTGCCCGACCTGCGTCGGCACCGGGCAGGTCGCCCGGGGCAGCGGCGGCGGTTTCTCCCTCACCGACCCCTGCCCGGACTGCAAGGGCCGCGGCCTGATCGCGGAGAACGCCTGCGAGGTCTGCAAGGGCAGCGGCCGGGCCAAGTCCTCGCGGACCATGCAGGTGCGCATCCCCGCGGGCGTCAGCGACGGCCAGCGGATCCGGCTGCGCGGCAAGGGAGCGCCGGGTGAGCGCGGCGGCCCGGCGGGCGATCTGTACGTGGTCGTGCACGTCGACTCCCACCCGGTGTTCGGCCGCAAGGACGACAACCTCACCGTCACCGTCCCGGTGACCTTCGCCGAGGCGGCCCTCGGCGGCGAGGTCCGGGTGCCGACGCTGGGCGGCCCGCCCGTCACGCTGAAGCTGCCTCCCGGCACGCCGAACGGCCGTACGATGCGCGCCCGGGGCAAGGGCGCGGTCCGCAAGGACGGCACTCGGGGCGACCTTCTGGTCACCGTCGAGGTGAGTGTTCCGAAGGACCTGACGGGGAATGCTCGTGACGCACTCGAGGCGTATCGCGAGGCGACCGCGGGTGAGGATCCGCGGGCGGAGCTGTTCCAGGCCGCGAAGGGAGCATGAGTCAGATGGACGGTCGTCGACGCAACCCGTATGAACTGACCGAGGAGACCCCGGTCTACGTCATCTCGGTGGCGGCCCAGCTGTCCGGCCTGCACCCGCAGACCCTGCGCCAGTACGACCGTCTGGGCCTGGTGTCCCCGGACCGCACCGCCGGACGGGGCCGCCGCTACTCGGCCCGGGACATCGAACTGCTGCGTACCGTCCAGCAGTTGTCGCAGGACGAGGGCATCAACCTGGCGGGCATCAAGCGCATCATCGAACTGGAGAACCAGGTCGCCGCGCTCCAGGCCCGGGTCGCCGAGCTGGAGGACGCGCTCGACGGCGCGGCGGCGGCCATGCGCCAGCGCGAGGCGGCGGTGCACGCGTCGTACCGCCGGGACCTGGTGCCGTACCAGGAGGTCCAGCAGACCAGCGCGCTGGTGGTGTGGCGGCCGAAACGGCAGCAGCAGTCGGACTGACGCGACTGACGCGCGTACGCCCGCGAAAGGGGCCGGGAGGAGACTCCCGGCCCCTTTCGTATGTCTTGGGACGTTTTCGCGCGGTCCCCCGTCGATGACTGGATGGTGCAAGGACTTTGGAGATGATTCCGCAGAGTCTTCACAACACTTGCGGAGCGTGGTGTTGCCATCTCGTTAAGTGGTTCCGCTTGACGCTGGGGGGCGCACCCGCGTTGGCTTTTCAGTCACATGGGCCACAAAGTGTGCCCACGTCCGAATCACACGTGAAGTGAGCCCCCGCATGCGTCGTCGTATCTCCATATCCGTGGCCGCGGCCGCGATGTCCGTCTCGCTCGCCGGCTGCGGCGTGCTCAACGCGACGGGGAGCAGCGACGAGGCGAGCCCGACCAAGGGCAACGACATCACGGTGGGCCTGCTGCTCCCGGAGAAGGCCAACACCCGGTACGAGAACTTCGACTACCCCATCATCAAGAGGAAGGTCGAGTCCCTCACCAACGACCGGGGCCGCGTCGAGTACGCCAACGCCGAGGCGAGCGCGGACACGCAGGCGGCCCAGCTGCAGCAGATGGTCGACGACCGGGTCGACGTGATCCTGCTGGACGCCGTCGACTCGCACGCCATCGCCGGCGGCGTGCAGAAGGCCAAGGACGCCGGCATCCCGGTCATCGCCTACGACCGGCTGGCCGAGGGCCCGATCGACGCGTACATCTCCTTCGACAACGAACTGGTCGGCGAGGTCCAGGGGCGCACCCTGCTGGAGGCGATCGGCGAGAAGGCGAGCCTCTCCGACAAGATCGTCATGATGAACGGCTCGCCGACGGACCCGAACGCCAAGCAGTTCAAGGCCGGTGCGATGTCCGAGCTGAACGGCAAGGTGACGATCGCCCAGTCCTTCGACACCAAGGACTGGAAGCCGGAGAACGCCGAGGCCAACATGACCGAGGCGATCGGGAAGATCGGCAAGGACGACATCGCCGCGGTGTACTCCGCCAACGACGGCATGGCGGGCGGCATCGTCAAGGCGCTGCAGGACGCGGGCGTCATCGACCTGCCGCCGATCACCGGCCAGGACGCGGAGCTCCCGGCGGTGCAGCGGATCATCGCCGGTGACCAGTACATGAGCGTGTACAAGTCGTACCCGCAGGAGGCCGAGAACGCGGCGGAGATGGCCGTGGCCAGGGTCCAGGGCCGCGACATCCAGCTCGCCGCCCTCACCCGCGACAAGGTCGACAGCCCCACCCACAAGGGCATCCCCGCCCAGCTCGTGCCGGTGGTCGCCCTCACCAAGGAGAACATCGAGGACACGGTGGTGGCGGACGACATCTACAAGCTGTCGGACATCTGCACGGCGAAGTACAAGGCGGCTTGCCAGGCGATCGGCCTGAAGTAGCCCGATCCGTCTGCCGTCTGCTGTCTGCCGGTGCGGGGAGCCGTGTTGCGGAGCAGGTCCCGTCCGCGCATAGTTGCGCTGCGGAACGACGGCGACACCGGGGGTGGGATCGGCGATGGCCGGGCACGGGGCGGAGGAGCATCCACACGGTGCCGACCGACTGTGCGAGGCCGGGGATCGCGTGTATTCCCGGGCCGTACGGCGGGGCCGTGTGCCGCGCCGGGACGCGGATCCGGTGCCCTGTCTGCTGGAACTCGCCCTGCTGCACCCCGACCCCGACGACATGGACTGGCTGGTGCCGACCTCCCCGCAGGAGGTCATGACCCGGCTGCTGCGCGGGATGTACGACGAGGTCAGCGCGAGCCAGCGGCGGGTGGGTTCGGCCGTGGCGGCGTTCGAGCGGTACGCCGGGCTGGGGCGGCAGGTGCAGCCGGCCCCGTCGGCGGCCGAGGGCCCGGCGATCCGGGTGCTGGACGGCCTCGCCCGGATCCAGACCGCGATGGACGAGGCGACCCAGGCGTGCACGACCGAGGTGCTCACGGTGCAGCCGGGCGGCATCCGGCGCGAGGCGGAACTCTCCGAGGGGCTGCACCGGGCGCTGGTGCTGCGCGGCCGGGGCGTGCGGATGCGGGACCTGTACACGCATGTCGCCCGGCACGGGCAGGGTCTGATGACCTATCTGGAGCTGATGGGCGACGCGGTGGAGGCGCGCACGCTGGACGAGGTGATCGACCGGCTGATCCTCTTCGACCGGACGGTGGCCTTCATCCCCGCCAACACCGACCGCACGATGGCCCTGGAGCTACGGCACCCGGCGATCGTCGAGTACCTGGTCACGGTGTTCGAACGACTCTGGCGCCTCGCCATCCCGCTGACCGCGCCGCTGCCCGACACCGGCATCGAGGGCATCTCCCACCGGGAGCAGTCGATCGCGGCCCTGCTGGCGGAAGGGCACCAGGACGCGGTGATCGCCGAGCGGCTGGGGATCAGCGTCCGGACGTGCCGGGCGCACATCGCCCGGCTGTCGGAGACGCTGGGGGCGGCCAGCCGTACGCAGTTGGGTGTGCGGATCGCCCAGGCGGGCCTGGACGGCCGGCCGCGCTCGGCGGCACCCCTCAGCCTCCCTGGTCAAGAATCCCCGAGCGTGCGATGAGAAACCCGAGCTGCGCCCGGCTCTGACTGCCCAGCGTCGCGGCGAGCTTGGCGATGTGGACGCGGGCGGTGCGGATGTTCATGCCGAGGCGGTCGGCTATGACGGCGTCGGTGTGGCCTTCGACCAGGAGGGTGGCTATGGCGCGTTGGCGGGGGGTGACGCCGTTGCCGGAGGGCGGGGGGACGGTCTCGGGGTACATGGGGGTTGCCAGGCGCCACAGTCGGTCGAAGGTGGTGGCGAGGTGGCGGACGATCGCCGGGTGCCGGATCTCCAGGGCGACGGTGCCGTCCGGATTCGCGGGGATGAAGGCGACAGCGGCATCGATGAGGATCATCCGGTCGGTGACCTCGTCCAGGCTGCGGGCCTCGACGTCTCCCGCCAGCCGCTCGTGACGGGCCGCGATGCTGGGGAAGTGGCGCAGGGTGTGCGGGTACAGCGTGCGGACACGTGCTCCGCGATCCAGTACCTCCTGGTCCCGGACCAGGGCTATCGCGTCGGACTCCTCACCGCGTCGTCCGGTGAGCCCGGCACGGGGCTGGATCGTCAGCACCTCCCGGGATGCCTCGGCCATGGCCTCGGTGATGGCCTGGTTGATCCGCTCGGTGCCGGAGAGCGTGCGCAGGTGGGAAGTGTCGGTGCCCTCCGGACAGCCGTCGAGTCGCATGAGGGGGTCGAATGTCGCCGTCAGGCGTGCGCCGCGCCGCCGTTCCCGGGCCACCTGCTCCTCGGAGGCACGCAGCAGCTGCTGCAGAGCGACGACCGGCGCGACCGGCTCTAATCGGCCCGGGCTGTCGGCGCTGGGGCGGAGCAGCCCCAGGTCGATCAGACACGGGGCCGCCTCGGCCGCCTCGGCCGCCAGGTTCCCCTGGCGCAGGGCCTCCTCGTACAGCCTCCTACCCGTCGGGCACAGCTCTTCCGTGCTGTGCCGCGGATGCCGCGCCGAGGTCACTGGGCCGCTCCCTGACGTTCCAGGATCCCGGACTGCGCGATGAGGAAGCCGAGTTGGGCACGGCTGCCACTGCCGAGGGTGGCGGCGAGCTTGGCGATGTGCGCCCGGCACGTGCGCACGTTCATGCCGAGGCGGCGGGCGATGGCCTCGTCCACATGCCCCTCCACGAGCAGTTTGGCGATGGAGTACTGGATGTCCGTGATGCCGTCCGCCGCCGGTTCGTACGGGGCGCCGGCGCTCAGCGGAACGGAGCGGCTCCACATGAACTCGAAGACCTTGACCAGGTACCGGACGAGTCCGGGCTGACGGAGTTCCAGGGCGACCTGCTGGTCGTCGCGAGTGGGAATGAACGCGACGCTTTCGTCGCAGACGATGAGGCGTTCCACCACCTCGTCGATCGTGCGGTACTCCGCCTTGCCGTTCGCGAGTTGGGAGACGTAGGCCAGCTTCTGGGGGCTGTGGCGCGCCGTGTGCTGGTAGAGCGTCCGGATCCGGACACCGCGTTCGATCATGGCCCTGTCCCGTTCGAGCCCCTGGGTGAGGCTGCGTTCGGAGAAGCGGTCGTCGCTGGGCTGGATGGTGAGCATCTCGGTCTGGCACTGGGCCGTGGCCAGGTTGAGGGCGGCGTTGATCCGGTCGCCGCCCTCCAGCACCGTGATCGAGTGGTCGGTCGCGGCTTCCTGGGCGCTGAGGGCCATGAACGGCTCGAACACGTCGGCGAGTGCGATGGACAACCGTCGGCGTTCCGCGATGTCGCGCTCGATGGGGTGCAGACGCTGTGCGAGAGCGACCGCCGGCGGCACCGGACGCAACAGGTTCTCGTCGTCCGGATCCGGGTGGAGAAGGGCCAACTCCATCAGACAAGGGGCGGAGATCACGTCCGTGCGAGCGATCCGCCCCGCACGCAGGGCGTTCGCATAAAGTCGGTTACCTTCCTCGCACAGTTCGGTCACCGCATGGGGATGCGCCGCCTTAGTCTGATTTGCCACGAAATCTCCACCCCCCAGGGTCCTGAACATGCAGGAACATGATGCACCGATTGTGTGGCCATGACGTGTTCGAATGAGCCATCGTCTTACCTGACGGGGGAAGAGGAGACTCACAAGTGAGGACGAAGCCGACTATGCGCAAGAGACTGCTTCGCTCGGTGCTTGCTGCCGCCCTCTCAGCCGTCGCGCTCATCGGAGTGAGTGGTTACTCCGGCGGGGGTGACACCCGGGCGGACAGTCATTGGCCTGAGAGCGTCGCGAGCGATGCCAAGAGCAATGTCCTGGCGGACAGTCATTGGCCGGCGATCGTCGCGGACTCGGAGCGATGACGTGACCACTCCACCCGACGACCGCTCCTTCCGCCGCGAAATGGCCACCGCCTACCGCTCCGGCTGGCACTTCATCGACCTGGTCACCGCCATCCCCCACAGCGGTGACTCGTTGATGGTGACCGTGTTCGGCGAGCCGGTGGTCGTCACGCGGGACGAGGACGAGGACGTACGGGCTTACCGGTGTCTGCGGCGGCCTCGGGGGGCGCCGCAGCCCGTGCGGTGTGCCGTACGGTACGGAATGATCTTTGTGAACCTGGACCAGAGGGACCATGAGCAGGTGGAAGCCGACTCTCCCGTCCCGAGGACCATCTCTGCCACCCCCCGCAGTGCCTGACGCGATTCCCCCGTCGTAACAGATCGCTCAGGTGCTTCCCCCCGCAGCGGCGTCACCGTGACCTGAACACGGTGACGCCGCTGCAGTTTCCGGTGACATTTCGGGGTATCGCCCCGGTCACGCCGTGGCCGGATCCAATCGATCACCGGTGTGGATTTTCACTTCGCTCACCCTCGCCCCATCGCTCGCGTCAGTTCGATCTCGATCACCACGCGTGCGGGATTGGGTGAGGGTGTTCGTCCGTAGCGTTCCGCGTAACGGCGCTCCGCCTCCGCCACCCGCTCCGGATCCGTGCGGACGAAGGCCCGGCCCTCCAGCGTCGCCCAGCGCCGGCCCTCCATCTGACAGACGGCGACCGCCGCTCCCCGCTCCCCGGCGGCCAGGACGTGCCGCGCCTTGGCGCTCGCCTTGTTCGTGATCACCCGAGCGAGGCGGGCCTCGGGCTCGTATGTGACCCCGACGGGTACCACGTGCGGAGTGCCGTCCGGGCGGGGAGTCGTCAGGGTGCACACATGCCGCTCCCGCCAGAAGGCGAGATACGGCGGGTCCGGGGCACCCGGATCTACGGAGTACTTGGTCGCCATGCCCCGGAACTTAGCCGCTCTCTCCTCCCCGAACCGGCCTTGAGTGGACTAGACTCAACTTTGTGCAAGTCGTTCGGGTCAGTGCAAGGAGGAGAACGCGAACGTGGACGCCGAGCTGACCAACCGGAGCCGGGACGCCATCAACGCGGCCAGCAACCGGGCCGTGACCGAGGGCCACCCCGACCTCACCCCAGCCCACCTGCTGCTCGCACTGCTCCAGGGGCAGGACAACGAGAACATCACCGATCTGCTCGCCGCGGTCGACGCCGACCAGGCGGCCGTACGCGCCGGAGCCGAGCGCGTGCTCGCCGGGCTGCCCAGCGTGACCGGGTCCACCGTGGCGCCGCCCCAGCCCAACCGCGAGATGCTCGCCGTCGTCGCCGACGCGCAGGCCCGCGCCAAGGACCTCGGGGACGAGTACCTCTCCACGGAGCACCTCCTCATCGGCGTCGCCGCGAAGGGCGGCGCGGCCGGCGAGGTGCTGTCGCAGCAGGGCGCCGACGCCAGGAAGCTGCAGGACGCCTTCCAGAAGACGCGGGGGCAGCGGCGCGTGACGACGGCCGATCCCGAGGGGCAGTACAAGGCCCTGGAGAAGTTCGGGACGGACTTCACGGCCGCCGCGCGGGAGGGCAAGCTCGATCCCGTCATCGGGCGGGACCAGGAGATCCGGCGCGTGGTGCAGGTGCTGTCCCGGCGGACCAAGAACAACCCCGTGCTCATCGGTGAGCCCGGCGTCGGCAAGACCGCCGTCGTCGAGGGGCTCGCCCAGCGGATCGTCAAGGGGGACGTGCCGGAGTCCCTCAAGGACAAGCGGCTCGTCGCGCTCGATCTGGGCGCCATGGTCGCCGGGGCCAAGTACCGGGGCGAGTTCGAGGAGCGGCTGAAGACCGTCCTCGCCGAGATCAGGGACTCCGACGGGCAGATCATCACCTTCATCGACGAGCTGCACACCGTCGTCGGGGCCGGTGCCGGCGGCGACTCCGCGATGGACGCGGGCAACATGCTCAAGCCCATGCTCGCCCGCGGTGAGCTGCGCATGGTGGGTGCCACGACCCTCGACGAGTACCGCGAGCGGATCGAGAAGGACGCCGCCCTGGAGCGGCGCTTCCAGCAGGTGCTGGTCGCCGAGCCGAGCGTCGAGGACTCCATCGCGATCCTGCGCGGCCTCAAGGGCCGCTACGAAGCCCACCACAAGGTGCAGATCGCCGACAGGGCGCTGGTCGCCGCCGCCGCCCTCTCCGACCGGTACATCACCTCCCGCTTCCTGCCCGACAAGGCCATCGACCTCGTCGACGAGGCGGCCTCGCGGCTGCGGATGGAGATCGACTCGTCCCCCGTCGAGATCGACGAACTCCAGCGCGCCGTCGACCGGCTGAAGATGGAGGAGCTCGCGATCGGCAAGGAGACCGACGCGGCCTCCCGCGAGCGCCTGGAGAAGCTGCGCCGCGACCTCGCCGACAAGGAGGAGGAGCTGCGCGGCCTGACCGCCCGCTGGGAGAAGGAGAAGCAGTCCCTCAACCGCGTCGGCGAGCTGAAGGAACGCCTCGACGAACTGCGCGGCCAGGCCGAGCGCGCCCAGCGCGACGGCGACTTCGACACCGCCTCCAAGCTGCTCTACGGCGAGATCCCCGCCCTGGAGAAGGAGCTGGAGGCCGCCTCCGAGGCCGAGGAGGAGGTCGCCAGGGACACCATGGTCAAGGAGGAGGTCGGCGCCGACGACATCGCCGACGTCGTCGCCTCCTGGACCGGCATCCCCGCCGGGCGCCTGCTGGAGGGCGAGACGCAGAAGCTGCTCCGCATGGAGGACGAGCTGGGCAAGCGGCTCATCGGCCAGACCGAGGCCGTGCGGGCGGTGTCCGACGCCGTGCGGCGCTCGCGGGCCGGGATCTCCGATCCCGACCGCCCCACCGGCTCCTTCCTCTTCCTCGGTCCGACCGGCGTCGGCAAGACCGAGCTGGCCAAGGCCCTCGCCGACTTCCTCTTCGACGACGAGCGGGCGATGGTCCGCATCGACATGTCGGAGTACAGCGAGAAGCACAGCGTGGCCCGGCTGGTCGGCGCCCCGCCCGGATACGTCGGCTACGAGGAGGGCGGCCAGCTCACAGAGGCGGTGCGCCGCCGTCCGTACTCCGTCGTCCTGCTGGACGAGGTGGAGAAGGCCCACCCCGAGGTCTTCGACATCCTGCTCCAGGTGCTCGACGACGGGCGCCTCACGGACGGCCAGGGCCGCACGGTCGACTTCCGCAACACCATCCTCGTGCTGACGTCGAACCTGGGCAGCCAGTTCCTGGTCGATCCGATCAGCAGCGAGGAGGAGAAGAAGGAGCAGGTCCTGGAGGTGGTGCGGACCTCCTTCAAGCCGGAGTTCCTCAACCGCCTGGACGACCTGGTCGTCTTCGCCGCCCTGACCAAGCCCGAGCTGGAGCGCATCGCGAAGCTCCAGATCGAGCGCCTGGCCAGGCGGCTCGCCGAGCGGCGCCTCACCCTGGACGTCACGCCCGAGGCCCTGGCCTGGCTCGCGGAGGAGGGCATGGACCCGGCGTACGGCGCCCGCCCGCTGCGCCGCCTCGTCCAGTCGGCCATCGGCGACCGGCTGGCCAAGGAGATCCTGTCCGGCGAGATCAAGGACGGGGACACGGTCCGGGTGGACCGGGCCGGCGACGAGCTCCTGGTGGGACCGGCGGCCGGCAAGACCCTCTGACCGGACACTCAGGCACGCGGACGACGGCCCGCCCCCGCACTCCGGGGCGGGCCGTCGCATGCCGCGCTCCGGGGGACCCGCCGGGCGAGCCGCATGCGCGGTATTCGGCCAACTCGGAGCCCCATCCGCACACTCCTCACCCCTCCGCTTCACGGCATCTTCACGATGTCCGGCATGAGTCGAACGACTTTTCGGTCCCAGTCGTCGATTCCGTTCATGGAGCGGTTCTCAGCCACGCCCCGGCGCCCCTCTGTCGCCGTGTTGCCGCTGTGCCTAAAGTGACCGGGCTGCCCCGTGAAGCGGACCTGACCAGTCCGGCCTGGGGCGCTGACCATTCACGGGGGGATTTCAGCCATGCACGTCATCCTGCGCGCCTTCACGCCGCCACCTGTCCGCTGACGGGGAGAGAGCACCTCGCGGCGCGCGCCGGTACAGCGGCGGCTCCCGCACCCTTTCCCGTTTCGGCTTCCCGTTTCGGCGAGAACGCGTTTCCGGTCCACCGGTCGGCATTTCCGTCCGCACGGGTGACCAGCCCCTGGCCGGAGCCCTGCCCGGCCCCACGTGCACCCACTTCAGCCCAGACTTCAGCCCAGAAGGAATGCCCATGCGCAAGATCCTGACCGCAGCCGGTCTCACCACCTCCGCCGTCGCGCTCGGCGTGATGCTGGCCGGCCCGGCGGCCGCCTGGACGGCCTCGACCCAGTTCGACGTCGTCTTCCCCGGCCAGAAGCCGCAGACGACCTACTACGTGGAGAACACCGGCGCGAACACGACGTCGAACGGCAACATGACCGGGAAGTCGGTCGTCTACTGGCAGCTCGGCGTCGACCAGGTGATCGACGGCTCCAAGCGGTTCACCAGCTTCAAGATCACGACCCGGATCGAGGAGCGCCTCTCCAAGACCAGCGAGGACGAAGTCGTCACCAAGAAGACGTGCGACCTGACCGCGGTGGTCAACGACCACTACGCCTGGTCCTTCGACTCCCCGGAGAACACCTGCGTCGCCCCCTCCATCACCTACGACGGTGAGCTGTATTGGTCGTCGGACGCCACGATCGTCTACGACATCGAGGGGGACGCCAAGGGCGCCATCACCCAGGAGCTCCCGGGCACCGCGCTGGTCCACGGCTGACCGACGCGACCCGTCACCCGACACGACACCGCCCCGGAGACACAGACGTGAAACGCAGATCGCTCACGGCCGCCCTCGTGGCCACGGCCTCGGCCACCGTGCTGGTGCTCACCAGCGGCACGGCCGTGCACGCGGAGGAGCCCACCGCCGAGCCGTCGGCGACCGCCACCCCGGCGGACGAAGCACCGGCCAACCCCGTGATCGCCGAGTACAACGGCCGGGAGATCAACCTCGCCGACTCGTGGGAGGGCGCCGGGAGCTGCACCGAACTGCCCAGCGGTGAGGTGCACTGCTACGACTCGGACGCCGAGGCGGTGGCCGACCCCGAGTTGCCCGCCGAGATCCGCGAGCAGACCCGGAAGGCCGCCGCCGCCGCTCCCGCCGGGGCCCGGTCGGCCGCCGCGCCGCCTTCCGGGTGCGTCGCCGACTACTGGTGCCTGTACATGAAGGTCGGCTACAAGGGCAGGCTCCTCCGGCTGTACTCCGACGGGAAGAAGGACCTCGCGGACTGGGGCTGCCGGGACAAGCTGAGCGCCGTCTACTACTGGGTCGGCCGGTACTCGGTGAACTACGGGGACGCGAAGATCACCGACCTGCGCTCCTGGCCCGTCGAGGACCGGGTCCGGCGGCTCGACCCGCCGGGCGGCTGGTCCGACTTCACCAACCTCGACTACCCGGGCGGCGGGCACTGGAACAACAAGGTCGACATCTTCGAGGTCCGGCGCGCCTGACAGGTGCGGGAAGGCTCGGGGGGGTACCCGGTACTCCCCCGACCGGCCGGATCCTGTCAGCCGAGGGCTGACGGGGCCCGTCCGGGGTTGCCACCCCCCTCCCCGCATGGGGGAGGATGGCGGGATCCGTACGAAGGGAAAATCACGGTGACCATCGACCCGTCCTCGATTCCGAACTTCGGGGGCCAGCCCGAGCCGCAGCCGCAAGGACCGGCGGGCCCCGTCGTCCCGGATCAGGACCTCGTGAAGCAGCTCCTCGACCAGATGGAGCTCAAGTACGTCGTCGACGACGAGGGAGACCTCGCGGCGCCGTGGGAGCAGTTCCGCACCTACTTCATGTTCCGGGGTGAGGGAGACCAGCAGGTCTTCTCCGTGCGGACGTTCTACGACCGGCCTCACGAGATCGAGGCCAAGCCGCAGATCCTGGAGTCCATCGACGACTGGAACCGCCGCACCCTGTGGCCCAAGGTCTACAGCCACACCCACGACGACGGCACGGTCCGCCTCATCGGCGAGGCTCAGATGCTGATCGGCATGGGCGTGAGCCTGGAGCACTTCGTTTCCTCGACGGTCAGCTGGGTGCGGGCCGCGATCGAGTTCGACAAGTGGCTCATCGAGCAGCTCGGTCTCGAGGAAGAGATCAACGAAGCGGAGAAGCCCGAGGACGAGGAGTAGGCCCAGCAGGCCTTTCGCCCCAGCGGCGCGTCGGCGCGTACGAACAGGTACGTGCTGTACGCGCCGTATGCCTTTTCTCGACAGCACATGGGAAGGAGACGTCCATGAGCGTCGACGCGATCCTGCACACCGAGTTCCCCAAGGGATACACGGTTCTGTTCGGAGCTGACGAAAAGGTGATCATGACTCCGCGGAGCTTCGAGCACTCCAGCACGATCAAGTCGATGCAGTACGACACGATGATGTCCCTCGGACGCCACGCGAAGACCGTCTCCGACGTTCACATCGACCTCTCCGCCGACGAGAACTCCGCCCCAGACCTGGCCATCCTGCGTGAGGACGCCCGCAAGGAAGGCAAGCGCTACAGCTTCGAGGACGTCCTGCTGATCTCCGAGGTCGTCTCGACCTCCTCCGCACGCAAGGACTACGACGACTGCACCGCGAAGTACGGCCGCTACGGCATCCCGATCTACCT
Organism: Streptomyces africanus; assembly: GCF_002150735.1. GTDB lineage: Bacteria > Actinomycetota > Actinomycetes > Streptomycetales > Streptomycetaceae > Streptomyces > Streptomyces africanus. Next base: position 31,486 of record NZ_MUKA01000150.1, read on the forward strand.
GGTCGTGGACCCGTACGCCCAGGAAGTCGTCCTCCACACCCAGCCGACCGCCACGGGTTACATCGCGGCCCACACCCACAAGTACGGTACGGGCAAGCTCCCCATTCCCCTGGCCGATGGCCGCACCTTCACCCTCGACCTCGATGAGCTCCCGCGCCCGGAGCCCGAGGCGGACCCTCGCTGAATCAGATCTCAAGACGCAGCTCCGCCCATACCGTCTTGCCCACCGGGCTGCGAGGCGTCGACCCCCAGCGCACGGCCAGGACGTCCACCAGGAGCAGCCCCCGGCCGGACTCACCATCGGGAGACGACGAGGGCGCGGCCGTAGGCAGTCGCCTCGCGGAGGCGGCGTCCGCGACCTCGACACGCAGCAGCCCCGCAGCCCGGTCGAGGGCGAGCCGGAGACCGAACTCCCGGCCGGGAACCCGGCCGTGCTGCACGGCGTTCGCCGCGAGCTCCCCGACGACGAGGGCGACCGCACAGGACCCGTCCGACGCCGGCGGGTAGCCCCGTTCCTCCATCCACCGGACGGCGTGCCGCCGGGCGAGCTGCGCACCACGCGGGGAGGAGGGGAACTGCAACGTGAGCGACTGGGTTTCTGTCAGCACGGCCTGTATGTCCTTTTCCTGTCGAGCCGAGGGGTTCCGTGACGCACACGAGTCGTCACGTTCCGTGCACAAGACTCGGCGGATCGTCCTACGCTCGACAGGGGGCGCAGCCTTACTTTTGAGGCCGTAAGGGACGGAAGTGATGCCTTGGCCAACGGAATTGACCCCAGCACGTCGATGGCGGCGCTGTTCGGAGCTCGGGTGCGCAGGCTCCGCATAGCGGCGGGGCTGACCCAGACCCAGCTGGGTGACCTGACGCATGTGGTGAGCACGCGGATCACGCAGATCGAGCGGGCGTCCGGGGCGAAGCCGACGCTGGCACTGGCGCGGGCGCTGGACGTGGTCCTCGGCGCGGACGACCTGCTGGTGGAGCTGTGGCCGTACGTCTACCGGGAGGCGTTCCCGGACTGGTCGCGGAGGTTCATGGAGTACTCGGAGCGGGCGGTGGTCATCCGCGAGTACGCGGCTCATGTCGTGCCGGGCTTGTTACAGACGAAGGACTACGCGCGGGCGGTACTGAGCGTCGGCCGAACGCTCGGCAGCGAAGAGCAGTTGGAAGAGCGGGTCGCCCTTCGCATGGGACGACAGGAGCGTCTGGGCACGCCAGACCGGCCCGAGCTGTGGGTGGTCCTCGACGAGGCGGTGCTCAGGCGTCCGGTCGGCGGCCGGGCGGTGATGCGTGAGCAGTTGGCGCGGCTACTCGGGACCGCTGCGGAAGGTCACATCACCGTGCAGGTACTGCCGTTCGACCAGGGTGAGCACGAGGTCATGGGCGGTTCTCTCACGGTGCTCACCATGCCGGACGGCTCGGAGGTCGCCTACACGGAAGGCGCGCACCACGGCCAACTCATCGAGGATCCGGACGAAGTCAGGTACTTCGCGCTGACTTACGATCGGCTGCGGGCGGCAGCTCTGCCCCCGCTCATGTCGCTCGACATGATCCGATCCGTGATGGAGGACAACCACCGTGGAGCGAACGTCCCGTCCCGATCTGAACGGCGCCGCCTGGCGCAAGAGCAGCTACAGCAATCAGGAGGGCGGCAACTGCGTGGAGGTGGCCGACGTGTTCGAGACCACCGTCCCCGTCCGTGACAGCAAGGTCCCGGCCGGTCCGGCGCTGTGCTTCGAAGCCACCTCCTGGGACGCCTTCATAGGCGAGTTGAAGGCCGAGCACCACCGTCCGTGAGGCAGCCGGGCCCTTGTCCGCGAGGGTCCGGTCGGCCGCTGACCTCCTCAAAGAACCGGGGAAAGAACTACCCACCCACCCAC
>NZ_MUKA01000691.1 GCF_002150735.1 Streptomyces africanus
CGCCGGGCCGGTCAGTGAGGGGGCAGGGCCGGAGGCGCGGCGCCGGCGGGCGGCTGCTGCGTGGTAGCTGGCCATGACGAACCTCCTGTCGTCTGTGTGACGGCACGTCCGGCAAGGAGTGCCGTATGTGACCCATCGTGAGGTATGGCACTGACAATCCGTTCTGACCTGCAGTTTTGCTTCGATCGTAGGTTCGGAGTAGTTTTTGCACTGACCAGTCAGTTCAAATTTCCGACAGAACGAGGGAGACTCGTGGGGGAACGAGTGGGAGGGGCGCGGATCGCCGCCGCGGGCCTTGGAGTGAAAGGGCCGCGCGGGTGGGTGTTCCGCGGGATCTCCGTCGACGCCGAGCCGGGATCGCTCGTGGCGGTCGAGGGCCCGTCCGGGTCCGGCCGGACGTGCCTGCTGCTCGCGCTGACGGGACGGATGAAGATCGCGGAGGGCACCGCCACCGTCGGCGAGGCCAGGCTTCCCAAGCAGTTGTCGGCGGTGCGCCGGATCAGTGCCCTGGCCCATGTGCCCGGGGTCAGCGAGCTCGATCCGGCCCTGACCGTCGGCGAGCACCTGCGGGAACGGGCACTGCTCCAGCGGCGGTTCGGCGACTCCCTGCGCGGGCTGCTGCGGCCTCGCGGCGAGCGGGCGGCCGAGGCCGGGCGGCGCGTCGACGCGGCCCTGGCGGCCGTGGGCCTCGACCTGGAGGCGCTGCCCAAGGGCCCCCGTACCGCCGTGCGCGATCTGGACCGCCTGGAGGCGCTGCGGCTGTCCCTCGCCCTCGCGCTCGTCGGCCGGCCCCGGCTGATCGGGGTCGACGACACCGACCTCAAGCTCTCCGACGGCGAGCGGGACGAGATCTGGTCGCTGCTCAGGTCTCTCGCCGACGCGGGGACGACGGTCGTGGCGGTGTGCAGCGAGGCCCCCGAGGGCGCCGTCAGGGTGTCCACCGAGGTCAACCAGGACGACCCGGCCGCCGAGGACGAAGAGGCCGCCCAGGGAGAGGAGAAGGCCGATGCGTTCGCCGAGACTGGCCGCGCTTGAGCTCCGCCGTTTCGGCCGGGGCAAGCTGCCGCGCGCCGCGCTGGTCGCGCTGCTGGTGCTGCCGTTGCTGTACGGCGCGCTGTACCTGTGGTCGTTCTGGGACCCGTACGGCCGTCTGGACCGTATCCCCGTGGCGCTCGTGAACGACGACAAGGGGGCGACCGCCGACGGGAAGAAGATCACGGCGGGCGACGACATCACGAAGGGCCTGCGCGACAGCAAGACCTTCGACTGGCAGGAGGTGAGCGCCGCCGAGGCCCGCCGGGGCGTCGAGGACGGCACCTACTACCTGTCGCTCACCATGCCCGCCGACTTCAGCGAGCGGATCGCCTCCACCTCCGGGAACTCCCCGGAGACCGGTGCCCTCCAGGTGCGCACGAACGACGCGAACAACTACATCGTCGGGCAGATCTCCCGGACGGTGTTCAGCGAGGTGCGCCAGGCCGCGTCCACGAAGACGTCGCGGTCCTTCCTGGACAAGATCTTCGTCTCGTTCTCCGACATCCACGGCAAGACCGTGAAGGCGGCGAAGGGCGCCGACCAGCTCAAGGGCGGCATCGGCAAGGCCGAGAAGGGCTCCAAGGACCTCGCCGACGGCCTGAGGGACGCCAAGGACGGCAGCGGCAAGCTGTCCACGGGCCTGAAGAAGCTCCACACGGGCGCGGGCGACCTGGAGGACGGCTCGAAGCAGGTCGCGGACGGCACGCAGAAGCTCGCCGACCGGGTCAACGCGACCGCCGGCGAGGTCGGCCCCTTCCTCAAGGGCAACGAGAAGACCATCGCCGACACGGCCCGGCTCGTCGCCGACTCCTCCGGTGTGATCCGCGAGCACCTGGACACCCTGGCGAAGACGGCTCCGACCGCCGCCAAGGGCGCCCGTACGGCGTCGGACACGCTGAACGCCGTCTACGCCAGGCGCTGCGACGACCCCGTCCTGCCCGACGCCGCCTGTGGCGACCTGAAGAAGGCGAAGGACGCGGCGGCCGACGCGGCCGTCATCGCCGGCGACGTCAACACGCTGATCGCGGACCAGAACGGCGATCTGACGAAGCTCGACAAGAACCTCGCCGCCCTCCAGAAGCAGTCCGAGGCCCTCGCCGACCGCGCGCCGCACCTCTCCGAGGACCTCGACGACGCCGTCAAGAAGATCAACAAGCTGAACGACGGGGCGGCCCGGGTCGCCGCCGGCGCGAAGAAGCTGCACAAGGGGCTCGGCACGGCCAGGACCGGCGCCGTCGACCTGAACAAGGGCGTCGGCAAGCTGAAGACGGGCGCGGACGACCTCAGCGGCGGCATGTTCAAGCTCGTCGACGGCTCCGGCAAGCTCGCCGGCGGGCTGCACGACGGGGCGGAGCGGATCCCCGACTACGACAAGCAGGACCGCGACCAGCGCACCGAGGTCATGGCCGACCCCGTGCGGCTCGCCTCCCAGGACCTGCACAACGCGCCCAACTACGGCACCGGGTTCGCCCCGTACTTCATCCCGCTGTCGCTGTGGGTCGGTGCGATGGTGGCCTACATGCTGATCGCGCCGATGAACCGGCGCGCGCTCGCCGCGGGCGCCCCGGCATGGCGGATCGCGCTGGCCGGCTGGCTGCCGGTGGTGGCGATCGGGGTGCTCCAGACGGTGGCGCTGATGTCGGTGCTGCACTGGGCGGTCGGCCTGGAGATGGCGCGGGCGGCCGGGACGGTGGGCTTCCTGTTCCTGGTGACGGCGTGCTTCGCGGCGATCGTTCAGTGGCTGAACGCGCGCTTCGGGGCGGCGGGCCGGATCCTCGTCCTCGCCCTGCTGATGCTCCAGCTGACCTCGGCGGGCGGCACCTACCCGGTGCAGACCAGCCCCGGCTTCTTCAACGCGCTCCACCCGTTCCTGCCGATGAGCTACGTCGTGGAGGCGCTGCGCAGGCTCATCACGGGCGGCGGTCTGGAACCGGTGTGGCACGCGTGCGTGGTGCTGACGGCGTTCACCGCCGGTGCCCTCGCGCTGACCGCCGTGGCGGCCCGCCGCCGCCAGGTGTGGACGCTGGACCGGCTGCACCCGGAGCTGAGCCTGTGAGCGCTTCGGTGACGTCCCCGGTGAGCCCTTCGGTGACATCTCCCGGAAAGGTTCCTGTGACAATCAGGGCCATGGAAAGCAGCAGTGCCGCGTCGGGCGGCAGCACGCGCCGCGAGGCCACCCGGCAGAAGCTCTACGAGGCGGCCGTCACGCTCATCGCCGAGCAGGGCTTCTCCGCCACGACCGTGGACGAGATCGCCGAGCGTGCCGGAGTCGCCAAGGGCACGGTCTACTACAACTTCGCGAGCAAGTCCGTCCTCTTCGAGGAACTGCTGCGGCACGGGGTCGGCCTCCTCACCGCCTCCCTGCGGGAAGCGGCCGAGGGGACCGCCCGCGAGGGCGGCACCAAGGTCGACGCCCTGGACGCGATGGTCCGCGCGGGGCTGGTCTTCATCGACCGCTACCCGGCCTTCACGCAGTTGTACGTGGCCGAGCTGTGGCGCACGAACCGGGCCTGGCAGTCGACGCTGATGGTGGTCCGGCAGCAGGCCGTCGCGGTCGTGGAGGACGTGCTGCGCGCGGGTGTGGCGGGCGGCGAGTTCAGCGACGAGATCGACGTCCCGCTGACGGCGGCCGCGCTGGTCGGCATGGTCCTGGTGGCCGCGCTGGACTGGAAGTCCTTCCAGCCGGAACGCTCCCTGGACGATGTCCACGCGGCGCTGTCCCGGCTGCTCCAGGGACGGGTGAGCGGCTGCCGCTGAGGGCACGCCCTGAGCGCTGCCGCCGAAGACACCCCAAGCGCAGATGTGAAAGCGCCGGTCCGCTGTGGCCGCGTCCCCCGCGGGCCACCTCGAACCGGCGCCTTCCTCGCTCCCCCGTTTTCCTGCTCCCCCGTACCTTTCCCCCCACCCCCCCCCTTCCTTCGTC
>NZ_MUKA01000692.1:0-331 GCF_002150735.1 Streptomyces africanus
CGGTGCCTGCTGGCCTGGACGGTGCGGGCTCTGGTCCTCGGCGTGCTGATGTGGGGGGCCTTCGCCGAGAGCGAGGCGCGTGGCTGGAAGGCGGTGGCCGGAGCCGGCGGGGTGCTTCTGGCGGCACTGCTCGCCTGGGTGTTCTTCCGGACCACGCTCCAGCACCGGCTGTGGCCGTCGCTGACGTCGCTCGCCCTGCTTCAGGGCGTCGCCGTCGCGGCCCAGATGTCGGGCTTCAAAGCCGCGGCCCTGGTCATGTGGTGTGGATGCGCCGTCTCGGCGCTGGAGCGGCTCCCACCTGCAGTCGCCCTCAGCGCAGCGGGCGTGGCGC
>NZ_MUKA01000692.1:352-542 GCF_002150735.1 Streptomyces africanus
CGCGGAGCGGGCCCGCATTGCGCGGGAGATTCACGACGTGCTGGCGCACAGTCTGTCTGCCCAGCTCGTACACCTGGAGGCGGCCCGGCTGCTGATCGAGCGCGGAGGGGAGCGGGAGCGGGTTCTCGAACGCGTGGTGGCGGCACGGGAGATGGCGCGTGGCGGGCTCGCCGAGACACGGCAGGCGCTC
>NZ_MUKA01000016.1 GCF_002150735.1 Streptomyces africanus
GGCGGCCGGGACCGAGGAGCCCGAGGAGGCGGAGGAGTCCGCGCCGGCGGAGGCGCGGGACGAGCAGCCCGGCGGTTCGCGCCGCCGTCGCCGTCGCCGGGGTGCCGGGGACGAGCCCGAGGCCCAGACCACCGAGGCCCAGAGCACCGAGGCCCCCGCCGAGAGCGCCGTCGACGAGTCCGAGGAGCCCGAGGAGTCCGCCGAGGGCGACGACCAGGACGACTCCGAGGGCACCGGCTCGCGCCGTCGCCGTCGCCGGGGCGGCCGCCGTCGTCGGCGTGGTGAGTCCGCCGACACCGACGCCGAGGCCGGCGAGGGCACGGACGCCGAGTCCGAGCAGGTCGCCGCCGGACAGGCCGGGCAGGACGCCGAGGACACCGCGGAGCAGACCGAGGAGGACCAGGACGAGTCCGACGAGGCCGCCGACCGCGACGAGTCGTCCGGCGGGGGCGGCTCCAGCAGCAGCCGCCGGCGCCGTCGCCGCCGTCGCCGTGCCGGTGACAGCGCGCCCGAGGCCGAGCCGTCCGAGGACGACCCGGAGCGCACGGTCGTCAAGGTCCGAGAGCCCCGCCCCAAGGCCGAACCGTCCGACGAGGTGCAGTCCATCAAGGGCTCGACCCGTCTGGAGGCCAAGAAGCAGCGCCGCCGGGAGGGCCGCGAGCAGGGCCGCCGGCGCGTCCCGATCATCACCGAGGCCGAGTTCCTGGCCCGGCGCGAGGCCGTAGAGCGCGTGATGGTCGTCCGCCAGCACGGCGACCGTACGCAGATCGGCGTCCTGGAGGACAACGTGCTCGTCGAGCACTACGTCAACAAGGAGCAGGCGGTCTCGTACGTCGGCAACGTCTACCTCGGCAAGGTGCAGAACGTGCTGCCGTCGATGGAGGCCGCCTTCATCGACATCGGCAAGGGCCGCAACGCGGTGCTGTACGCCGGTGAGGTCAACTTCGAGGCGCTCGGCATGGCCAACGGGCCGCGGCGCATCGAGTCCGCCCTGAAGTCCGGGCAGTCCGTGCTCGTCCAGGTGACGAAGGACCCCATCGGGCACAAGGGCGCCCGTCTGACCAGCCAGGTCTCCCTGCCCGGCCGTTACCTCGTGTACGTGCCCGAGGGCTCCATGACCGGCATCAGCCGCAAGCTGCCCGACACCGAGCGGGCCCGGCTGAAGACGATCCTCAAGAAGATCGTCCCCGAGGACGCGGGCGTCATCGTGCGCACCGCCGCCGAGGGTGCGAGCGAGGACGAGCTGCGCCGGGACGTCGAGCGGCTCCAGGGGCAGTGGGAGGAGATCCAGAAGAAGGCCAAGAACGGCGGCAACGCGCCGACGCTGCTGTACGGCGAGCCGGACATGACCGTCCGGGTCGTGCGCGACATCTTCAACGAGGACTTCTCCAAGGTCGTCGTCAGCGGCGACGAGGCGTGGCAGACCATCCACGGCTATGTCTCGCACGTCGCGCCGGACCTCGCCGAGCGGCTCCAGAAGTGGACCTCCGAGGTCGACGTCTTCGCCACGTACCGGATCGACGAGCAGCTCGCCAAGGCGCTGGACCGCAAGGTCTGGCTGCCCAGCGGCGGTTCGCTGGTGATCGACCGGACCGAGGCGATGGTCGTCGTCGACGTCAACACCGGCAAGTTCACCGGTCAGGGCGGCAACCTCGAGGAGACCGTCACCAGGAACAACCTGGAGGCGGCCGAGGAGATCGTGCGCCAGCTGCGGCTGCGCGACCTCGGCGGCATCATCGTCATCGACTTCATCGACATGGTGCTGGAGTCCAACCGGGACCTGGTGCTGCGGCGCCTGCTCGAATGCCTGGGCCGGGACCGTACGAAGCACCAGGTGGCCGAGGTGACCTCGCTGGGGCTCGTGCAGATGACCCGCAAGCGGGTCGGGCAGGGGCTCCTGGAGTCCTTCTCCGAGACCTGCGTCCACTGCAACGGACGCGGTGTCATCGTGCACATGGAGCAGCCGACCAGCGCCGGCGGAGGCGGCGGCAAGCGCAAGAAGCGTGCCCGTGCCGGTGCCGCCGATCAGCCGCACGTGCACGAGGCGGCCGTCGAGACCGCCGAGCAGGAGGCGGAGACCGAGGCCGAGGTCGGCGCCGAGATCGCCGAGCCGATCGCGCTGCCCGAGCCGGCCTTCGAGCCCGACGAGGAGCTGTACAGCAGTGCCGCCGAGGCGGAGGCCGCGGCCACGCGCGGTCGGTCGCGGCGCCGGTCGAGCCGGCGGGCGTCGGCTCCGGCGGGTGCGCCGCGCGGTGAGACGGCGGAGCCGAAGGCCGAGCAGGACAGGCAGGCCGAGGTGCCGACGGCTCAGGACGTGACCGCCGCCGAGGAGGTGGCCCGTCCGGTGCAGCCGGAACCGGCCGCCGAGGCGCACGCCGAGCCGATCGCCGTCGAGGACCCGGTCGTCGAGGCCCCGGCCGCCGAGGAAGCCGCGCCCAAGGGCCGTGGCCGCCGGCGGGCGACGCGCAAGGTGTCCGCGCCGGCCGGTTCTCCGGCGGGGGCGGAGGCGACCGTCGTGACGGTGTCCGAGACGGCGCCCGCCGCGGCCGAGGCCGCGCAGGAGCCCGAGCAGGCCGAAGAGCCCGCGGCGGCTGCCGAGGCGGTCGCGGAGGCACCCGCCGAGAGCGCCGCCCCGGCCCGTCCGCGGCGCCGCGCCGTGCGCAAGCCCACCGTGTCCACCGCGCCCGAGGAGGCGGCCGTCGTGGTCGTCCCGTCGGCCGCGTCCGAGGAGGCCCCGGAGGTCGCCGAGGCTGACGGTGCTGCCGAGCAGGAGGCCGCCGAGGAGGCGGCCCCGGCCAAGAAGACGGCCCGCAAGACGGCCAAGAAGGCCACGGCGAAGAAGGCCGCCACCAAGAAGACCGCGGCGAAGAAGACCGCGGCCAAGAAGACGACGGCGAAGAAGGCGGCGAAGACCACCAAGACCGCCGCCAAGAAGACCACGTCGAAGAAGACCGTCGCGGCGGAGCAGTCCCGCTCCTCCGTCTCGGCCTCCACCGACGAGGACTGATCGTCCCGACGTCCGCCGGGGCGTGCGCGGACCGCGCGTACGCCCCGGCGGACGCGACCGGCGTGACCGGTCGCACAGGTGGCGGACCCGGCTCGGTTTGACCCTCTTGGCCGCGGCCCCGTAACCTTGACCGTCGGCGTGTCGAATGACGCGTCACATCCCCGTAAACCTCATCCTCCGGGCGCCGGGCGCCCAGGAGAGGCCGCTCGCTGTGTCGGGTGGCTGGCCTGCGGGGGTGCCGTTTCCCGAGCGAGAGAGTGAGTCCGCGTGTACGCCATCGTGCGCAGCGGTGGTCGCCAGCACAAGGTTGCTGTCGGCGACATCGTTGAGGTTGACAAGATTTCCACTGCCCAGGTTGGCGACACGGTCGAGCTCTCGACCCTGCTCGTTGTCGACGGCGACGCCGTGACCAGCGACCCGTGGGTGCTGGCCGGCATCAAGGTCCAGGCCGAGGTCGTGGACCACCACAAGGGCCAGAAGATCGACATTCTGCGCTACAAGAACAAGACCGGTTACCGCCGTCGCCAGGGCCACCGCCAGCAGTACACGGCGATCAAGGTCACTGAGATCCCCACGGCTGCGAAGTAAGGGACTGAGGAGAAATGGCACACAAGAAGGGCGCATCGTCCACCCGGAACGGTCGCGACTCCAACGCCCAGCGGCTCGGCGTGAAGCGCTTCGGCGGTCAGGTCGTCAACGCGGGTGAGATCCTGGTCCGTCAGCGCGGCACCCACTTCCACCCGGGCGCCGGTGTCGGCCGTGGCGGCGACGACACGCTGTTCGCGCTGCAGGCCGGTTCGGTGCAGTTCGGCACCCACCGTGGCCGCAAGGTCGTGAACATCGTTCCGGTCGCCTGACCGGAAGCTTTCGCGAGGCGGACCTCACTTCCCTCACGGGAAGCGGGTCCGCCTTTCGCGTGTTACGCAGAGAACAACCCCGTACAACCCGTACACAACGGCCGTACATCACTGGAGGCACACACCATGACCACCTTCGTGGACCGCGTCGAGCTGCATGTCGCCGCGGGTAACGGAGGTCACGGCTGTGCCTCCGTTCACCGTGAGAAGTTCAAGCCACTGGGCGGGCCCGACGGCGGCAACGGCGGTCGCGGCGGGGACGTGATCCTCACCGTCGACCAGTCCGTCACCACGCTCCTGGACTACCACCACTCCCCGCACCGCAAGGCCACCAACGGCAAGCCCGGCGAGGGCGGCAACCGCTTCGGCAAGGACGGACAGGACCTGGTCCTGCCGGTGCCGGACGGCACGGTCGTGCTCGACAAGGCGGGCAACGTCCTCGCCGACCTGGTCGGGCACGGCACGTCGTTCGTCGCCGCGCAGGGCGGCCGGGGCGGGCTCGGCAACGCGGCACTGGCGTCCGCGCGGCGCAAGGCGCCCGGGTTCGCGCTGCTCGGCGAGCCGGGAGACGTGCGTGAAGTCGTCCTGGAGCTGAAGACCGTCGCCGACGTGGCCCTCGTCGGATACCCGAGCGCCGGCAAGTCGTCCCTGATCTCGGTGCTGAGCGCCGCCAAGCCGAAGATCGCCGACTACCCGTTCACCACGCTCGTGCCGAACCTCGGTGTCGTCACGGCCGGCTCGACGGTGTACACGATCGCCGACGTGCCCGGGCTGATCCCGGGAGCCAGCCAGGGCAAGGGCCTGGGCCTGGAGTTCCTGCGGCACGTGGAGCGGTGCAGTGTGCTCGTGCACGTCCTGGACACCGCCACGCTGGAGTCGGACCGCGACCCGGCCTCCGACCTCGACGCCATCGAGTCGGAGCTGCGGGAGTACGGCGGGCTCGACAACCGTCCGCGGATCGTCGTGCTGAACAAGATCGACGTACCGGACGGCAAGGGGCTGGCCGAGATGGTGCGGCCCGACCTGGAGGCGCGCGGGTACCGCGTGTTCGAGGTGTCGGCCGTGGCGCACATGGGGCTGAAGGAGCTGTCGTACGCGCTCGCGGAGCTCGTGGCGAAGGCGCGGGCCGCGAAGCCGAAGGAAGAGGCCACGCGGATCGTGATCCGGCCCAAGGCCGTGGACGACACGGGCTTCACCGTGACGCGCGAGGACGACGGGCTGTTCCGGGTGCGCGGGGAGAAGCCCGAGCGCTGGGTGCGGCAGACCGACTTCAACAACGACGAGGCGGTCGGCTACCTGGCGGACCGGCTCAACCGGCTCGGAGTCGAAGAGGAACTGATGAAGGCCGGGGCCCGGAGCGGCGACGGTGTCGCCATCGGTCCCGAGGACAACGCGGTCGTCTTCGACTGGGAGCCGTCCGTGATGGCCGGGGCCGAAATGCTCGGGCGACGCGGTGAGGACCACCGGTTGGAGGAGGCGCGACCGGCCGCGCAGCGCCGCAGGGACCGGCAGGCCGAGCGGGACGAGGCGGAGCGGGAGTTCGACGACTTCGAGCCGTTCTGATCCGTTTCTGGGTCCGAAGGTTAACGGAAAGCAAAGACGAAACGGATCCTGAGGCAACCAACTGGCGCTCCGGTGAGTCGTACAGGGCAGCGCGGATGAGGATCTTGTTCCTCGCCGCGTCCAACTGCCCAGCGGATCACCGGAGTTCACGTGCCCCAGTCCATGAGCAAGCGCAGCATCGGCCGAGGAGTCGGGGTGGCGGCGGCGATCGCCGTGGTCGCGGCCGTCACCGTCCCGATGGCCGCGCACGCCGCCGACGCCGCCCCCACCACCCCGGCCGCCGCGGCGAAGCTCCACGACGATTTCAACGGCGACGGCTACCAGGACCTGGCCGTCGCCGCCCCTCACGGCAAGGCGGGCGGCAAGGTCCGTGCCGGGTACGTGGCCGTCGTCTACGGCTCGGCGAAGGGCATCGACCTCGCCCACAAGCAGGTCATCAGCCAGGACACCCCGGGCATACCCGGTGCCGCCGAGGCCGAGGACTACTACGGGGACGGTCTGGCCGCCGGTGACCTGGACGGCGACGGTTACGCCGACCTGGTCACCGGCGCGCAGGGCGAGGACGTCGGGGACGTCATCAACGCCGGCACGCTCGCCGTGCTGTGGGGCGGGCCGCAGGGCCTGTCGGGCGGTACGGCCGTGGCCACCGGCACCGAGGAGGACCGCGTCGACCCGCTCCGCCCGGCGCTCGGCGACTTCAACGGCGACGGTCACCTGGACCTCGCCACCGGGAACCGCCTGCTGTACGGGCCGTTCGACCGCACCGCCGGTGCCGCGAGCAGCCACCGCCTCGCCCTGGAGGCCGAGTACGTCACGGACGACGTGGCCGCCGGTGACGTCGACCACGACGGCATCACGGACCTGGTCGCGCTCATCCACGACAACAGCGACGACGACCTGCACGACCCGGACGCCAAGCACCGCCGCGCGGTCTACCTGCGCGGCACCGCGGACGGGCTCAGCGCCCCCGCCCCGCTGAAGAACCCCGACGGCACGCGGATGCGCGGCGGCGAGAGCCTCGGCATCGGCGATGTGAACAAGGACGGGTTCGGCGACCTCGTCATCGGCCGCCCGGTCGACGGCTCCGGTGAAGTCCCGCTGGAGGACCCTCTGCTGAAGGGCGGCCAGATCGGGGTCGTGTACGGCTCGGCCGACGGCCCCGACACCTCCCGTACGACGATCACCACGCAGGACACCCCCGGTGTGCCCGGCAGCCCGGAGTGGGGCGACGGCTTCGGCGGGGGCATCTCGGTCGCCGACGTCAACGGCGACGGCTACGCCGACGTTTCCACCGGCAGCGGGACCGAGGGCATCGGGGACGTGTACGCGGCCGGGCAGTTCACCGTCCTGCGCGGCGGGAAGTCCGGGCTGACCGGCGAAGGCGCCGTCGCCATGAACCAGAACACCGCGAACGTCCCGGGCACGGCGGAGCAGAACGACTTCTTCGGCGCCGAGACCAAGCTGCTCGACGTGGGCGGCGACGGCCGGCCCGAGCTGTTCGTCAGCGCCACCGGGGAGAACCGGGACGGGGGAGTCTGGGCGTTCCCCAACCCCGTCAACGCCCCCACGGCCACCGGCTCGATCAGCTTCGGCGCGGGCACCCTCGGCACCGTCGCGGACGGCTCCGCCCTCGGCGCGGGCTTCGCCCGGTGATCCCTGGCTGATCATCTGTCAGACCCACCCCGGCAACGGCTTGTTCCGACGCTGGCGGTGGGTCTTCTTTTGTCTGCTTAGTTGTCATGTACGTGAACTCCGGCGTTCAGCGGGCGGACCGCCCGCGAGCGTGAAGCTTCCCCGTGTCCAAGTGGCCAGCGAGGTAAGGGAGTCAGACGATGACCGGAGCAGTATCCCCCGACCGACGCCGTTTTCTGACCGCCGGTGCCGCGGTCCTCGGCGCGGCGGCCTCCGCCCAGCTGTGGCTCCCCGCCACCGCCCACGGGGCCGAGACGCCGCTGCCCGACGGCGTGTTCAGCCTCGGCGTCGCCTCCGGAGACCCGCTGCCGGACGGCATCGTGCTGTGGACCCGGCTCGCCCCGGACCCGCTGAACGGCGGCGGTATGCCCGACCGGGTGGTGCCCGTGGAGTGGCAGCTCGCGGAGGACCAGCGGTTCAGAAAGCCCGTCCGCCGGGGCACCGCCCAGGCCCGGCCCGAGTACGGGCACAGCGTTCACGTGGACGTACGCGGCCTGCGCCCGGACCGTACGTACTGGTACCGCTTCCGCACCAGCGGGCAGCTCTCGCCCGTCGGCCGCACCCGCACCGCACCCCACCCCTACAGCTCCGGTGGCTCCCTGCGCATGGCCCTGGCCTCCTGCCAGAACTGGCAGCACGGCTATTTCACGCCATACGCAGACATGCTGGAGCAGGACCCGGACGTCGTGGTGTTCGTCGGCGACTACATTTACGAGTCCACGCCCTCGGCGACGGGCGTACGGCGCCACGAGGGGACCGGTGAACCCTTCAGCCTCGTCCAGTACCGCAACCGGTACGCCCAGTACCGCACCGACCCGGACCTCGCGGCCATGCACGCGAACGCGCCCTTCGTGGTGACCTTCGACGACCACGAGGTGGACAACGACTTCGCCGGCGAGATCCCGCAGGACCCGGACAAGCAGCCGCACGACGCGTTCGTGGCCCGGCTGACCGCGGCCTACCAGGCGTACTACGAGCACATGCCGGTCCGTGCGACCGCCGTCCCGGACGGACCGCACATCCGGATGTACCGCCGTCTGGAGTTCGGCCGGCTGGCCCGGCTCAACGTCCTGGACACCCGGCAGTACCGCAGCGACCAGGCCACCAGCCAGGCCGGTGCCCAGGACCCGTCGCTGACCATGCTGGGCGCGCGGCAGAAGCAGTGGCTGCTGAACGGGCTGCAGTACTCGCCGGCCCGCTGGAACCTGATCGCCTCGCAGATCATGATGGCCGAGACGGACCTCCAGGTCGGCGAGGGCAAGCTCTGGTTCTACGACGCCTGGGACGGCTACCAGGCCGAACGCAACCGATTCCTGCAGGAGTTCAAGCAGGTGCGCAACCCCGTCGTGCTCTCCGGAGACCGGCACCTGACGATGATCAGCGACCTCAAGGAGGACTACGCCGACCCGGACTCCGAAGTCGTCGGCGCCGAGTTCGTCGGCACCTCCATCTCCAGCAACGGCGACCAGGACCAGGCGGCCTTCCGCAAGGAGTGGGACCCGCGCCGCCCGGACAACCCCCACTGGAAGCTGCTCGACGCCCACCGCGGCTACCACCTCTTCGACATCGGCCGCGCCGGCATCGACGCGCAGGTGAGGGTGGTCGACACCGTACGGCAGCCGTCGGCGACGCCGAGCACGCTGGCCAGGCTGCGGGTCGAGGCGGGCCGGCCGGGCGTCGAGGTGGTCTGACCCGGCTCCTGGCACACGTGTGAGCCCGGTACTCCTCGGAGTGCCGGGCTCTTCGTCGTACGAGACGCGTGAGCCGTGTGAGAAGTCCGACCCGGGCTGCCGCTGTATTGCTCTCGCCGAGACCGAAACGCTGCGGAATCTTGACCGGGAATTCCGCGGCAATGAGCCGCCGCGACCGGCGCCGGGGCGACGGTGCG
>NZ_MUKA01000151.1 GCF_002150735.1 Streptomyces africanus
GTGCCTGTGCCTGTGCCTGTGCCTGTGCGGCAGCGTCGGACCCCGCCGCGTCCGGCGTCTGGGCGGCGACGGTCTCCCCCGCATCCGCCTCGGGCGCAGCTACGACGGCCGGCTCGGGCGTGGCGGCGGCCTCCGGGAGCGGGACCGCCTCGGGCACCGGTGCGGCCTCCGGGACGGGAGCGGATGCCGCGCCCTGTTCCGCGGCGGGCGCCGGGGCCTGCTCACCACCGTCGGCGGATGCGCCGACGGCACCCGGCGCGGGTACGTCGGGAACACCCTCGGCGAGCGCCGGTTCCCCCTCCTGACCAGACCCGTCCACGACCGGGCCCGGTGCCTCCCCCGGAACCGGCTCCGGAGCGGCCACGGCCTCGGCGACAGCGGCTTGGCCGGCGTCCGGTGCGACGCCCACGCCGGACGGGTCACCCGCAACGCCCGCGTCCTGCTCGGAGTGACCCTGCTCCGGATCGGCGGCGGTCACCGGCTCATCCTCCGGGCCAACGCCCGCACCAGCCGGCTCATCAGCAACCGCAGACTCGGCCGCGGCCACCGCGGGAACGGCCTGCTCCGGCTCGCCTGCAGCCACCGGGGCAACGGCGGGTTCGCCCGCCGCCGTCGCCTCCTGCGCGGGCTGCCCGGCGTAGGCACCCTGCACGGCCGGGGCCGGGGCCGCCGCTGCCTCCGGGGCCGCCTCGGGGGCGACGTGGGTGGCGACGTGGGTGGCGACGGCCTGGGCCGTGCCCGCCTGCTCCGCTGCCGGAACAACCGTTTCCGCAGGCGCCGCCCCGGCGCTCACCGGGGCCTGGGGCGGAACCTGCGCGCCCCAGGGCGCGGCAGCCGGCGCGGGCGCCTCCGGGGCGCGCGGGACGTCGAGGTACTCGGGGCCGGGCGCCGCGCCCGCGGGCTGTCGCACCGGCGCTTCCGCCGGGCCGCGGTCGGCGAGCGACCGGACCGGGCTGGCGGAGCTGTCGGGGAGGGGCGGGCCGAGGTGCAGCGGCCGGCGCGGGGTGATGGGCGGGATCGGCGGCGGGTCGGGCAGGCGGACGCCGCCGAGGTCGACCGAGCCGCTGTCGCGGCCGGAGATCTCGTGCGGGCCCGGCTGGTGCACGGCCTCGACGACCGGCTCCGGCGCGGGCGGGGCGACCTCGTTGCCCCAGGCTCCATGGGAGCCGGGCAGCAGCAGGTCTTCGTCCTCGGCGGGGTTCTCGGAGAGGTAGGCGTACGCACCGTGCGCGGAGGCGCCCGGCTGTTCCACCATGCCTGCGTTCTCCGGCAGTCCCTCGCCCGGGACCTGGCCGGTGTCGGTCATGCGTACCCCTCGCCCATCGGTTAGTGCTCCTACGACCAGCTCACCCGGAACGGCGCACCGACCGCCCCGCAGTGAAGAACGAGCGTGCGTCCCCAGCGGCACGAACGGCCCGCCCGTAAAAGGCGACAAAGCCACTCACTGGCATTGTTGCGGCCGAAGCACCGTCACGGCACCTTGATCCGCGACGGTTCCGCTGTGGACTGCGCCACGTTGCGCGTCCTCCGGTTCTGCCGTACCACACTCCCCCCAAAACGGGCGGGTTTTCCGGACATTGGCCGACGAACTGCCGGACGTCCGCGTGCGGTGCAGCGATCGGCCAGCCTACCGCGCGCAGTACGACAACCCGATCACGGGGACGGCGGCGGGGTCAGGCACTGCGCCGGGGCAGCACCCCGCTGAGCAGGAACGCGACACTCCGTTCCTTCTCCGTCCAGGCCCGGGTGTCGAGTTCGACGGACTGGAGCAGGGCGCACTCGACGCCGTATCCGTGCTCCGTCAGGTCCCGGCCGATGAGTTCGGCGGCGTCCCGGGTGGCGGCGTGCGTGACGATGCGCTGAGGGCGGCGGTCGGCGACGGCCGAGACGACGGCCGCTCCCCCGCCGCCGACGCGGACGACGTCGGGCTCGGGAAGGTTCTCCAGGACGTGCGGGGCGGTGCCGTGCACGATCTGGAGCTGGACGCCGAGGCGGCGGGCGGCCGCGTCGGTGCGGGCGCAGGCCGCCCGGTCGCTGTCGACGGCGAGGACGGCGGCGCCGGCGCGCGCGGCCTCGACGGCGAAGGCGCCGCTGCCGCAGCCGATGTCCCACACGAGGTCGCCGACGCGCGGTCCGAGACGGGCGAGTTGGGAGGCGCGCAGCAGCTGGGTCTCGCCCTCGCCGAGGTCACCGCCGTACGTCTCGGCGGGCAGGGACCAGCCGCGTGGTCCGGCGGACGGGTCGCGCCCGGCGATCCAGCCGCCGCTCTCCCCCGTGGTGCCGGGTCCGGCCGGGCCGAGGACGATGACGACGTTGGGGTCGCGCCAGGTGTAGTCGGCGGCCTTGTCGGAGGTGACGACGCTGACCCGCTCGTGTGCGGTGCCGAGTTCCTCGCAGATGACGAAGGAGCGGTGGACTCCTTCGAGGAGCAGTCCGAGTTCGGCGGGGCCGGCGCCGGGTGAGGTGAGAACCGCCACCTTGGTGTGGGCGCGGCACACGTTCACCGCGCGGCGCAGGGTGCGTCGGTGTGCGACGACCACCTGTGCGTCGTCCCAGGGCATGCCGGCGCGGGCGAAGGCGGCGGCGACCGAGGAGACGGCGGGGACGACCTCCACTTCGAGGCCGAACTCCGGGGCGCGCAGGGTGCGTACGACACCGAAATAGCCGGGGTCGCCGTCGGCGAGCACGACGGCCGTGCCGCGGTGGGCGGCGATGCGGCGGGCGGCGAGTGCGACGCTGCCGAGGCGGATGCGCTCGGCGCCGGGGGGTACCTCGGGGAGCGCGAGGTGGTGGGCGGCACCCGCCACGAGCGTGGCGGCACCGAGGGCGGCGCGTGCCGCGGCGGTCAGCGGCGAACCGTCCCAGCCGATCACCGTGACCCGGTCGGCCATCGTCGTCAGTCTCCTGGGTTTGCGCAGGTCGTCTGTGTCAGGTCGGGTGTGTCGTGTGATGAGCTGCCCGCGGGCGGGCTCCGTGAGAGTACCCGGTGCAGCCGGTGAAGGGGGCCGCGGTGCCGTCGCGCACCGTGTCCGTTCCGGTCGCCTGCGTCAGTTCCAGTCGCCGAAGGACGTGAAGCCGCCGGGCAGCTGGTCGCCGACGCCTTCGAGGTCCTCGGGGAGCAGGCTCCAGACGATCAGGTCGGTGCGTACCTCCATCCACGCGCCGTCGTCCCTCCTGGCCCGGGCTATCCAGGCGCCGCGCAGCACTCCCTCGCTGATGCAGCCGATCTTCTGGGCCACCTGCTGGGAGGCGGTGTTGTCGGCCGGGGTGCGCAGTTCGAGGCGCTCGAACTTCTGGTCGTTGAAGAGCCACTGTGCGGTGATGAGCGCCGCCTCGGAGGCGTAGCCCTCGCCGCGGGCCCAGGGGGCGATGACGTAGGAGATCTCGCTGGAGCGGATCCTCCAGTCGGTGTTCCGCAGGTGGACGATGCCGACGAGGCGCTGGGTGAGGAACTCGGTGACGGCGAAGACGATGCCGCGGCCCTCGGCCCGTTCGGCGGGGGCCTGTTCGGTGATCCAGGAGCGCGCGTGGGCCTGGGTGTAGGGGTGCGGGACGGTGGTCCAGGCGGTGACGAGCTCGTCGTTCATCATGTCGGCGAACGACTGGATGTCCGGCT
This sequence comes from Streptomyces africanus, assembly GCF_002150735.1. Taxonomy (GTDB): domain Bacteria; phylum Actinomycetota; class Actinomycetes; order Streptomycetales; family Streptomycetaceae; genus Streptomyces; species Streptomyces africanus. The sequence goes on from NZ_MUKA01000151.1 coordinate 3,617, forward strand.
CCTCAAGGGGGCGCAGGACCAACCGCTCCGTGCTGATGGAGACGTTGGGAAAGGTGCTCGTCATGCGCCGCTCCGTAACCTTCGGTGAACCTTCAGGGCCTGCTGAACTGCCCAGCATGCAGCATGAAAGCACTGATCCGCACCACGGGGTCCTCCCCCACCCGGTGAGGGAGGACCCCGTGCGGGACGGGTGCCGTGCGGGTGCTCAGAAGGAGGCGAGCACGGAGCCGGCGTACTTGTCCTGGATGAACTTCTTCACCTGGGGCGAGGTGAGGAGCTTCGCGAGCTTCTTCACGCGCGGGTCGTTCTCCTGGCCCTTCTTCACGGCGAGGAAGTTGCCGTACGGGTTGTTCTTCGGGGACTCCAGGACGAGGGCGTCCTTCGAGGGCTTGAGGTCGGACTCGATGGCGTAGTTGCCGTTGACGACGGCGGCGTCCACGTCGTCGAGGGAGCGCGGCGTCTGGGCCGCCTCCAGCTCCTTGAACTTGAGGTTCTTGGGGTTCTTGGAGATGTCGGAGGGGGTCGCCTCGTTGCCGACGCCCGCCTTGAGGGTGATGATCCCGTTGGCCGCGAGGAGCTTGAGGGCGCGGGCCTCGTTGACCGTGTCGTTGGGGATGGCGACGGTCGCACCGCTCTTCAGGTCGTCGGCCTTCTTGACCTTGTGGGAGTAGAGGCCGAGCGGCTCCAGGTGGACCGTGACGACGGGCACGATGTCGGTGCCGTTCTTCTTGTTGAAGTCGTCGAGGTACGGCTTGTTCTGGAAGTAGTTGGCGCCCACGGAGCCGTCCTGCGTCGCCGTGTTCGGCGTGACGTAGTCGGTGAACTCCTTGACCTGGAGGTCCAGGCCCTCCTTCTTCGCCAGGTTGTCCTTGACGTAGTTGAGGATCTCGGCGTGCGGGACGGGACTGGCGGCGACGATCAGGGGTCCGTCGGAGCCGGAGTCGCCGGCGCCGCAGGCGCTGAGCCCGAGGGTGAGGGCTCCGGCGGCGAGGACGGCGGTGGTGATCTTGGCGTTGTTACGCACGAAAAGTGCCCTTCCTTGTGACCTGGCGAACGGTGCGACCCCGTTGTGGGTGAACGGGGGTTCAGGAGGCGGCTTTGAGCAGCCGCAGTTTGGGGGCGGGACCCGAGTGGGCGCCGCGGCGGTGCAGGGACCGGGCCGCGTAGTCGCCGGCGAACTGGATGGCCGAGATGACGACGGCGAGGATCGCGACGGTGATCCACATCAGCTGGGTCTCGAAGCGCTGGTAGCCGTAGCGGATGGCGATGTCGCCGAGGCCGCCGGCGCCGACGGTGCCCGCCATCGCCGAGTAGCCGATGAGGGCGACGATCGTGGTGGTGGTGCTGGAGATCAGCGACGGCAGGGACTCGGGGACGAGGACCTTGCGGACGACGGTCCAGGTGTTGCCGCCCATGGCCTGCACGGCCTCGACGAGCCCGTGGTCCACTTCGCGGACGGCCGTCTCGACCAGGCGCGCGAAGAAGGGGATGGCGCCGATGGCGAGCGGCACGATGGCGGCCGCGCGGCCGATGGTGGTGCCGGTGATCCAGCGGGTGAAGGTCATCAGCGCGACCATCAGGATGATGAACGGCAGCGAGCGGGCGATGTTCACGATCTGCCCGATGACCTTGTTGGCGGCGAGGTTCTGGAGCAGGCCGCCGCGGTCGGTCAGGACCAGCAGGATGCCGAGCGGCAGTCCGCCGACGACGGCGATGAGCGTGGACCAGCCGACCATGTAGAGCGTGTCCCAACACGCCTGTGCCAGCAGGGGCTGCATCTCGGACCAGGTCACTTGGCGCCCTCCTTCACCAGCGCGGACTCGCGGCCCGGGACCTCGACCTGGAGGCCCTTTTCGCGCAGGAAGCCGATCGGCACGACGTTGTCCTCGTAGCGGCCGGGCAGTTCGATGCGCATCCGGCCGACCTGGAGGCCGCCGACGGTGTCGATGGCGGCACCGAGGATCGATATGTCGATGTTGTAGGTCCGGGCGAGCTGCGAGATGACGGGCTGGGTCGCGCTCTCGCCCTGGAAGGTGACGTCGAGGACGGTGCGGTCGTCGCCGGAGGCCTCGCCGTCGAGCGGGAACAGCGCGGCGGCCAGTTCGGAGCCGGGGGTGGCCAGGAGCTCGCTGACCGTGCCGGACTCGACGATGCGGCCGTTCTCCATGAGCGCGGCGGAGTCGCAGACCGACTTCACGACGTCCATCTCGTGCGTGATGAGCAGGACGGTCAGGCCGAGCTGCCGGTTCAGGTCACGCAGCAGCGCCAGGATCGAGCGGGTGGTCTCCGGGTCGAGGGCGCTGGTGGCTTCGTCGGACAGCAGCACCTTCGGGTCGCCGGCCAGGGCGCGGGCGATGCCGACGCGCTGCTTCTGGCCGCCGGAGAGCTGCGCCGGGTAGGCCCCCGCCTTGTCGGCGAGGCCGACCAGGTCGAGCAGCTCCCGTGCCTTGCGGGAGCGTTCCGTGCCGGACTTGCCGAGGATCTCCAGCGGCAGTTCGACGTTGTCCTGGACGGTCCGGGAGGACAGCAGGTTGAAGTGCTGGAAGACCATGCCGATCCGGCTGCGCGCCTGCCGCAGTTCCCTTCCTGCGCGCGGGCCGCGGCCGGCCAGGGCGGTGAGGTCCTGTCCGGCGACCGTCACGGTGCCGGAGGTGGGGCGCTCCAGGAGGTTGACGCAGCGGATGAGCGAGGACTTGCCGGCGCCGGACTGGCCGATGACGCCGTACACCTCGCCTTCGCGGACGTGCAGGTCGACGCCGTCCAGGGCGGTGACCTCGCGGCCGCGCGAACGGTAGACCTTGGTCAGGTCCGTTGTGGTGATCACGTGGGTTTCCGTCACTGTCGAGTGCGCGGGCGTGGGTGTGCCCGGGCACAGAGGCATTCGTTCAGGGACGCGACACGGTTCTCGCTGGGGCGGGGAACCGGGGAGAACATGCGCGCGGGCGGCTTGCTGTCACGCACCGCAAGGGGCGTGCGGACATGCCGCTGTCTCGCTTCGGGGCGCGAGCTCAGGGGGTGGTGCGGGGGCCCTCTAGAAGGCGCACATTCGACACATACAACGAGCACCGGGCGTCATGGTCGCCTCGGTCGCGGGAATGCGGTCGCTCGTCGTGGTCATGCCGTCAGTAAAACACGCGTACGGTCCTGACCGGCCGCCGCTGTCCGGATGCTGGACAGCGGTGGACAGGGGCCGGGATCCGCCGGCTCGCGTCAGTCGCGGAGGGAGATCTCCACACCCTGCTCGGTGACCAGTGCCGACAGGGCCGACAGGTTCCCGACGACCAGGTCGGCCTGGAGTTCGTGGGCCTGGTGGGTTGTGGTCAACGCCACGGTGGTCATGCCGGCGGCGCGGCCGGCCGCGAGACCCGCGGGGGCGTCCTCGAAGACGACGCACCGGGCGGGGTCGACGCCGAGGGTGCGGGCCGCGAGCAGATAGGGCTCGGGGTCGGGCTTGCCGCGGGTGACGTCGTCGGCGGCGACGAGCGTCTTGGGCAGGATGCCGACGGCGTCGAGCCGGGCCTCGGCCAGCCGCCGGGTGGCGGAGGTGACGACGGCCCAGCGCTCGGCGGGCAGGGCGTCGAGGAAGGCGCGGGTCCCCGGCAGCAGGTGCACCCCGCCGTTGGGTACGTCCTCCACCTCCAGGTCCTCGATCCGCGCGACGGCCTCCGGCACCAGGTCGGCGGGCAGCAGGTCGGCGGCTATCTCGGCGGCCGGCCGGCCGTGCAGCTCGACCCGGGCGAACTCCTCTGCCGTGATCCCGTACTCCGTGGCCCACCGCGTCCAGCAGCGGTCCACCGAGGCGAGGGAGGAGACCAGGGTTCCGTCGTTGTCGAACAGCAGGGCATGCGCGTGGATCTTCATGCCCTCGACCCTACGGTGCAGGCCAGGGCCGAAAGCACCGGGCCGTTTCGGCCGTAATAAGGTCGCAGCATGGTTGATGCCCTGACGCTGGTGACCGGCGTCGCCGCACTGCTGCTCGCCGCCTGGTGCGGCTGGGCCGCCTACCGTGACCAGCCGACGAAGGACTGGCACTTCATGGGGATGGCCGTGGTCACCCTGCTGACGCTGGTCCAGCTGGCGGTGGGGATCGTGCTGCTGGCGCAGGGCGAGAAGCCGGAGCAGGGTACGACGATCTTCGTGGCGTATCTGATCGGGGCGTTCGCGTGTGTCCCGGCGGCGGGATTCATGTCGCTGGCGGAGCGCACCCGGTGGGGTTCGGTGACAGTCGCCGCCGGCGGTGTGGTGCTGGCTGTGCTGGAGGTGCGGCTCTATGACATCTGGGGAGGCTGAGGTGAGCCGGCGGCGGCTGACCAGTGGGCCGGGCACGCTGCTGGTGTGGCTGTACGGCGTGATGGTCGTGGGCGCGGTGTCGCGATCGGCCTACCAGATCGCGACCGAGTTCGACCGGGCGGCGCTCGCGTACTCGCTGTCGGCGGTGGCCGGTGTGGTGTACGGGTTCATCACGTACTCGCTGGTGCGGGGTGGGGAGACGGCGCGCAAGGCCGCGCTGGCGTGCTGTGTCGCCGAGTTGGTGGGTGTGCTGACGGTCGGGACGTGGACCTTGATCGAGCCGTCGGCGTTTCCCGACGCGACCGTGTGGTCGGACTTCGGGATGGGGTACGTGTTCATCCCGATTTTGTTGCCGGTGTCTGCGATCTACTGGCTGCGGCGGTCGCGTGCGCGGAATGGGGATGCCGCCTGAGGTGATCAGGCGGCCGCGGGCCGGGTGTGGCTGGTCGCGCCCACGCGGCGGAGCCGCACATCGATACAGCCCCGCGCCCCTAAGGAAGGCCGGCCATCACGCCGTCGCCGCGTACGTACTGGCCGGCTTCTCCAGGACGATCATCGGTACGCCGTCCGCGCCCTGGGACGTGCCCACGGTCTCGTAGCCCACCTTGCGGTAGAGGCGGAGGTTGCCCTCGCTGCGGTGGCCGGTGTGGAGGCGGAAGCGGGTGGCGCCGTGCTGGTCGGCGAGGGCCGATTCGGCAGCGCGGAGGAGGCGGGCGCCGATGCCGTGCCCCTGCAGGCGGGGGTGGACGCAGAGCTTGCCGATCGCGGCGGCGCCGTCCTCGGTGACCGAGCCGCGGACCGAGCCGACGACCTCGTCGCCGAGCCGGGCCACGAAGACGCAGTCCCGGGCGACCTCCTCGCGGACCGAGTCGAGGGTTTGGACGAGCGGGTCGATGCGGTAGTTCCCGTACAGCGCCGCCTCCGACTGGAAGCACAGGTACTGCAGCCTGAAGATCTGCTCCGCGTCCTGCTCGGCCGCCGCAGAGATGGTCACGCTCATGCCCATGTGCGCACGCCTCCCGCTCATCTGATCACCTGTCGTTCCTCACTCCTATCCCCGTCCTCAGCGGGCCGCAACCTCCGACGTGAGCAATCTCCGCAGACATCCCAGGCATCTGGAACGTTCCGGGCCAAGACTGCCCTGTGAGATACCCAACTCCCCTGCGATTTCCCGGTATGTCAGGTCATCGGGAGAGAGCAGGGCCTCCATCAGGCGGGGGCACCGGCCCGGGAGGCGGCGGACGGCCGCGCGCAGGGCACGGCCGCGGGCCGCGGCGAGGGCGAGCTGCTCGGGGCCGTCGCCGCGGTCGTCGGCCGGCTCGACGGCGTACGGCCGTTCGAGGCGGCTCGCGCGGCGGGTGCGGCGCGCTTCCGAGCGGACGGCCCGGCGGAGCCATTCCTGCGGGTCGAGCGGCGGGCCCTCGGCGTGGAGACGCTCCAGCAGGCGGAGCCAGACCGCCTGTTCCAGGTCACTGGCCTCGACTCCTGCGGCATATGCCTCCGCGGAGGCCTCGGCGGTGAGCAGCGGACGCAGGGCGGTGACCAGGTCGGGCGTCATATGCGGAGCGACGCGGCCCCCGGGCCGTGGGTTGCCCGGGCGGCCGAAGCTCACTCGACCGGGGGGTGTGCGCTCACCTGTTGACGCTCAGCGCCGATGTGACGCTCAGTCGCCGACGAAGTCCTCGCGGGCCAGCACACCCGTGTCGGGCTGGTCGGTGAAGACGCCGTCGATACCGGTCGCGAAATACACCTTGTAGGCGCCGAAGACGTCGCCGTAGGCGTCCGCGTCCGTGCCCTTGCGGAAGTTCGCGGGCAGGAAGGGGTTCTCGTTGCGCATCGTCCAGGGGTGCAGGATCAGACCCGCCTGGTGCGCGTCCCGGACGAGTGCCGTCGGCTGCGTGAGATTGCCCTTGGCGTCGCGCGGGATGACCAGGTCCAGGGTCGGGCCGATGCCCTGCGCGTAGGAGGCGATCTCCCGCAGGCCGGCCGGCTTGACCAGGTCGGCGACGGTGCGCGGGTCGCCCGTCTCGACGAAGTCCCAGGGGCGGCTGTCCGCCGAGGACAGCAGGACGACCAGGGGGTTGTCGACGAGCTTGTCGAGGCGCTCGATGCTGGTCGGCTCGAAGGACTGGATGATGACCGGGGAGGTGCGTCGGTCCTTGCGGTGCCTGCGCAGCAGCTCGGCGACCCGCTCCTCCAGGGGGAGGCCCTGCTTGCGGAAGTAGGTGGGGTGCTTGAGCTCGGGGTAGATCCACACCTGCTTGCCGCGCTCGCGGGTCTGCTCGTCCTGCCACTTCAGGACCTCTTCGAAGGTGGGGATCTCCCAGCGGCCGTTGTAGAGGGTGTTGTGCGGGCGGTTGGCCGGGATGCGCTCGACCGCCCGCAGGGTCTTCAGCTCGGCGAGCGTGAAGTCCTCGGTGAACCAGCCGGTGGTCGAGACGCCGTCGAGGAGCTTGGTCTTCTTGCGGTCGGCGAACTCCGGGTGGTCGGCGACGTCCGTGGTGCCGCCGATCTCCGGCTCGTGACGGCAGACGAGGTGACCGTCCTTCGTCGGCACCAGGTCGCCCGCCTCGACGATGTCGGCGCCCAGGTCGAGGGCCAGCTGGTACGAGCCGAAGGTGTGTTCCGGGCGGTAGCCGCTGGCCCCGCGGTGGCCGACGATCGTCGGCTTGGGAAGGCTCTTCAGCCCGCCGTGCCCGCCCTGCCCCTCCTGTCCGCCGCCGGGCCGGGCGCCGTCGGCTCTCGCCGAGCCGGCCATGCCGAGGACCGCTCCCCCGGCGCCGAGGACCGCCGCGCCGAGCAGGGCCCGCCGTCCGGTTCCGCTCGCTCCCTCGTTCGGCCTCTGCGTTCCCATGAGCACCCTCCCTGCCGTGAGCTCGTCCGTGCGGGCCGATCGTACGGGCGCGTACATGACGAGCGGGAGACGCCGGGCGGAACACGCGGGTGACGACGGATGTCGTAGTGGCTGGTGGGGGCGGCGAACTGACGGCTCGTCGGCGGCGCGTCGGGTTCGTCCCGTCCCGGCGATTCGGTGCGGCGGTTCTGGGAACGCGTCCGGTGCGCCCGGGGAGCGACGTCCGTCACATGGGGCGGCCGGGTCACGCACCGTCCACGGCGCGTCACCGCAGGTAAACACGCGTCAACAGTACGTAAGGCCTCGGTTAAGTCGCCGTGCCCGATGTGCGCGATCGCCCGGGCCCCGAGTATCGTCCTCACCTGCACAGACTCATACAGAATCCTGACACCGGAGGGTCCGTTGTCCCGCTTCGCGCTCATCAAGGCAGTGCTCGGCCCGATCATGCGCCTGATGTTCCGCCCTCAGGTGGAAGGCGCGGAGCACATTCCCGGCGACGGTCCGGTCATCCTCGCCGGCAACCACCTGACGTTCATCGACTCGATGATCCTTCCGCTGGTCTGCGACCGCCAGGTCCTCTTCATCGGCAAGGACGAGTACGTGACCGGGAAGGGCTTCAAGGGCCGGCTGATGGCCTGGTTCTTCACCGGCGTCGGCATGATCCCCGTGGACCGTGACGGCGGCCGGGGCGGGGTCGCCGCGCTGATGACCGGCCGCCGGGTGCTGGAGGAGGGCAAGGTCTTCGGCATCTACCCGGAGGGCACGCGCTCGCCCGACGGCCGGCTGTACCGCGGGCGTACCGGGATCGCCCGGCTCACGCTGATGACGGGAGCCCCGGTGGTGCCGTTCGCGATGATCGGTACGGACCGGCTTCAGCCGGGCGGGGCGGGGCTGCCGCGGCCGGGGAAGGTCACGGTCCGCTTCGGTGAGGCGATGGAGTTCTCCCGGTACGAGGGGATGGACCGGGACCGGTACGTGCTGCGGGCCGTGACCGACTCGGTGATGAGCGAGGTCATGCGGTTGTCCGGTCAGGAGTACGTCGACATGTACGCCAGTAAGGCCAAAGAGGCCGCGTAGCGCCGTTCGGCGTCTCACCTCCCCTCAAGGTCGGCTGTCGAGCCGTTGGCCGCGCAGCATGAACCATGCCGCTGCGGCCGCGGCGAGCAGCACCGCCGCGCCTGCCCCCGCCGCCAGCGCCAAGCCGTCCACGAAGGACGTGCGGGCCGCGTCCAGCATCACGGCGGAGGTGTGGGCGGGCATGCTCCCGGCCGCCTCGACGGCGCCCCCCAGCGACTCGTGGGCCGCGGCCGGTGTACCCGCCGGGCCGGTGAAGTCGCTGTAGACGCCGGTCACGATGGACCCGAGCACGGCGATGCCGAGGGCCGCGCCGAGTTCGTACGCCGTCTCGGACACGGCGGACGCGGAACCCGCGTGCTCCTTGGTCACACTGGAGAGGATCACGTCGGCGGTCACGGTGAACGAGAGACCGGCTCCGACACCGACCACCAGGAGCGCGGCCCCGAGCAGCGGGTAGCCGGTGGACTGGCCGATCACCGTGAGCGCGGCCAGCGCGAGGCCGATCGCCGCGAGTCCCCCGGAGACGACGGCCCGCACCGAGAAGCGCCGGGCCGCACGCCCCGCGAGCAGACCGGCCGCCACCGCGCCGATCGCGGCGGGCAGTTCCGCCAGGCCCGCCTCGAACGGGCGCCTGCCCTGGACGAGTTGCAGGTACTGGGAGAGGAAGAACACCAGCCCGGACAGGCCGAGGATGGTCAGCAGGTCGGCCAGCACCGCCCCGCTGAAGCCGCGGTTGCGGAACAGCCGCATGTCCAGCAGCGGGGCCTGAAGCGTGAGCTGGCGGCGTACGAACCCGTAGAGGGCGGCCATGCCCAGCAGACCTGCCGCCGCAGGGCCCCACGCGAAGCCGTGCGCGGCGGCCTCCTTGACCGCGTACACGACACCGACCATGCCGACCAGCGACAGCAGGACGCTGACCAGGTCCCAGGGACCGGGGTCGGCGGTACGCGACTCGGGCAGCAGCCTGATGCCGACGAGGACCAGGACGGCCATCACGGGCAAGTTGATCAGGAAGACCGAGCCCCACCAGAAGTGCTCCAGCAGGAACCCGCCGACGATCGGGCCGACGGCCGTTCCGGCGGACGCGGTGGCGCCCCAGATGCCGACGGCGAGACTGCGTTCGCGCGGGTCGTGGAAGAGGTTGCGGATCAGGGCGAGCGTGGCCGGCATCAGGGTCGCGCCGGCGACGCCGAGCAGTGCCCGCGCCACGATCATCATCTCGGGTGTCGTGGCGTAGGCGTTGACCACGGATATCGCACCGAACGCCGTGGCCCCGACCAGCAGGATCCGCTTGCGGCCGATGCGGTCGCCGAGGCTGCCCATGGAGACGAGCAGACCGGCGATGACGAACGAGTAGACGTCGCCGATCCACAGCAGCTGCGTGCCGGAGGGCTTGAGGTCCTCGCTGATGTAGGGCGTCGCGAGACCGAGGACGGTCGCGTCGACGGCCACCAGCAGCACGGCGAGCACGAGGACGCCGAGCGCGAGCCAACGGCCCGGGCGCTGCGCCGCCTCGGCCGTCTCGGCCGGCTGCAGGGTGCTGGTCATGATTCCTCTCTCCGGAGTGCGCCGCCGAGCAGCAGCTCGACGATCATGTGCTGGAAGTCCTTGGGAGCGCCCTTGCCGCTCTGCACCATCCAGGCGCCGGAGGCCAGCAGGCCGTAGAGCGCCTCGGTGAGCCAGGCCGGCGTGAGGTCGATGCGGAACTCGCCGCTGAGCTGGCCGCGCCGGAACAGGGCGGAGATCCGGTCGTCGATCAGGGTCCAGCCCGCGTTCTGCTCCTCGCCCTCGAACAGCTGGTTCTCCGTGTAGAGGAACCCGAGCAGTCCGGCGGCGGGCTCGATGGCCCCGACCAGCCGGCGGACGGCCTCGCTCGCCGTGCCCTCGTCGAGCCGGGCGGCGTCCAGCGCGGCCTCGCATTCGGCGATGCCCAGCGACTCCAGCGCGCGGACGAGGGCGTCCCGCCCGGCGAAGTGGCGGTGCAGCGTGGCGCGGCTGATCCCGGCGGCCTTCGCGACCTCGTCCATGGTCGCGGTGGATTTGCGGGTCAGCAGGGCCGCGGCGGTGCGCAGCACATGGTCAGGATCGACAGCCATGAGACAACCATAGACCATATGAGACGTGAATGTCTCACGCTGGACATACGTGGCTCACGGCTGCCGGTACAGGTGGGAGAGGAACGGGGTGATCAGTGCCAGGGCAGCTGCCCGCGCCGCTCCCAGTACGCCTGCGGTTCCTCGGCCAGCGTGGTGAGGCGGGTCAGCTGGTCGTCGTCGAGGTCGACGACCGCAGCGTGCAGGTTGGAGGCGAGCTGGTTGGTGGTGGCCGCGCCGGAGAGGACGACGCCGGCCCAGGGCTGCCGCAGGACCACGGCCAGGGCGACGGCGTCACAGCCGAGGCCGGTCTCCTCGGCGATCCCCTTGAGGACGTCCGGCGCGTGCGGCCCGGCGAGCCGGCCGTTGGCCATGGCCTCCTTGACGATCACGGTCAGCCCGGCGTCGTGGGCCTCGGCGAGGGCGGGCGCGGCGGAGGTCTCCAGCGCGTTGTACGTCGACTGGACGGTACGGAAGAGGGGTTCGCCGTCGACCGTCACGGCGAGGGCGGCGCGGATCGCGTCCGCCTGGGCGGGACCGCTGGTGGAGAAGCCGATGGTGAGTCCCTGGGCGGCGGCCTCCGCGAGCTTCGCGTGCAGCTCCTTGTCGGTGAGGGCCGGGCTGTCCGGGGTCACCGAGTGGATCTGGTAGAGGTCGAGCCGGTCGCCGAGCAGGGCGTCGCTCTCGGCGCGCTGCCGTTCGTAGGTGGCGAGGGTGTGGTCCTTGACCTCGTGTGTCTCGGCGTCGGTGGACCAGTCGGCGGTGTAGGTATAGCCCCACTTGCTGCCGACGACGATGTCGTCGAGGCCGGGCCTTGTGTTCAGCCAGTCGGCGAGGAACTCTTCCGAGCGCCCGTAGGAGCGGGCGGCGTCGAAGTAGCGGACGCCTTGGGCGTACGCGGCGTCGAGGAGTTCGTGGGTGCGGGTGCGCAGTGTCTCGACGCTGCGGTCGTCTCCCAGGTCTTCGTCTCGGCCGAGGTTGATGTAGCCGGGGCGTCCGACGGCGGCGAGGCCGAGGCCGATGTGGCAGGTGGGGGTTGTCGCATGGGCCAGGCGGGCGAAGGGCATCCGGGGGCTCCGTTCGGTCGGCTGTGGCTTTCGACCAACGTAACCCTCGGGATGACCTTCGCCTCAGAGCGCGGGGCCTGATCTGCGTTTGCGAGTGCGGGTTGCGTGTGGTTGCTCGCGCAGTTCCCCGCGCCCCTTGGGTACGTTCCCCTCATCCCTGATTCTTGGCCACGGCCCAATCGTGCTGGGCCGCCACGTCCGCCTTCACTTCGGCCAGCTGCACTGCGACCGCGCTCGGGGCCGTGCCGCCCCTGCCGTTGCGGGAAGCCAGGGCGCCCGGGACGTTCAGGACCGTGCGGACCTCGGGAGTCAGGTGGGACGAGATCTTCGCGAACTGCTCGTCCGTCAGCTCGTCCAGTTCCTTGCCCTCGCCCTCGGCGACCTTCACGCACTCGCCCGCCACCTCGTGGGCGACGCGGAACGGGACGCCCTGCTTGACCAGCCACTCGGCGATGTCCGTCGCGAGGGAGAAGCCGGCGGGGGCCAGTTCCTCCATGCGCTCGCGGTGGACCGTGAGCGTGGCCATCATGCCGGTGAAGGCCGGGAGCAGGATCTCCAGCTGGTCGATGGAGTCGAACACCGGCTCCTTGTCCTCCTGGAGGTCGCGGTTGTACGCGAGCGGGAGGGCCTTGAGCGTGGCCAGCAGGCCCGTCAGGTTGCCGATCAGGCGGCCGGACTTGCCCCGGGCCAGCTCGGCGATGTCCGGGTTCTTCTTCTGCGGCATGATCGACGAGCCCGTCGAGAACGCGTCGTGCAGGGTCACGAAGGAGAACTCCTTCGTGTTCCAGAGGATGACCTCCTCGGCGATCCGGGAGAGGTTGACGCCGATCATCGCCGTGATGAAGGCGAACTCGGCGACGAAGTCCCGCGACGCCGTGCCGTCGATGGAGTTGCCGACGCTGCCGTGCTCGAAGCCGAGGTCCTTCGCGACCGCCTCCGGGTCCAGGCCCAGGGAGGAGCCCGCCAGCGCGCCCGAGCCGTAGGGCGACACCGCCGTGCGCGCGTCCCACTGGCGCAGCCGCTCCGCGTCCCGGGACAGCGACTGGACATGGGCGAGGACGTGGTGCGCGAAGAGGACCGGCTGGGCGTGCTGGAGGTGCGTGCGGCCGGGCATCGCCACGTCCGGGTGGGCCTCGGCCAGGCCGATCAGCGCGTCCTGGAGCTCGGCGATCAGGCCGCCGATGATCCGGGCGTGGTCGCGCAGATACATGCGGAACAGGGTGGCGACCTGGTCGTTGCGGGAGCGGCCCGCGCGCAGCTTGCCGCCGAGGTCGGGGCCGAGCCGCTCCAGCAGGCCGCGCTCCAGGGCGGTGTGCACGTCCTCGTCGGCGATGGTCCCCACGAAGGAGCCGTCGGCGACGTCCGCCTCCAGCTGGTCGAGCCCCGCGATCATCCGGGTCAGCTCGTCCTCGGTGAGCAGGCCGGCCTTGTGGAGCACGCGCGCGTGCGCACGCGAACCGGCGATGTCGTACGGCGCGAGCCGCCAGTCGAAGTGGACGGACGCGGACAGCTTGGCCAGGGCCTCGGCGGGACCGTCGGCGAAACGGCCGCCCCAGAGCCGTACGTCACCGCTGTTGCTGCTCACTTGCGTTGCTCCTAGAGAGGTGTGGATGTGACGCGGACCTTTATATGCCCACGCCGGGTTCCCGTCGTGCTACGCCCGCGGCTGACGCTGTGCCGCGATCTTCGACGACAGGCTGTAGATGTCGATGAAGCCCTTGGCGGCGGACTGGTCGAACGTGTCGCCCGTGTCGTACGTGGCGAGGTCGAAGTCGTACAGCGACTGCTCGGAGCGCCGGCCGGTGACGACCGCGCGGCCGCCGTGGAGGGTCATCCGGATGTCGCCGGTGACGTGCTGGTTCGCCTCGTTGACGAAGCCGTCCAGGGCGCGCTTGAGCGGGGAGAACCACAGGCCGTCGTAGACCAGCTCGCTCCAGCGCTGCTCGACGCCCCGCTTGTAGCGGGCGAGTTCGCGCTCGACGGTGACGTTCTCCAGCTCCTGGTGGGCGGTGATCAGGGCGATCGCGCCCGGAGCCTCGTAGACCTCGCGCGACTTGATGCCGACGAGCCGGTCCTCGACCATGTCGATCCGGCCGATGCCCTGGGCCCCGGCGCGCTCGTTGAGCTGCTGGACGGCCTGGAGGACCGTGACGGGCCTGCCGTCGATGGCGACCGGGGTGCCCTCCTCGAAGGAGATGATCACCTCGTCGGGCTCGCGGGCGGCGGCCGGGTTCCGGGTGTACTCGTAGATGTCCTCGATCGGCGCGTTCCAGATGTCCTCCAGGAAGCCGGTCTCGATGGCGCGGCCGAAGACGTTCTGGTCGATGGAGTACGGCGACTTCTTGGTGGTCGCGATCGGCAGGCCCTTGTCCTCGCAGAAGGCGATGGCCTTGTCGCGGGTCATGGCGTAGTCGCGGACCGGGGCGATGCACTTCAGGTCGGGGGCGAGGGCGGCGATGCCGGCTTCGAAGCGGACCTGGTCGTTTCCCTTGCCGGTGCAGCCGTGGGCGACGGTCGTGGCGCCGTGCTTGTGGGCGGCGGCGACGAGGTGCTGGACGATCGCCGGCCGGGACAGGGCGGAGACCAGCGGGTAGCGGTCCATGTAGAGGGCGTTGGCCTTGATCGCCGGGAGGCAGTACTCCTCGGCGAACTCGTCCCTGGCGTCGGCCACTTCGGCCTCCACCGCGCCGCACGCGAGGGCGCGCTTGCGGATGACGTCCAGGTCCTCGCCGCCCTGGCCGACGTCCACCGCGACCGCGATGACCTCGGCGCCCGTCTCCTCGGCGATCCAGCCGATGGCGACGGAGGTGTCAAGACCGCCGGAGTAGGCGAGTACGACGCGCTCGGTCACGGGTTCTTCCCCTCATAGCGCAAACACTGACCTGCATGATTATGCAGAGCTCTGCATGATTCGTCAATCGGTCTCGGGTCGAGGGCTGATTCCGGCCATGCCTAGATGACTTTGAAGATCTTTTGAACGCGCGAAACCGCTTACCCGTACCTCTCGCCGAACGCAGGCGCCGCGTTTTGACACCGACGATCCCCCGACCCCTAGTGAGGCATCCGCATGTCCAGGGCTCTTCCGAAGTACAACAAGCGTCGCGTCGGCTTCATCGGCGGCGCCGCCGCGGTGGCACTGTCCGGCACGGTGATCGCCGGCTTCGCGCTCGCCGGGGAGACGCCCGACAGCGGCGGGACGAACGCCCGGACGCTGGCGGGTCCCGGCACGATCACGTGCCCGGACGTCACCGGCCAGCTGCCGGACATCCCCGCCTCGGCGCAGGCGGAGGTCGACCGCAATCTCGGCGATCTGGCCACCCAGATCGAGGAGGCCAACAAGCGCCTCGTCGACACCGTCGGCCAGGGCGGACCCAACTTCGTCCAGAACGCCATCCTCGGCCCGCTGGAGGACAAGCGCGTCGCCGCCCTGAACCGCATCGAGACCGCGATCGGGCGTGCCGCCGAGAAGCCGGAGGGGCTGGAGGCCTTCGCCGCCTGCCAGCTCAACGCCGACGGCGGCGCCGGAGCGGGCGAGGCGGCGGGCGGCGAGGCGGGCGCCGGCGAGGAGGCCGGCGCGGGCGCTGAAGCCGGTGCGGGTGCCGAGGCCGGTGCCGAAGCGGGCGCGGGTGCCGAGGCCGGTGCCGAAGCCGGTGCCGAGGCGGGCGCGGGTGCCGAAGCCGGTGCGGGCGCCGGAGAGGACGCGGGTGCGGGCGAGGCGGGCAACGCCGGGGCCGGCACGATCAGCTGCCCGGACGTCGCTTCCCAGCTCCCGGCGATCCCGGCCTCCGCCCAGGCCGAGGTCGACCGCAACCTGGCGCTGCTGGACACGCAGGTCGCCGAGGCCAACAAGCGTCTGGTCGACACCGTCGGCCAGGGCGGACCGAACTTCGTCCAGAACGCCATCCTGGGCCCGCTGGAGGACAAGCGGATCTCGACCGTCAACCGCATCGCCACGGCCATCGGCCGCACGGCCGAGAAGCCGGCCGGTCTGGACTCCCTGGCCGCCTGCACGCTCACCAAGTGAGGTGACAGGCGCTGTGGCCGCCCCGCGCGCCGGCCGGGGCGGCCACGGGTCCGGCAACTCCTTGGACACGCCATTCTTTAGACAGTCGAAAGACTTGCGCGCCATAATCGGCGGCATGGGAAAAACTCATGAGCGCATAGAAGGCCGGCTCCGCTCGTTCATCGAGGCGCAGCCGGTCTTCTTCACCGCCACCGCTCCCCTGTCCGCCGACGGCACGGTCAACCTCTCCCCCAAGGGCCTCAAGGGCTCCTTCGCGGTGCTCGACGACCACACCGTCGCCTACCTCGACTTCGCCGGCTCCAACGCCGAGACCATCGCCCATCTGCGGGAGAACGGGCGGATCACCCTGATGTGGTGCGCCTTCCAGGGCCCGCCGAACATCGTCCGGGTGCACGGCCGCGGGGAGCCGGTCTTCCGGGACGACCCTCGTTTCGGGGAGCTGCTCGGTCACTTCCCGGACATCGACCCGGCCCAGCACGGGCTGCGCGCGATCATCGTCGTCACGGCCGAACTCGTCCGCGACACCTGCGGCTACGCCGTGCCCTTCATGGCGTACGAGGCGGAGCGCGACCTGCACGGCAAGCGTTTCGCCCGGGAGGACGACGCCTCGCTCAGCGAGTACTTCACCAAGAAGGAACACATCGCGACCAGCCTGGACGGACTACCCGGGCTGCCGTTGCCGCTTCCCCCCTCTACCGTCTGAGGCATGCGCCCCGGTGCCGTCGCCCTAGCCGTCTCCTCCCTCGTCGTGCTCGGCGCGGGGCCGCCCGCCCCCTCGCCCCCGCTGCCGGCCCGGATGACGGACACCGGCGGCGGCACCCAGCTGATCACCGCGGTGGCCCCGGGGGCGGCCTCGACGAGGGGCACGGTCACCTGGTGGGACCGCAAGGACGGGCGGTGGCTGCGGGCGGGTTCGGCGCCGGCGCGTTTCGGAGCGAACGGCCTGGTGGAGGGCGTATCCCGCGCGCAGGGCACGAACACGACACCCACGGGTCTGTACGGCCTGCCGTACGCCTTCGGCATCAAGGCGGCGCCGCGCGGGACGGCGTACAGGTACCGCCGGGTGCACCGGGACTCCTGGTGGTGCCAGGACAACGGCTCCCGCTCCTACAACCGCTGGACCGAGCCCCGCCCGGCCGACTGCCGGGCCGCCGAGTCCGAGCATCTGATCACCTACGGCGAGCGGTACGCGCACGCGCTCGTCATCGGCTTCAACTACGAGCGTCCGGTGCGGAGACGCGGCGCGGGCATCTTCCTCCATGTCAACGGGCGTGGGGCGACGGCCGGTTGCGTGTCCGTGCCGAAGCGCGCGATGCGCGCGATCCTCACCTGGGCCGACCCGGCGAAGCGCCCCCACATCGCCGTCGGGACGGCGAGCGGGACCACCGCCGTCACGCGCTACTAGAGCCGGGAGGCCGCTCCGGCGCGCGTCCGGGTTACCGCTGGTCACCCTCGTGCGCCCACGACTCGGTACGCGGCTGAACACTCCCGTGTCCCGGCACGTATCTGTGGGCCAAGGGTCAAGTCCCCACGGAGGAACCGTGACCACCACGCTCGCAGGCGGCCGTGCCGCCCGTCGCCAGACGATGCGCCGCATCCGCCCGCGCCGCTCCCCGGCCGTACCGCTGCTGATCGCCCTGTGGGCGGGTGCGGCGGCCGTGCTGTGGCTGTGGTGGGACAACACACCGTCCCTCGCGGACACCACGAGCAAGATCCTGGCCGCGGGCCGGATCACCGGCCTGCTCGCCGGCTACCTCATGGCGTTGGTGGTGCTCCAGATGGCCCGGGTGCCCGCGCTGGAGCGGCGGGTGGGCACCGACCGGGTCGCCCGCTGGCACGCCATGACCGGCCGCTACACGCTCTGTCTGGTCCTCGCGCACGTCTTCCTCACCATGTGGGGCTACGCCCTTCAGGCGGGCAAGGGACTCGGCGACATCGTCCAGCAGACGATCGACTCGATCAACCAGCTGCCGGACATGGGCAAGGCCGCCATCGGCACGGGTCTGCTGTTCGTCATCGGGATCCTCTCGATCGGCGGCGTCCGCCGTCTGATCGGGTACGACACCTGGTACCACGTGCACCTGCTCACCTACGCGTCGGTGTACATGACGTTCTGGCACCAGATCGCGACCGGCAACGAGTTCGCCGTCGAGCCCACCGCGAAGACCTTCTGGTACGGGCTGTACGGCGTGGTGACCGCGCTCGTCCTCTGGTACCGGATCCTCACGCCGATCCGGCTGAACCTGCGGCACCGGATGCGGGTCGAGGCGGTCATCGAGGAGACCCCGGGCATCGTGTCCGTGCTGATCGGCGGGCGCAAGCTGCACCGGATGGGCGCGGAGGCGGGCCAGTTCTTCCGCTGGCGGTTCAAGGCGCCCGGAATGCGCTTCAGTTCGCACCCGTACTCGCTGTCGGCCGCGCCCCGCCCGGACATGCTGCGGATCACCGTCAAGGCGATCGGTGACCACACCTCCCGGCTGCGCGAGCTCGAGCCCGGCACCAAGGTGTGGGCGGAGGGTCCGTACGGCGCGATGACCGCGCAGCGCCGCAGCCGCGGCAAGGTGCTGCTGGTCGCGGGCGGCGTCGGCATCACCCCGATGCGGGCCCTGTTCGAGACCCTGCCGGGCGCGTCCGGGGACATCACGCTGCTCTACCGGGCCAACAGCACCCAGGACCTGGCGCTGTGGGGCGAGCTCGCCAAGATCGCCGACGAGCGCGGTGCCCGGCTGATGTACGCGGTCAACAGCCCCGACGGTGAACGCCCGGACATCTCCGCGGAGTCCCTCCAGCGGAAGATCCCGGACGTCCGCGACCACGACGTCTTCATGTGCGGGCCGCCCGGCTTCGCGCAGTCGGTGTACGAGGCACTGCGCGGTGCGGGAGTCCCCGCCCGCCGTATCCATCACGAGTCGTTCGAGATGTGAGCGACGGGACATCAACGGCCCTTCAGGAGCTTGAGAAACGATGAGGAAGTCTCACCCCGTCCGGCGTGCCGTGCTCGCCGGCGCAGCCACCGTCTCCGGGATCGTGCTGCTGCTGTCACTGAAGCCGGCCTCCGACCCGGGGTCCGCCCAGGCCGCGGGCGGTCAGCTCCCGCCCGCGGCCGCCGGGCAGGCCCCGCAGGGCGGCGTGAACGGCGCGGTCACCGGTGACGCGGCGCAGACGCAGTACGGCGCGGTCCAGGTCCGCCTGACCATGAGCAACGGCAAGATCACTCAGGCCGAGGCGGTCCAGGCCCCCAAGGGCGGCCGCAGCGACCAGATCACCGCCGGCTCCGTGCCGCGCCTCAACCAGGCGGTGGTCGCCGCCCAGAGCGCGGACATCGACGCCGTGTCCGGGGCGACGTACACCAGCGCCGGCTACAAGCAGTCCCTCCAGTCCGCCCTGGACAAGGCCAAGGCCTCGGCCGGCGCCGCGCAGGGCTCGGGCAGCGCCCAGACCCTGACCGGCGACGTGGCGCAGACGCAGTACGGGCCGGTTCAGGTCCGCATCACCGTCGCCGGCGGCAAGATCACTAAGGCCGAGGTGGTCCAGGCCCCCAAGGGCGGCCGCAGCGACCAGGTCACCTCCGCCTCCGTCCCCCGCCTCAACCAGGCGGCCGTCGCGGCGGGCAGCGCGGACATCGACGCGGTCTCGGGCGCCACCTACACCAGCGCCGGCTACAAGAAGTCCCTCCAGTCCGCCCTGGACAAGGCCAAGGCCTCGGCCGGCGCCGCGCAGGGCTCGGGCAGCGCCCAGGCCAAGACCGTCACCGGCAGCGTCGCGCAGACGCAGTACGGGCCGGTGCAGGTCCGGATCACCGTCGCCGGCGGGAAAGTCACCAAGGCCGAAGCCGTCCAGGCCCCCAAGGGCGGCCGCAGCGACCAGGTCACCTCCGCCTCCGTCCCCCGCCTCAACCAGGCGGCCGTCGCGGCGGGCAGCGCGGACATCGACGCGGTCTCGGGTGCCACCTACACCAGCGCCGGCTACAAGCAGTCCCTCCAGTCGGCGCTGGACCAGGCCGGTGGCTGACACGGTGGCCGACTCCGCACAGGCTCCCGCCGCGGTACGTCACGCGGAGGAGACGATGGGGACCGTCTTCTCCTTCGACGTCCGCGGCGGGGATCCCGGCGCCGTGCGCGCGGCGGTGGACGAGGCCGTCGCCGGACTGCACCGGGTCGACGAGGTGTTCAGCACCTATCGCGAGGACAGCCAGATCGCCCTGCTGCAACGCGGTGAGCTGACGGTCGAGGAGTGCGATCCCGAGGTCGCCGAGGTCCTGGAGCTGGCGGCCGAGGCGGAGCGGCTGAGCAACGGCTGGTTCAGCACGTCGTACGGGGGCCGGCTCGATCCGACCGGCATCGTGAAGGGCTGGGCGGTCGAGCGGGCGGCGCGGCGGCTGGCCGCGGTGCCCGGGGTGAGCGGGGTGAGCGTCAACGGCGGCGGTGATGTGCAGCTGCTCGGCGTTCCGGGGGCGCAGCGGCCGTGGCGGGTCGGGGTGTCGGATCCCCTGCGGCCGGGGGGTCTCGCGGCGGTGATCTCCGCGGCGGGGGTGGACGAACTGGCCGTGGCCACGTCCGGGACCGCGGAGCGGGGGGCGCACATCGTCGACCCGCGGACCGGGCGTTCGGCCGTGACCGACCTGGTCGCCGTGACCGTGGTGGGGCCTCGGCTGACGTGGGCGGACTGCTGGGCCACGGCGGCGTTCGCGATGGGCTCGCGGGAGGGGCTGGCGTGGCTGGAGTCGCTGCCGGGGGTTGAGGCGCTGCTTATCACTGCCGGTGATGAGGTGCGCTGTACCGGGGGTTTGGCGGCGCGGCTGGGGTGAGCGGGGGCTGAGGGCGGGGCGTTGCGCAGCCCGGCGCTGCGGGGTGCCGCTTTCTTTGGGACGGGTGCCGCCCCAGCGGCACGACTGCCCGCAGCTAAGCGGACCTTTTTGGGGGCGCGGGGAACTGCGCGACCAGCCACAGCTCACCCGCACCATGACCACCACCGGCACCCCCCACGGCGTGCTCAGTGCCCGTTCTGCGCCAACCGCAGCAAATGGTCGGCCAACGCCTGCCCCCCGTCAGGGTTCCGGCTGATCAACAGCAACGTGTCGTCCCCGGCGATCGTCCCCAGAATGTCGTGCAGCTCGGCCTGATCAATGGCAGAGGCCAAGAACTGCGCAGCCCCCGGAGGGGTACGCAGGACCACGAGGTTCGCCGAAGCCTCCGCGGAGATCAGCAGCTCCTGCGAGAGCCGCCGCATCCGCTCCTCCTTCGCCGACCCGCCCAGCGGAGCGCGCGGCGTGCGGAACCCGCCCTCGCTCGGCACCGCGTAGATCAGGTCGCCGTCGGCGTTGCGGATCTTCACCGCGTTCAGCTCGTCCAGGTCCCGGGAGAGCGTCGCCTGCGTGACGCTCAGCCCGTCGTCGGCGAGCAGCTTCGCCAGTTGGCTCTGCGACCGCACGGGCTGCCGGTTGAGGATGTCCACGATCCGGCGGTGGCGTGCGGTGCGCGTCTGCGGCACGGCGGGCCCGTTCGCCCCCGGCTGCTCGTGGTCCTGCGCCTGGCTCATCGTCGTCTCATTCCCCGGATCGTCCGTCCCCGTCGGCACTTGCGTCGAGGACGCCGGGCAGCGCCCGGAGGAAGGCGTCCACCTCGTCGTCGCCGATGTTCAGCGGCGGCATGAGCCGTACGACGTCGGGGGCGGGCGCGTTCACCAGGAGGCCGGCGTCCTGAGCCGCCTGCTGCACCTGGGGCGCGAGCGGCTCGGTGAGCACGATACCCAGGAGGAGCCCCGCGCCCCGGACGAAGTCGATCAACTCGTGACCGAGTCCCTCGATCCCGTTCCGCAGCTTCTCGCTCTGCCGCTTGACGTTCTGCAGCAGCCCCTCGTTCTCGATGGTGTCGAGGACGGCGAGCCCGGCGGCGCAGGCGACGGGGTTGCCGCCGAAGGTCGTGCCGTGGTGGCCGGGCTGGAGCAGGTCGGCGGCGCGCCCGAAGGCGACGGTCGCGCCGAGCGGCAGTCCGCCGCCGAGGCCCTTGGCGAGGGTGACGACGTCGGGCAGCACGCCCTCGTGGGCCTGGTACTCGAACCAGTGCCCGGTCCGGCCGATGCCCGTCTGCACCTCGTCGAGGACGAGCAGCGCGCCGGTGGCGGCGGTGATGGCCCGGGCGGCCTTGAGGTAGCCGGCGGGCGGGACCACGGCCCCGTTCTCGCCCTGGACCGGCTCGATGACGACGAGGGCCGTCTCCTCGGTCACCGCGGCGGCCAGCGCCTGGGCGTCGCCGTAGGGGACGTGTGTGACGTCGCCGGGCAGCGGCAGGAAGGGTTCCCGTTTGCCGGGCTGGCCGGTGAGCGCGAGGGCGCCCATGGTGCGGCCGTGGAAGCCGCCGTCGGTCGCGACCATGTGGGTCCGCCCGGTGAGCCGGCCGATCTTGAAGGCGCCCTCGTTGGCCTCGGCACCGGAGTTGCAGAAGTAGACCTTGCCGTCGCGGCCGAAGAGCTGGATCAGCCGTTCGGCGAGCGCGACCGGCGGCTCGGCGACGAACAGGTTGGAGACGTGGCCGAGGGAGGCGATCTGCCGGCTCACGGCCTCGACGATCGCCGGGTGGGCGTGGCCGAGCGCGTTGACCGCGATGCCGCCGACGAAGTCCAGGTACTGCTTGCCGTCGGCGTCCCACAGCTTGGTGCCCTCGCCGCGCACGAGCGGGAGCCTCGGGGTGCCGTAGTTGTTCATGAGCGCGTTCTGCCACCGCGCGGTCAGTTCCTGGTTGCTCACGACTCCCCCTGTCCGCCCGGTCCTTCGGGCTTCTCGTCGGGCACGACCATCGTGCCGACTCCCTCGTCGGTGAAGATCTCCAGCAGGATCGAGTGCTGGACCCGGCCGTCGATGACCCGGGCGGTGGTGACACCGTTGCGCACGGCGTGCAGGCAGCCCTCCATCTTCGGCACCATGCCGGAGGAGAGGTCCGGCAGCAGCCGCTCCAGCTCGGCGGCGGTGAGGCGGCTGATCACCTCGTCGCTGTTCGGCCAGTCCTCGTAGAGTCCCTCGACGTCGGTGAGGACCATGAGGGTTTCGGCGCCCAGGGCAGCAGCGAGTGCCGCAGCCGCCGTATCAGCATTGACGTTGTAGACATGTCCGTCGTCCTGGGAGCGGGCGATCGAGGAGACGACCGGGATGCGGCCGTCGGCGAGCAGGGCCTCGATCGCGCCCGTGTCGATCGCGGTGATCTCGCCGACCCGCCCGATGTCGACCAGTTCGCCGTCGATCTCGGGCTGGTGCTTGGTGGCGGTGATGGTGTGCGCGTCCTCGCCCGTCAGGCCGACGGCGAGCGGGCCGTGCTGGTTGAGCAGCCCGACGAGCTCGCGCTGCACCTGGCCGGCCAGCACCATCCGGACGACGTCCATGGCTTCCTCGGTGGTCACCCTGAGGCCCGCCTTGAACTCGCTGACGATGCCGTGCTGGTCGAGGGCGGCGCTGATCTGCGGGCCGCCGCCGTGCACGACGACGGGCTTGAGGCCGGCGTGGTGCAGGAAGACGACATCCTGGGCGAAGGCGGCCTTCAGGTCCTCGTCGATCATGGCGTTGCCGCCGAACTTGATGACGACGGTCTTGCCGTTGTGCCGGACCAGCCAGGGCAGCGCCTCGATGAGGATCTGGGCCTTGGGCAATGCCGTGTGTTTACGGGTCGTGGAATGTCGCTCGTCTGAGTGATTGACCGTCATAGCCGACTTTCGGAAAGATCTCGGATCAGCCGCCGGGCGGGCGGTGCTGGCCTGCGGAGGCGACGTGAGACTCATCGCGGACTTGTCCGGGGCGAGCTGTCGCCGGTGAAACAGGAACCCTCGTCGGCGACGACGAGGACCCGCGACAACCAAGCGGGCACGTCAAGACGAGTACGCGCTGTTCTCGTGGACATAGTCGGCCGTCAGGTCGTTGGTCCAGATCACCGCAGACTCACTGCCTGCCGCGAGGTCCGCTGTGATGCGGACCTCGCGGTAGCGCATGTCGACCCTGTCGCGGTCCTCGCCGACACCGCCGTTCTTGCACACCCAGACCCCGTTGATGGCGACGTTGAGCCGGTCGGGCTCGAAGGCGGCCTTCGTCGTGCCGATGGCGGACAGGACGCGGCCCCAGTTGGGGTCCTCGCCGTGGATCGCGCACTTGAGGAGGTTGTTGCGGGCGATGGAGCGGCCCACCTCGACGGCGTCGTCCTCGGTCGCGGCGTTGATCACCTCGACCTTGATGTCCTTGCTGGCGCCCTCCGCGTCCCGGATGAGCTGCTGACCGAGGTCGTCGCAGACCTGCCGTACGGCCTCGGCGAACTCCGCGTACTCCGGGGTGACTCCGGCCGAGCCGGAGGCCAGCAGCAGCACGGTGTCGTTGGTGGACATGCAGCCGTCGGAGTCGACCCGGTCGAAGGTCGTGCGGGTGGCCGCCCGCAGGGCCTTGTCGAGTACGTCGTCGTCCACGTCGGCGTCGGTGGTGAGGACGACGAGCATGGTGGCGAGGCCGGGGGCGAGCATGCCCGCGCCCTTGGCCATGCCGCCGACGGTCCAGCCGTCCTTGGTGACGACGGACGTCTTGTGGACCGTGTCGGTGGTCTTGATGGCGATGGCGGCCTTCTCACCGCCGTGCTCGGAGAGCTGGGCGGCGGCCGTCTCGACGCCCGGCAGCAGCTTGTCCATCGGCAGGAGGATGCCGATCAGGCCGGTCGAGCAGACGGCGACCTCGATGGCGCCCCGCCCCAGGACCTCGGCGACCTTCTCGGCCGTGGCGTGCGCGTCCTGGAAGCCCTTGGGGCCCGTGCAGGCGTTGGCGCCGCCGGAGTTGAGGACGACGGCGGACACCTGGCCGCTCTTGAGGACCTGCTCGGACCACAGCACCGGGGCGGCCTTCACGCGGTTGGAGGTGAAGACGCCGGCGGCGGCGCGGCGGGGCCCGGTGTTGACCACGAGGGCCAGGTCGGGGTTGCCGTTCTCCTTGATCCCGGCGGCGATGCCCGCCGCCGTGAATCCCTTCGCTGCCGTCACACTCACGGCGCAACTCCGATCGTCGTCAGTCCGGTGGTCTCGTCGAGTCCCAAGGCGATGTTCATGCTCTGGACGGCACCGCCCGCGGTGCCCTTGGTGAGGTTGTCGATGGCGCTGATCACGATGATCCGTCCGGCGGCCGCGTCGTGCGCAACCTGCACCTGAACGGCGTTCGAACCGTAGACGGACGCCGTGGCGGGCCACTGGCCCTCGGGCAGCAGGTGCACGAAGGGCTCGTCGGCGAAGGCCTTCTCGTAGGCGGCGCGCAGGGACTCGGCGGTGACCCCGTCCTTCGCCTTCGCGCTGCACGTGGCGAGGATGCCGCGGGGCATCGGCGCGAGGGTCGGTGTGAAGGAGACGGAGACGGGCTCGCCGGCGGCCGCGCTGAGGTTCTGGGTGATCTCGGGGGTGTGCCGGTGGCCGCCGCCGACGCCGTACGGGGACATCGAGCCCATGACCTCGCTGCCCAGCAGGTGCGGCTTGGGTGCCTTGCCCGCGCCGGAGGTGCCGGACGCGGCGACGATCACGGCCTCGGCCTCGGCGAGCCCGGCGGCGTACGCCGGGAAGAGCGCCAGCGAGACGGCCGTGGGGTAGCAGCCGGGCACCGCGACGCGCTTGGACCCCTCCAGCGCGGCGCGGGCACCCGGCAGTTCGGGAAGGCCGTAGGGCCAGGTTCCGGCGTGCGGCGAGCCGTAGAACCGCTCCCAGGCGGCGGCGTCCGTGAGCCGGAAGTCGGCGCCCATGTCGATCACCAGCACGTCCGGCCCGAGCCGCTCGGCGACGGCGGCGGACTGCCCGTGGGGCAGCGCGAGAAACACGACGTCGTGGCCGTCGAGCACCTCCGGCGTGGTCTCCTGGAGCACTCGGCCGGCCAGGGGCAGCAGGTGCGGCTGGAGCGCACCGAGCTTCTGCCCCGCGTTGGAGTTGCCGGTCAGGGCGCCGATCTCGACCTCGGGGTGCGCCAGGAGCAGACGCAGCAGTTCCCCGCCCGCGTATCCACTCGCTCCGGCCACTGCCGCACGTACCGCCATGGAACCTCCTCCTTAGAGGGCATGACTATACGTTTCTCTGCAGTTTTATGCAATCGCGCGGGCCTGCGGTGTGCCGGGAAGCCGGACGGTGACCAGGAGGCCGCCGGCGGGGCGGGGGACGAGGCCGAGGGTGCCGTCGTGGGCGCGGACGACACTGTCCACTATGGCCAGGCCGAGGCCGACGCCGGCGTGCTCGTCGGTCCGGGCGCGTTCCGTTCCGCGCTGGAAGGGTTCCGTGAGGGTCGGTACCAGGTCCGGCGGGAGTCTGCGGCCCGTGTTCTCGACCCGCAGCACGCTCGTGCCGCCGTGCGCCTCGGTGTGGACCGTCACGGTGCCGCCGGCGGGGAGGTTGTGGACGACGGCGTTCTGGACGAGGTTCGTCACCATCCGCAGCAGGAGTTCCGCGGAGCCGCTCGCCCGGGCCGCCCCGCCGGTGACGTCGAGCGTGATCCCGCGCTGTTCGGCGAGGGGGAGCAGGGTTTCGGCGGCCTCTTCGGCGATGAGGGAGAGGTCGACGCTCTCCCGGGTGAAGGTCCCGCGGTCGCTGCGGCTGAGCAGCAGAAGGGCCTCGGTGAGGCCGATCGCGCGCGCGTTGACCGCGTGCAGGCGTTCGATGAGTTCGCCCCGGTCCCGCGTGGGGTCCTTGCGGGCGACGTCGAGCAGCGTCTGCGAGACGGCCAGCGGGGTGCGCAGTTCGTGGGAGGCGTTCGCGGCGAACCTCTGTTGCTCGGCGACGTGCGACTCGAGTTGTTCGAGCATGGTGTCGAAGGTGTCGGCGAGTTCACGGAATTCGTCCTGGCGGCCCGCCATGCGGATGCGGTGGGACAGCGATCCCTTCCCGGCCCTCCGTGCCGCGGCCGTGATCTGTGCGAGCGGTGCGAGCATCCGGCCGGCGAGGATCCATCCCCCGACGAGGCCGAACACGAGCAGGAAGAGCATCGCCACGGCCGCGGCGGGGGCGAAGGTGTGCACCAGGAGGTAGCGGTTGGGCGAGGTCCAGAGCAGGCCCTGGGAGTTGTCGGGTACGTAGCGCAGGATGTACATCCACACCACGGCCAGCAGGAGAGCGCCGGCGACGGCGAGGAATCCGGCGTAGCTGAGGGTGAGTTTCAGCCGGGCGCTGAGTCCGGCGCGTCTACGCATGCGTCCTGCCTGGGTCGGCGGTGTCCCCGCCGGTGTCGATCCGGTAGCCGACGCCGGGCACCGTGGCGATGACCCAGGGTTCGCCGAGCCGTTTGCGCAGTGCGGAGACGGTGATGCGCACGGCGTTGGTGAGGGGGTCGGCGTTCTCGTCCCAGGCCCGTTCCAGCAGTTCCTCGGCGCTGACGACCCCGCCCTCGGCGGCGACGAGGACCTCCAGCACCGCGAACTGCTTGCGGGTGAGCGGGACGTAGCGTCCGTCGCGGAAGACCTCCCGGCGGAAGGGGTCCAGCCGCAGGCCCGCGATCTCGCGGACCGGGGGCCGGGCGTGGGCGCGTCTGCGGTCGAGCGCCCGCAGCCGCAGGACGAGCTCCCGCAGCTCGAACGGTTTGGTGAGGTAGTCGTCGGCGCCGAGCTCGAACCCGGAGGCCTTGTCGTCGATCCGGTCGGCGGCGGTGAGCATGAGGATCGGCATGCCGCTGCCGGAGGCGACGATGCGCCGGGCGACCTCGTCGCCGGAGGGGCCCGGGATGTCGCGGTCGAGGACCGCGAGGTCGTAGGAGTGGACGCTGAGCAGTTCCAGGGCGGTGTCGCCGTCACCGGCGATGTCGGCGGCGATCGCCTCCAGCCGCAGACCGTCACGGACGGCTTCGGCCAGGTAGGGCTCGTCCTCCACGATCAGTACGCGCATGCCCGAAGCCTAGGCAGCACGGCATATCGCGGACGTATGCGAGGACGTCTGCCACCAGCGGCGCGACGCCAGCGCGGCCAGCACGGCGCCGGTGGTGTTGATCAGGACGTCGTCCACGGAGGACACCCGGTCCAGCCGCAGCACGTACTGCGCGGTTTCGACCAGGACCGAGCAGCCCGCCGCGAGCGCCAGGATCCGCGGCAGGGACGCCGACGCCGCGAACCGCATCGGGGCGAAGAAGCCCAGCGACGCGAAGACCAGCAGGTTCCCGGCGATCCCGAGCGGCCCCATCGTGACCAGGTCCCGCAGCGGTACCAGGCTCAGCCGGCCGGGGACGACGCCGGCACCGGCGCCCGGCATCATCGTCAGCCACAGGAACGGCACGGTCCCGTGGACCATGCCCACCTCGGCCAGCGACATCCGCCAGGCCCCCGAGACGCCGGCGGCACGCCGACGGCGCGCCAGGGCCCACACCACCAGCGCGGCGAGCGGCAGCGCGACCAGGGTCATGAGCACCACGCCGTTGAACGTGTCGAAACAGCCGTGCCACCGCCCGGCCATGCACACCGGAGCGGACATCATGAGCGGCCGCCGTAATACGAACACGGCGCCCGCCAGGGCGAGAACGGCCAGGCCGAGGAGCACGAACCCGCGCGTGCGGCGGGGCGGCGGCGACAGGGATGTGTGGGGAGTCATGGCCTCCATGGGAGGCGAAGGGCCGTTGCGACGGCGTATGCGATTTTCGATACGCCCGCGATACATGCGGAAATAAGATCGCCGGTATGGCACTGCGACCTGTTCAGGTGAACATCAAGGCCCTTGACGATGCGGCGGTCGGCCGCTTCTGGGCGGACGCGCTCGGCTGGAGTGTCTCCAGCGAGGGGCCCGGCGTGACCAACGTGGAACCCGGCGACGGCTTCGTCTGGCCGGACCCGGTCGCCGTGTGCATCGACGTCGTCACCGTCCCGGAGCCCAAGACAGCGACGAAGAACCGTGTGCATCTCGATCTCGCCACCGCCTCCGCGGCGCATCAGGCGGAGTTGGTCGCGCGTCTGAAGGCTCTCGGTGCGACGCCCGCCGACGTGGGCCAGGGCGATGTGCCGTGGACGGTCCTCGCCGACCCCGAGGGCAACGAGTTCTGTGTGCTGGAGCCCCGGGAGAGCTACCGGGACACCGGGCCGATCGCCCGGGTGGTGGTCGACTGCGCCGATCCGCGGGCCATGGCCCGGTTCTGGGGCGAGGCGACGGACTGGACCGTGCACGAGGTGACCGGCGAACACGCGGTGCTGCGCTCCGCCCGGGGTGTCGGCCCGTATATCGAGTTCCGCCGCTCGTCCGAAGCGAAGACCGTGCCGGACCGCGTCCATCTCGACCTGCTGCCGTACCCCGGTGACGACAAGGCGGCGGAGGTGGCCCGGCTGAAAACCCTCGGCGCCACGGACCTCGACCTCGGCCAGGGCGATGTCCCGTGGACGTGCCTGTCCGACCCGGAGGGCCATGAGTTCTGCGTCCTGGGCTCGTCCTGACGCGGATCCCCGACGACACCCGGGCACGTGCGTGGGCCCCCACCCCAGGAGGCAGCGGCCCACGCGAGGTGCCTGCTACCTCTGCTTGATCCGCAGGAACGTGACGGAGTTCGCCGGGAAGGTGTAGGTGAACGTCCGGTCCACCCCCCGGAACGTGGACGTCACCGGCGTCACCGGCGTGTCCGTCTCGGTGTTCACCGCGTCCTCGTCGGCGGCCAGCGTGGTCACGCGGGCCGTGGAGGCGACCTTGGCGCCCCCCAGATCGACGGCCGTACGGGCCTCGGCGGACTGGGCGTTGACGACCTTGACGATCAGGTCACCGGTCTTCGCGTCCTTGGTGACGACCTGGCGGAACGGCTCGGCCGGCTTGTCGTCCTTGAAGCTGCCCCATTCCTTGCCGTCGAGGAACAGGGTGACCTGACGGCCTCGCACCTTGATGTCGATGTCGTAGGCGCGGCCCGTCTCGATCGACCCGGCCTTCGTCATCAGCGTGCCCTTGCCGCCGTCCACGGCCTGCTCGATCGCGGACTGGGTGTTGTTCCAGCCGCCCAGGTTCCACCAGTAGTAGTTGCCGGTGTCCTTGACGCCGAAGGCGACGAGGAAGCCCTCCTTGCCGGACTTCTTGGTGGCCTTCACATGCAGGTCGTAGTCCTTCCAGGCCGGGTCGCCCGCCGTGACCATGGTGTTCTCGGCGGCGGTGTCGGTCTGGACGTACTGCCCGTCCTGGATGCTCCAGCTGCCCCGGCCGCTGGTGGTCCACTTCGAGGCGTCACCGGAGAAGTCGTCGCTGAGCAGCGTCGAGCCGTCCGCCGAAGTGACCTTCACGTCGTCGTACGCGGCGTTGGTCGCCCACGTGGACAGGCCGACGGCACCCGTGATCGGGCCGCTGACGTTCGGCGTGGTCGTGGCCTTCGACGGGACGACGCGGTCGCCGACGTTGGTCATGAACAGCTTCTGGACCTCGTAGTTGGCCGAGTTCCAGGAGGCCCGGTTGTTGAACCAGATCATGTCCGGCCGCCACTGGACGTAGTCCTCGTTGGCGAGCAGCGGGGCGTAGGAGGCGAGCTTGACGATGTCCGCGTTGCGCTCCAGGCCGGTCATGTACGCGGCTTCGGAGAGGCCGTTCTTCCAGGCGTTGCCCTGGGAGGCGTACTCGCCGAGGAAGACCTTGGGGCCCTTGCGGTCGTAGGAGTCGTAGCGGTCGTTGTTCTGGAGGAACCAGTTCGGGCTGTTGTAGTAGTGCTCGTCGACCATGTCGACGTTCGCCTCGCGGTTGAGCTTCCAGGCGGTGTCGAAGGTGGTGCCGGCGTCGTCGGGGCCCGAGTTGGAGATGACGGTGATGTCCGGGTACTTCGCCTCGATGGCGGCCCGGAACTTCTGGAAGCGGGCGAAGAACTCGTTCGGGAGGTTCTCCTCGTTGCCGACCTCGAGGTGGGTGAGGTGGAACGGCTTGGGGTGGCCCATCTCGGCGCGGACCTTGCCCCACTTGGAGGTCGCCGGGCCGTTGGCGAACTCGATGAGGTCGAGGGTGTCCTGGATGTGCCGCTTGAGCAGGGCGTCGTCGTCGGTGGCCTTGTTCTGGCCGCAGCCGGTGACCAGGGCGGGGACGACGGGCAGCGGCATGGCGCCGATGTCCTCGGCGAAGCGGAAGTACTCGTAGTAGCCGAGGCCGTAGCTCTGGTTGTAGCCCCAGAAGTTGGCGTTGGTGGCGCGCTGCTCGACCGGACCGACGGTGTCCTTCCACTGGTAGCTGCGCTTGCGCTGCCAGCCGCTCGCCTCGCTGTAGTCCTCCATGGAGCCGGTGTTGACCAGGCAGCCGCCGGGGAAGCGCACGAAGCCCGGCTTCAGGGCGGCGATCTTCTCGGCGAGGTCCTTGCGCAGGCCGTTCGGCTGGTTCTTGTACGTGTCGCGCGGGAAGAGCGAGATCTCGTCGAGCGCGGCGGCGTTCGCCGAGGCCACGGCGAGGCGGCCGCGGTTGCTGGTGCGGGTCGCGGTGAAGGTGGCCTTGTACTTGGCCCAGCCGCCCTTGACGGCCACCTGCCGGGCGGTCGCCAGCGTGCCCGCCGTGTCCTTGAGGGAGACGGTGAGCGTGCTGCCGCTCTCCGCGCGGGCCCACACGGAGAAGTCGTACTTCTTGCCCTGCTCGACCCGGATGCCGGTGTTGTAGCCGGCGTTCGTCACGGAGGAACCGGCGCCCAGGGAGAGGTAGTTGCGGTTGCGCTCGTTGAGGCGGCCCGAGTCGTTCACGACCTCGGCCGTGCCGCCCACCGTCCAGGAGGTCAGGGGCGTGTAGGAGCCGTTGTCGGCGGTGGAGTACTCGAAGGATCGGTTCTGCACGAGCTCGGCGTACAGACCGCCGTCGGCGGCCCGGTTGATGTCCTCGAAGAAGACGCCGTACATCGTGTCGTCGATCTTCGCGCCCTGGGCGGACGGGTCGACGGTGATCGCGTAGTCGGTGACGTCCTCGGCGTGCGCGGGGGCCGGTACGAGGGCTGCTGCCGTCAGGAGGGCGGTGGTCGTGAGACCGATTCTCCATCGGGTGCGGGCGGTGCGTGGCATGGATACTCCGCGGCTCTCTGGTAGAGGAGTGTTCGAAATATCAGACATTGATCAGCACTTCGAACGGCAAGATAGGGAGGGGGCTGATGCGCGTCAATGGGTCGCGCGACAACGGTTGTTACGGAGAGCGGGACGGAATGGGCGAGTTCTGGCCAGTGCCGGACGTACTGGCGTATCTGGCGGGGCGCTGGCGCGTGACCCGGTCGGTGCGGGATCTCGCGAGCGGCGAGCAGGGGGAGTTCACCGGGACCACCGTGTTCACCGTGTTCACCGCGGAAGAGAGCGGCAGGCTGCCGGAGGACGGCGGGCTGCTGCACCACGAGTCCGGCACCTTCGTCTGGCAGGGCGTCGCCCGGCCCGCCGAGCGGACGCTGCGGTTCCTGCCCGGCCCGGGCGGCACGGCGGACGTGCGGTTCGCGGACGGCCGGCCTTTCCACGACCTGGACCTGACGTCCGGGCGGCACGTGGCCGACCACCCCTGTGCGGCGGACCTCTACCGCGGCGAGTTCACCGTGCGCGACCCGGACCACTGGCGGACAGTGTGGCACGTGCGCGGCCCGGCCAAGGACCTGGTGCTGCGCACGGACTACGCGCGCGACGCCTGAGCCGGCACTCCGTCGAAACGCAGGTTCCAGCGCCCTGCCCGGCCCGTCACGGCGGTGGTCGACAGCGGGCGGACGTCGATGTTCCAGTACGTCGAGGGCGGCGCCTTCAGCGCGTATACCAGAGCGGCCCGGATCACGGACGGCTCGGCCACCGCAACCACCCGGCAGCCGTCCTCGACGGGCCGGGTGTCCAGCCAGCCGCCGACGCGGGTGATGAAGTCCACCAGCGACTCACCGCCGTGCGGTGTGGAGCGCGGGTCGGCGAGCCAGGCGTCCACGGCCTCCGGCTCCCGGGCCATCGCTTCCCCGAGGGTCAGCCCGCGCCACCGGCCCATGTCGCAGTCCCGCAGGCCGAGTTGCACGAGCGGCGCGTACCCGAGCCCCTCCCCCGTGGCACGGCTGCGCGGGGTCGGCGAGCAGTAGCGCAGCTCGGCCGCGGCGAGCGGCAGCAGTTCGTGGGCGACGCGCTCCACCTCACCCCAGCCGGCCTGGTCCAGCGGCCGCTCGTCCTCGAAGCGCTCGGCGAGCAGCGGGGAGCTGCGCGCGGCGGCGACGAACGTGACCCGAAGTGGCATGCGGCGATGGTGGTGGCCGAAAGTAGGCAGGTCAAGGGGTGTTACCAGGGAGTTACCCAGGGTGCACCGGCCCTCACGGGCCGAAGATGAGCGCCATCCAGTGCTCGGGCCGCTCCAGTGCCGCGAACCCGAGTTTCTCGTAGACCCCGTGCGCGTCGTGCGTGGCGAGCAGGAGCCGGCGCACCCCGTACTGCCGCAGTTCCTCCCGTGCGGCCGCCACGAGCGCGGTGCCGACCCCCTTGCCGCGCACCGACGGGTCGACGTACACGTCACACAGCCACCCGAAGGTCGCCCGGTCCGTGATCACCCGGGCATAGGCCACCTGCTCGCCCGACACCGTCTCGTAGACACCGAAGTTGAGCGACCCCTCGATCGCCCGGTCCTGCTTCTCGCGGGGGCGGCCCAGCGCCCAGTACGCGTCGGTGGACAGCCAGTGGTGGACGCGCTCGGCGTCGACGCGGGCGGGGTCGGTGGAGATCTCGTAGCCCTCGGGCAGGCTCGGCGTGTCGGTCATGACGGGATGCTGGCAGGCCGGCGGCCCGTGCGTCGAACTCTTATCCCAGCACCTCGTCGCAGGCCGTGCGCAGCCGCCGTACGCCCTCGGCGATCTCCCCGGTCCCCGCGACCGCCGCGAAACTCAGCCGGATGTGCGCGGCCGGCGGCTCGGCGCTGAAGTAGGGGCGGCCGGGGGTGATCGCGACGCCCGCGCGCAGGGCGGCCGTCACGAGGGCCGGCTCGTCCGTGCCGTCCGGCAGGCGCGGCCACAGGTGGTAGCCGCCGGACGGCACGTGCGCCAGGGCGAGTTCCGGCAGGTGCAGCGCGAGCGCGGCGGTCAGCGCGTCCCGGCGCGCCTTCAACGCGGCGGCGACCGCTCGCAGATGGCGCGGCCAGGCGGGCGAGCCGACGAGTTCGAGTGCGGCTTCCTGGAGGGGGCGGGGCACGAAGAAGGTGTCGACGACCTGGATCGCGCGCAGCCGCTCCAGGACCGGGCCGCGCGCGGCCAGGGCGCTCACCCGGAAGCTCGGCGAGGTCGCCTTGGTGAGCGAGCAGACGTGGACGACGACACCGTCGGGGTCGTCGGCGGCCAGCGGGCGCGGCAGCGGTCCCGCGTCCTCGTGCACGAGCCGCCGTACGAAGTCGTCCTCGACGACGAACGCGCCCGCCTCACGGGCGATGCGCAGCACCTCCCGGCGCCGCTCGGGGGCGAGCACGGCACCGGTGGGGTTCTGGAAGAGCGGCTGGCAGACGAAGGCCGGGGCACCGGTGGCCCGGAAGGCGTCGGCGAGCAGCGCCGGTTTCACCCCGTCCGGGTCGACCGGGACGGGCACCGGGCGCAGGCCCGCGGCACGGGCGATGGCGAGCATGCCCGGATAGGTCGGCGACTCCACGAGGACGGGGGCGCCGGGCGGGGCGAGGGCGCGCAGGGCGGTGGTGAGCGCCGACTGTCCGCCCGCGGTGACCAGCACCTCGGCGGCCGTGAACGACCCGCCGATGCCCCGCGCGAACCACTCGCGCAGCTCCGGCAGCCCCTCCACGGGCGGGCGTCCCCAGGCGCCGGGGCGGCGTCCGGCGCGCGACAGGGCGGCGGCCATCGCGCGCTCCGGCTGCAACGAGGGGTGCAGATAGCCGCCGTTGAACTCGATCACGCCGGGCGGCGGCGCGGCCAGCGAGACGAGCACCCCGGAGGCGTCCACCGAGCGCGGCACGAGATCGGCGGCACCGTCCGCGCTGAGCGCGACCTCCTGCCAGGAGGTGTCCCCGGCGGGGGCCGGTGCCGTCCGGGCCTGCGCGCGGAACGCGCCCGCGCCGGGCCGGGTGACGACCAGTCCCTCGGCGGCGAGCTGCGCCAGCGCCCGCGACACGGTCACGGGACTCACCCGGAACCGCTCGACCAGGGCTCGGCTCGACGGCAGCTTTCCACCCGGCGAGTAGCGGTCCAGCTCCCGCCGCAGCTGTTCCGCCAGGTCACTGACGCTGCTACGCTCTTGCATGAGAGTACAGAGTAGCGCTACTACCGCTTCCCGGATAGCAGTCGCCGCAGAGCGAGAGCGGCAGCCCGGCCTCGGCACCCTCCAGGCCGCCCTGGGCGTCATCGCCTTCTCCCTCACCTTCCCGGCCACCGCCTGGGGCCTTGAGGGGTTCGGGCCCTGGTCGCTGGTCGCCGTCCGCAGCGTCCTGGCCGCGGTGATCGCCGGCGGTGCGCTGCTGGCACTGCGCGTCCCGCTGCCCGCCCGCCGTCACTGGTCCGGCCTCGCGGTCGTGGCGGCCGGTGTCGTCCTCGGTTTCCCGCTGCTGACCACGCTCGCGCTGGAGACCTCCACCACCGCGCACGCCGCCGTCGTGGTCGGACTGCTCCCCCTGACCACCGCGCTCCTGTCCGCCCTGCGCGTCGGCACCCGCCCCTCGCGCACGTTCTGGGCGGCGGCCCTCGCCGGCGCGGCGGCGGTCCTGGCCTTCACCGTGCAGCAGAGCGGCGGCGCCCTGAACACGGCCGACCTGTACCTCTTCGCGGCGCTGCTGGTGTGCGCGGCCGGCTACACCGAGGGCGGCCGGCTGGCCCGGATCATGCCGGGCTGGCACGTCATCGGCTGGGCGCTGGTGCTGTGCCTGCCGCTGACCGTGCCCGTCGCCGCGTTCGCCCTGGCGCAGGAACCCGTGCGGCTGACCGCGCACAGCGTCACCGGCCTGCTGTGGGTCGCGGCGGGCTCGCAGTTCCTCGGACTGGTCGTCTGGTACCGGGGCATGGCGGCCATCGGCATCCCCAAGGCCAGCCAGTTGCAGCTCGCCCAGCCCCTGCTCACACTGGTGTGGTCGGTGCTGCTGCTGGGCGAGCACCTGCCCGTGGCCGCCCCGCTGACAGCCGTGGCGGTGCTGGTCTGCATCGCCGTCACACAACGGGCGCGCGGCTGAGCGGGGCACACGCGGCCCCTGCCGCGTGTGCCCCCGGCCGTAGACTCGAAAGGCCACGGACCACCGCTGCTCCGCAGATCCCGAGGAGGCCCCAGATGCGCGCAACCGTGGGCGACCAGCTTGTCCAGCACGGCAGGGTGGTCGGTCAGCACGACAAGGTCGGCGAGATCGTCGAAGTGCTGGGCCAGGAGGGCAACCCCCCGTACCGCGTCCGGTTCGAGGACGGGCACGAGGGCGTGTGCTCGCCGGGACCCGACACCGAGATCCGGCACCGGGAGACCACCACCGGGCCGTGATTCAGCGCGGCGGCGGCGCCGGCTGCCCGTAGTGGTCGGCGACCACCCTCGCCATCGCCCCGATCCGATCGGTCGCCACGTCCTTGGCGGCGAAGAAGACGTGCCCGCGCACCTGCGCGTGATCCCCGGCCAGCGTCAGGTGCCGGGACAGCTCGGCCGGGTCCTGCCAGGCCGCGGGCTGCGCCGGGTCACCGGCCTTGTACAGCGCCTCCCCCGCGTACAGCCGGGTCGAGCTGCCGCGCGCGACCTCCGCCCACCAGGGCAGGAGTTTCGCGTAGTCGGCGGCGGCGAACCCGATGTTCCAGTACAGCTGCGGGACGATGTAGTCGATCCAGCCCTCGCGCACCCACTTACGCGTGTCCGCGTGCAGATCGTCGTACGTCTGCACACCCGCCCGGGTGTCCGAGCCGCGCGAGTCGGTGGCGGCGTTGCGCCACACTCCGAACGGGCTGACGCCGAAGGGGGTGCCGGGCCGGACCTGCTTGACGCGCTCGGCCGTCTCCCGCACCAGCTTGTCGATGTTGTCCCGCCGCCACGCCGCCCGGTTCGGGAAGCCGGCGCCGTACTCGTCGTAGGCCTCGTCGTCGTCGAAGCTCTGGCCCGCCACCGGGTACGGGTAGAAGTAGTCGTCGAAGTGGACGCCGTCCACGGGGTACTTCTCCACCGCGTCGAGCATCGCTTCCTGTACGAAGCTCCGGACCTCCGGCAGGCCGGGGTTGTAGTAGAGCTTCCCGCCGTACGTCACCACCCAGTCCGGGTTGTCACGGGCGGGGTGGCCGGCTGCCAGCCGGGTCGGGTCGGCGTGCCCGGCCACCCGGTACGGGTTGAACCAGGCGTGCAGCTTCAGACCGCGGGCGTGGGCCTCCTCCACGGCCGTGCCCAGCGGGTCCCAGCCTGGGTCCTTGCCCTGGGTGCCGGTGAGGTACTGCGACCACGGCTCGTACGGCGAGGGCCACAGGGCGTCCGCCGTGGGCCGGACCTGGAAGATCACGGTGTTGAGCCGGTCGCGGACCGCCCTGTCGAGGTGGGCGATCAGCTCGGCCCGCTGCCGCGCGGCCGTCAGCCCCGGCTTCGACGGCCAGTCGCGGTTGGCCACGGTGGCCAGCCATACGCCCCGCATCTCGGAGGCCGCCCCGTCGCCCCTGCCGTTTCGCTCGGGCGCGGCCGACGCCGGAGGCACCATCGTGAAAGCCGACAGCGCCGCCACCGCGAACGCCCTGCGTGACACTCGTCCCATCCGCATGCCCCAAAAAGCCGCGGATCCGCCCGGTCGCGGATCGCTCCGCGCCCAGCATGCCCGAAGCGGGCGCGACCCCCGCGATCGATCATCGATACTTGGGAGTAACGTGCTCGAACGGAGCAGGCACCGGGACCCGGAGCACCTGCCCGGAAGTGGATCAGCAGCGAAAGGGACGATGTGACGGACATCCCAGCGGGAGACATTGCACGCGTCGGGGTCGTGGGCTGCGGTCAGATGGGTGCGGGGATCGCCGAGGTGTGCGCCCGGGCCGGTCTGGACGTCATGGTCGCCGAGACCACCGGGGAGGCCCTGGAGATCGGCCGGACCCGGCTGTTCAACTCCCTGGCCAAGGCAGCCGAGCGCGGCAAGATCACCGAGGAGGAGCTGGAGGCCACCCAGGCCCGACTGAGCTTCACCACGGACCTCGGCGAGTTCGCCGACCGCGACCTGGTGATCGAGGCGGTCGTCGAGAACGAGCAGGTCAAGACCGAGATCTTCCAGGTGCTCGACCAGGTCGTGACCCGGCCCGACGCCATCCTGGCCTCCAACACCTCCTCCATCCCGCTGGTGAAGCTGGCCGTGGCGACCTCGCGGCCCGACCAGGTCATCGGCATCCACTTCTTCAACCCGGCCCCCGTGCAGAAGCTCGTCGAGCTGATCCCGGCCCTCACCACGTCCGAGGGCACGCTGAGCCGGGCCCAGCTGTTCACCGAGAAGGTGCTGGGCAAGCACGCGATCCGCGCCCAGGACCGCTCCGGCTTCGTGGTGAACGCGCTGCTGATCCCGTACCTGCTCTCCGCGATCCGGATGTTCGAGACGGGCATCGCCAGCCGCGAGGACATCGACAACGGCATGGAGATGGGCTGCGCCCACCCGATGGGCCCGCTGAAGCTCTCCGACCTCATCGGCCTGGACACGGTCGCCTCGGTGGCCCAGTCGATGTACGAGGAGTACAAGGAGCCGCTGTACGCCGCTCCCCCGCTCCTCCAGCGCATGGTCGACGCGGGCCGGCTGGGCCGCAAGACGGGGTCGGGCTTCTACACGTACGACTGACCTCGCGCACCCCCTCCCGCGGCTGATTACGGACGGTCATATTTCGGCCAACCCACGGGCCCGGCACCAGAGTTGGTGCCGGGCCCGTGGCATTCACACACCGTGTGCGCGCCGGGCTCGCATATGCCCGTCGCACACTCTCCCCAGCCGCCCACCAGGCGAGTTGACTCCTCATGCGCATGCAAGGGATGCGCAACGACTACGGAAAGGAACGGACTCGTGACCGTCGATCCCGAGCATCCGGTCGTTCACGGAGAACTCGCAGAGTTACGACGCCGCCTCGATGTGGCGTACGCCCGAGTCGAGGGCGGGCTGGCACTGCTCAGCCACCGCACCGAGGAGACCGCCAAGGAACTCGACGAGCTCAACACCCGGATCAACTCACTGGAACACGCGCGCTGGCCGCTGCCCGCGGTCGCCGCCCTCACCGCCGTGGGTGCCCTCGTCGTGGCGATCTGGCAGGCACTGGGACGTTAGCTCAGGGCAAGGTGTCCTGCCCGAGCCTGAGATGGTGCAGCAGCAGTAACGCGGCCGCCATGTTGGCGGCCGGGACCTCCCCACGGGCGACCATGTCGGGGACGAGCTTGAGGGGAACCCATTCCCGGCGGTCCGACTCGAAGTCGTCCACGGGGTGCCCGACGTACTCGCCCTCGTCGGCCCAGTACACGTGGTGCCGGGCGTCGGTGAGCCCGTTGGACGGCTCCACGCTCATGAGGTGGTGCAGGGGTCCCGGCCGCCAGCCGGTCTCCTCCTCCAGTTCCCTGGCGGCCGCGCGGGCGACGTCCTCGCCGTCCTCGACGACCCCCGCCGCGAGTTCCCAGCCCCAGCTGTCGGTGATGAAGCGGTGCCTCCAGAGCAGCAGCACCTCGTTGGCCTCGTTCACGACCGTGGCCATGGCAACGGGCCGCAGCCGTATGAGGAA
Source organism: Streptomyces africanus (assembly GCF_002150735.1). Classification (GTDB taxonomy): domain Bacteria; phylum Actinomycetota; class Actinomycetes; order Streptomycetales; family Streptomycetaceae; genus Streptomyces; species Streptomyces africanus. The sequence continues at coordinate 42,570 of NZ_MUKA01000151.1, forward strand.
GTGGTCGAGATGCCGGCCGTCCGGCAGTTCGACATCCGCGAGATTGACGCTGAACCAGCGGTTTGAGTACACACCTTGTTCGTTGTGTTTCGTCCACTGCACGGTTCTGCCACCTTCCGTCGAGTAAGTGGCAATATCGCAGGAGGGACGTACGGACAGCAGGCGCACAGGACGTCGCTCGGGATGACGCGGGCGACGGCGCCCGGGTCTACAACGGTACGCGCAGGGCTCCGTCGATGAGTTCGGCCGCCTCGGCCGTGCCGGCGCAGCCGCTGCGCACCAGGTGCTCCCGCACCGCGCGCAGCCGGTCGCGCAACCGCTGGGACTCCATGCCGCGGGCCTGCTCGGCCATCTGCACGGCGATGGCCACGGCCTTGTCCGCGTTGCCCTGCCGCAGCTCGATGGTGCTGAGCATGGCCAGCCGGTGCACCCGGCCGCGGTCGTGCGCCGGGTTGTCGACCGCGGCCGCGGCGTGCTCGCCGGCGGCCGCGATCTCCCCGAGGCTCAGCAGCGCCTCCGCCACCTGGACGTTGACCAGTCCCGGCTGGACGTAACCGGTCTCGTCGGGCTCATGGCCACGCCGGATGCGGGCCGCGGCCTGCTCGGCCCGCCGGATGCAGGACAGGGCGCTCGTGCCGTCGCCGAGATGCGCGTACGCCTTGGCCTGCATCGCGTACAGGTCGGAGGCGAGAGCCGGGGTGATGTGCTTGCCGGCGGCCCGCAGCGCGGCCTCCGCGAAGGCCACGGCCTGCCGGTACTCCCGCATGAACAGCGACTGGTTGACCAGCAGCGCGATGACGTAGGCGCCGAGCCCCCGGTCCCCGCTGGCCTTGGCGAGTCGCAGGGCCTGGTGGAAGTAGCGCTGCGCGAGGCCGTGCGCGTCGGAGTCGTAGGCGCAGATCCCGGCGACGGCCACCAGTCCGCCCGTGGCGCGGTGGAGCTGACGGCCCGTCTCGTCGGTGTAGCTGCCGCGCAGCAGCGGCGCGGCCTCGGAGTTGAGGAAGCCGACGATACGGGCCCGCGTCGCGATGCCCCCGGCCTTGCGGTACAGCTGCTCGTAGTGCGTGCGGGCGGCCCGCAGCATGTCGAGGTCGCCCGGGGTGACCCGGTGCCGGCCGCCGCGCGAGACGTCCACGTCCTCGGGCGGGTTCTCCCACTCCCACACCGGCATGACGGCGGGCGTGCCGGTGAGCGCGGGCGCGCCCAGGATGTGCGGGCGCTGCTGCTGGTCGGAGCGCCACAGGGCGGTGGCCCGTTCGACGAAGCCGGAGAGCGAGCCGGTGTGCGGAGCGGACGGCTCTCCGGGCACGCCCAGGCCGATGTCGTCGAGGGTCACCTGCCGCCGCAACCGGGCAGCGAGCACCTCGCAGATCAGGTCGGGCACCTGGCCCCGGGGACGCTGCCCCTTCAACCACCGGGCGACGGCGGTGTGTTCGTATCTCAGGGACAGACCACGTGCCCGTCCCGCCTGGTTGACGTGTGCGGCCAGCCCCGCGTGCGAGATCCCGGCCTCGTCCAGGATCGCGTCGAGCAGAGTGTTGGGCTGCATGTGGGCCCCCCGGTGGCTCGGTGCGGCCAGATTAGTGGCTCCCCCTTCACACGGGGTGTGAACGGAGTGCTCGAATCCGCGCTGTGTGCGCACTGTCGCGGAGAGTCGTCAGCCGGTTGACTGAAATGCCTCGCAAGAGGCCGGCCGGGCCGCCGGCTCCCCCTCGTACAGTGCGGCGGCCCGCTTCCGCCGTCCGCCCGGCTGCCTGCCCGACACTCCGTGGCGGGGCGGACGGCTCCGCCGGGTGCGTCATCGCCGGTGGGGCAGGGGTACGTCGTCGGCTGCGGGCGCATTGTGGCTGGTCGCGCAGTTCCCCGCGCCCCTGAGGGACCTATCCCGACCGTTCGTGAGAACCATCAGGGCAATGTCGTCCGACGAGGTGCCCCCGGTGTGGTGCTGGAGGGCGGTGAGAATCCCGCGCAGAACGGTCTGCGAGGAAAGGGCCTGCTCCCGCGCGACGCCCTTCACCACACTCGACAGGGGAAAGAACCGGCCACGCGCATCCCTCGCGTCCTGCGCACCGTCCGTGAAGAGGAACAGGGCGTCACCGTGCTCCAGATACCCCAGTCCTTCGGTGGACAGGTCGGCCGGAAGCGGGAACAGGCCCAGGGGCGGGTGCGGATCGGCCGGGGCGAGTTGGTCGACGTCCGTGCCGCTCAGCCGGTACGGCCACGGGTGCCCGCAGTTCAGGGCGGTCATCTCCCCGTCGGCGCGGATCTCCACGAGCAGCAGGGTCACGAACTCCTCGGCGGCGCCCACCGGTTGTTCCTGGCGCAGATGCCGGGCCAGGGCGCGTTCCAGCCGGTGCAGCACACTGCCGAGATCCTTCTCGTCGTGCGCGGCCTCACGGAAACAGCCGAGCACGGCGGCGACGGTCCCGAACGTCTCGACCCCGTGCCCGCGGACGTCACCCATCACGGCCCGTACGCCGTACTCGGTGGCGGCGACCTCGTACAGGTCACCGCCCATGGCCGCCCCACGCTCCGAGGACAACTGGGCGGCGGCGACGTCCAGTCCGTCGACGCACGAGGGCGGCGGCCTCAGCAGCGCGCTCTGCGCGGCACCCGCGACGCGCCGCAACTGCCGCAGTTCGCGCATCAGCGTCTGCCGCACATGGAGGATCAGCCCGGTGCCGACCGCGAAGAACACGGCACTGGTGACGATCCGCGCTTCGAGGCCGGTGTCCTGGGCGAGCGGACAGGCCAGCTTGTACGTGACGGCCGCCGCGCCCCACACCGTCGGCAGACCGAGACTTCGCACCCGACCCCTGATGCGGATCATGCCGATGGCCCCCCAATAGGCCCTGACACAGAATCGGACCGGCCCGTATAAGGCCGGTCCGATTCTGTCGACAGCACGCCCGGAAGGGCAGGCTTACCTACCTTTACCACTCAAACGAGTGAGGCGACGCTAACTCCGCAGCTCAGCCCCGACAAGCTCACCGGCAAGGACCACCGCCGCATCCCGAGCCGCGGAAGCCTCATCGACGGTCAGCGTCCGGTCAGGCGCCCGGAACCGCAGCGCGTACGCCAGCGACTTGCGCCCCTCCCCCAACTGCTCGGCGTTCTCGTACACGTCGAACAAGCGGATCGACTCCAGCAGTTCCCCGGCGCCCTCACGCAGGGCCTCCTCGACCTCCGCCGCCGGAACGACCGCGTCGACGACCAGGGCGACATCCTGCGTGGCGACGGGGAACGTGGAGATCCGCGGCGCCCGCGCCGTGGCGTCACCCGCCGACTCCACCGCGTCCAGGTCGATCTCCATCGCGCAGGTGCGCTCCGGCAGCCCCAGCGCCTGCACCACGCGCGGGTGCAACTCCCCCGCGTGGCCCACGACCCGCTCGGCACCGTCCACGGTGAGCGCCAGCTCGGCGCACCGCCCGGGGTGCCAGGGCCCGTACTGTCCCTTGCGGATGATCAGCTCGGCACCGGCCTCACGGGCGACGGACCGCGCCGCCTCCACCGCGTCGGCCCAGTCGGCCGGACGGCCCTTGCCCCACCAGCCGGCCTGTTCCCGCGCACCGGCGAGGACGACGGCGGCGTGCCGCGGCTGCTCGGGCAGCGCCGCGTTCAGCTCGGCGAGCTCCTCGTCCGTCGGGCGGCGGTCGACGGGCAGCACGGCGGCGATCCGCTGCTCCTCGCGCGGCCGGAAGACCAGGCCGGTCTCGAACAGCGCGAGGTCGTGCGAGCCCCGGCCGTCGTTGCGCCGCAGAGCGGTGAGCAGGCCCGGCAGCAGCGTCGTGCGCAGCGCCGGCTCCTCGTCGCTCAGCGGGTTGCTGAGCTTGACGACGCGGCGGGCCGGGTCGTCCGCTTCGAGGCCGAGCTGGTCGAAGACCTGCTCGCCGATGAACGGGTAGTTCAGCGCCTCGACGTACCCGGCACCGGCCAGGGCCCGGCCGACGCGGCGGTGCAGCCGCTGCCGGCTGGTCAGGCCGAGACCGGCCGGCGGCTTGGGCAGCGTGGAGGGCAGGTTCTCGTAGCCCTCCAGGCGGATGACCTCTTCGGCCAGGTCGTTCGGGTCGGTGAGGTCGGGGCGCCAGGACGGCACGGTGACGATCAGCTCGTCCTGCCCGTACACGTCGCAGCCGATCTCCTGGAGCCGGCGTACGACGGTCTCGCGGCCGTAGGTGACGCCCGCGACCCTGTCCGGGTGGTCGGCCGGGATCGTGATGGTGCGGGGCGCGGTCGGGGCGAGGACCTCGGTGACGCCGGCCTCGGCGGTGCCGCCCGCGAGCAGGACCAGCAGGTCCACCGTGCGCTGCGCGGCGGCAGCGGCGGCCTGCGGGTCGACGCCGCGCTCGAAGCGCCGGGACGCCTCGGAGGACAGCTTGTGCCGGCGGGCCGTGCGCGCGATCGACACCGCGTCGAAGTGCGCGGCCTCGATGACGACGTCGGCCGTGGCGTTCTCGACGTTGTCGTGGTCGGCGATCTCCGTGTTGGCGCCGCCCATGACGCCGGCGAGCCCGATGGGGCCGCGGTCGTCGGTGATCACCAGGTCCTCGGCGTCCAGCGTGCGCTCGACACCGTCGAGGGTGGTGAGCTTCTCGCCCGGCTCGGCCCGGCGCACGCCGATCGTGCCCTGGACCAGGCCGCGGTCGTAGGCGTGCAGCGGCTGGCCGAGCTCCATCATCACGTAGTTGGTGACGTCGACGGCGAGCGAGATCGGGCGCATGCCGACCTTCTGGAGCCGGCGCTGGAGCCAGATCGGCGAGCGGGCCTCGGCGCTCAGGCCGGTCACCGTGCGGGCCGTGAAGCGGTCGCAGCCGGTGGGGTCGGAGATCCGCACCGGGTAGCCGTACGCGTTCGGGCCGGGCACGTCGAGCAGGGCCGGGTCGCGCAGCGGCAGGCCGTAGGCGATGGCGGTCTCGCGGGCGACGCCGCGCAGCGACAGGCAGTAGCCGCGGTCGGGCGTGACGGCGATGTCGAGGACCTCGTCGACCAGCTCCAGCAGCTCGATCGCGTCCTTGCCGACCTCGGTCTCCGGGGGCAGCACGATGATGCCCTTGGTGCCATCGTCGCCCATGTTCAGCTCGTCGCTGGAGCAGATCATGCCGCGGGACATCTTGCCGTAGGTCTTGCGCTCGGCGATCTGGAAGTCACCGGGCAGGACGGCGCCGGGCAGCGCCACGACGACCTTGTCGCCGACGGCGAAGTTGCGGGCGCCGCAGACGATCTCCTGGGGCTCGCCCGTGCCGTTGGCCTGACCGACGTCGACGGTGCAGAAGCGGATCGGCTTCTTGAACTCCGTCAGCTCCTCGATGGTCGCGACCTGGCCGACCACCAGCGGTCCCTTGAGGTCGGCGCCGAGCTGCTCGACGGTCTCGACCTCCAGACCGGCCGAAATGAGCTTGGCCTGGACGTCGCGGCCGGTCTCGGTGGCCGGCAGGTCGACGTACTCCCGCAGCCAAGAAAGCGGGACCCGCATCAGATCTCCATCCCGAACGGCCGGGTGAACCGGACGTCACCCTCGACCATGTCTCGCATGTCCTCGACGTTGTGGCGGAACATCAGCATCCGTTCGATGCCGAACCCGAAGGCGAAACCGCTGTACTTCTCGGGGTCGACGCCGCAGGCGGTGAGCACCCGGGGGTTGACCATGCCGCAGCCGCCGAGCTCGATCCAGCCCTCGGACGAGCAGGTGCGGCAGGGCCGGTCGGGGTTGCCGGCGGACTCGCCCTTGCACACGTAGCAGAGCATGTCCATCTCGGCGCTCGGCTCGGTGAACGGGAAGTAGGCCGGCCGCAGCCGCGTCTTCATGTCCGCGCCGAACAGGGACTGGACCATGTGGTCCATCGTGCCCTTGAGGTCCGCCATGGTCAGGCCCTCGTCGATCGCGAGCAGCTCGATCTGGTGGAAGACGGGCGTGTGCGTGGCGTCCAGCTCGTCGGTGCGGAACACCCGGCCGGGGCAGACGATGTAGACCGGCAGCTCACGGTCGAGCAGCGCGCGGGCCTGCACCGGGGAGGTATGGGTGCGCAGCACGACGCCGGAGCCGGACTCCTCGGTGCCCTCGGGACCCTGCACGAAGAAGGTGTCCTGCATCTGCCGGGCCGGGTGGTCGGGCAGGAAGTTCAGGGCGTCGAAGTTGAACCACTCCGCCTCGGCCTCCGGCCCTTCGGCGATCTCGTAGCCCATGGCCACGAAGACGTCCGCGACCCGCTCCATCATCGTGGTGAGCGGGTGCCGGGCGCCGGCCGGTACGCGGTCGTAGGGCAGTGTGACGTCCACCGCCTCCTCGACCAGCACACGGGCGTCCCGCTCGGCTTCCAGCTCGGCCTGGCGGGCGGCGAGGCCCTTGTTCACGGCGCCGCGGGCCTGCCCGACGCGCTTGCCGGCGTCGGCCTTGGCGTGCGGGGGCAGGGCGCCGATCTCGCGGTTGGCGAGGGCCAGCGGGGAGGCGGGGCCGGTGTGGGCGACCTTGGCCTCGTGGAGCGCGTCGAGGGAGTCCGCGGCGGCGAAGGCGGCGAGCGCCTCGTCCCGCATGCGCTCGATCTCTTCCGGTTTCAACGCCTCGACCTCTACAGGGTCGTACGACTTATTCGGTGCCGACATCTCTTCCCGTGCTTCCGATTGGCTGGCTGGAGGTCCCCGTCACCGACTCCGACGGCCGTCTGCGGGACACAAAGGTGCCAAGGGCCGAGTCTAACGGGGTGGAGGGCCCCTCTCGGACCGGGCGTCCGACAGCGGGCGGCGTCTGGTGCCGTGCATCGCAAGGCGCCGGAAGGTCCTCGATGGGGGTGCCCCCGCGCGAGCGAAGCCGAGCGTGGGGGAGGAGCTACCAGGGCCTTTCGGCAACGCGGCGAGGTGCGGTGCCAGACGCCGCACGCCGGGCGCCCGGTCCGAGAGGGGCCCTCAGGTGTACGAATGCGCCCGCGGGCTGCTCAGGCGAGATAGGCCGGAGCGCTCACGGGCAACGTAAATCGGAACTCGGCACCGGCGCCGGGTGCGCGGCCGACCGTGATGGTGCCGCCGTGGGCCTCGACGATGCCCTTGACGATGTAGAGCCCGAGGCCCGTGCCACCGCGCTTGCTGCCCCGCCAGAAGCGGGTGAAGACGCGGTTCATGGACTCCTCCGGGATGCCGGGCCCCTCGTCGCTCACCGTGACCGACGTGGCTGCGTGCTCGGCGTTCTCGCCCTCGCGGGGGGACGCCGTGGCCGTGACGTCGATCGTGACAGTTCCCTCGCCGTGCCGCACGGCATTTTCCAGGAGGTTGCTGAGCACCTGGTCGATCTTGTCGGGGTCGGCCCACAGGTCGGGCAGCGGCTGCTGGACGCGCAGCAGGAACCGGTCGGCGGGCTGCCCGGCGGCGACGTAGGCCTGGATGTGACGGCCGACGGCGGCGCCGATGTCGACGGGCTGGCGCCGCACCTCCAGCCGGCCGGAGTCGATCCGGGAGATGTCGAGCAGCTCGGCGATGAGCCGGGTGACCCGGTCGGCGTCGGCGTCGACGGTCTCCAGCATCAGCCGCTTCTGGTCGTCGGTGAAGCGTTCCCACTTGGCGAGCAGCGTGGCGGTGAAGCCCTTGACGGAGGTGAGCGGGGAGCGCAGTTCGTGGGCGACGGTGGCGATCAGCTCGGCATGGCTGCGCTCGGTGCGGCGGCGGGCCTCGGTGTCGCGCAGGGTGACGACGAGGCGCCGGAGGGGTCCGGTGGGCCGGGTGCGGACGTAGCGCGCGGAGACCAGCACCTCACGGCCGCCGGGGAGGAGGAGGTTCCGCTCGGGCTGTCCGACCCGGATCGCGAGGCCGCCGTACGGGTCGGTCAGCTGCCACCAGCGTCGCCCCTCCAGATCCTCTAATGGCAGGGCCTTCTCCAAGGGCTGTCCGAGGGCGTCCCGGGCGGGGACGGCGGTGATGCGCTCGGCGGCGGCGTTGAAGCAGACGACCCGGCCCCGCTCGTCGGCGACGACGAGTCCGTCGGGCAGCATGTCGGGGTCGATGCCGAGGTCGGCGCGATCACCGGGCGGCCGGGACGCGGCGGGC
>NZ_MUKA01000693.1 GCF_002150735.1 Streptomyces africanus
CCCGTCAGGAGCCCCCGCGATCCCCCCGGATTCCCCTCCAGAAGTCCTGACACCAAGTACGACCCGCAAAGGGCGGGAAGGGTTGCACGGCGGAGTAAGAAATTCTTGCCGGATTCCCGGAAAGATCACCGCGCCGGCCGGGTCAGTACGCGGGTGAGGCCGCCGTCGTCCTCCTCGACGTCCCTGACGTGCGCGAATCCGATCCGGCCCAGCAGGCGCAGCGAGGCCTCGTTCTCCGAGGCGACGGTGGCGTGCACCTCGGTCAGCCCGAGCGTGTCGAAGCCGTACCCGACGAGCGCCTCCGCCAGCTCCGCCCCGAGCCCGCTGCCCCAGACCTCCGGGGCCAGGGCGTAGACGATCTCGTGACCGTCGACCGCGTCCGTCCGCTTGATCTCCGCGTGCCCGACCAGTCGCCCAGCGCGCCGGACGGCCCAGACGTCGAAGAGATCCCGGGCGTAGACCTTGGTGAAGATCCGCCCGAACAGGGCCCGGTCGTCCGCCTCGGCGGCAGGGCCGTCCCCCATCCACCGGGAGACCCTGGTGTCCTGGAACAGGGCGACGAAGTCCTCCTCGTCCTCGGGGGTGTAGGCGTCGAGGAGGAGGCGGGCGGTGCGCAGGGTCGGGGGCATGGGGGGTGACGCTAGCCAGG
>NZ_MUKA01000152.1:0-344 GCF_002150735.1 Streptomyces africanus
TGATGCGTCTGGAGCACTCCACGCTCCAGGTCCTCATCCACCCGTCGAACTCCGGCAAGACCTCCCAGGTGCTGCGCATCCCCACGATCAGGCACACCTTCGTCAACCACGGCGAGAGCGACAAGCTGTCCTCGTGCAACCCGTACGCGAAGGCGTACGACGAGGTCTGGGTGGCCGGTCCCGCCGCGCGCGAGCGGTACGCGCTGGCCGAGGTGGGCGTCGAGGACAAGGACGTGGTGGAGACGGGCCGCCCGCAGCTGGACGGCGTGCTCCCCTACGCGGGCCCGCCGGCCGGGGCGTGGACCACCGTGCTGTACGCACCGACCTGGGAGGGCTGGGACGGC
>NZ_MUKA01000152.1:367-678 GCF_002150735.1 Streptomyces africanus
TGGACCGGCTCACCACGGCCGACTTCCGGGCCGGGGCCGACACACTGGAGCGGATGCTCGTCCAGTCGGCGCCGGAACCGGGCCGCGCCAAGGCGGTGGCACGGGCGACGGCGGCCTGGGATGAGGCGTACTGGGCCTCCCTGCCGGAGGGCGAGCACCAGATCATCACGGACGCCCGGCCCGCGCTGTACTCCTGCTTCAACGTGGCCGACCTGCTGATCAGTGACGTGTCGAGCGTGATCAGCGACTTCCTGGCGAGCGAGAAGCCGTACGCGGTGGCGAACACCAGCGGGCTGCCCGAGGATGCCTTC
>NZ_MUKA01000694.1 GCF_002150735.1 Streptomyces africanus
GCGCCGGGTTGCGCACCCACCCGCCCCCAGCCACAACGCCCTGCGCCTGTCAAGAAGCGTCCACCGCAGCCCGCCACTCCGCGACCGCCTTCACCGACACCGGCGAGTCCCAGCCCCCGGGACGAGCCGCCCCGCCGATGTGAAACCCGTCGACCCCGGCCTTCAACAGCATCGGCACATGATCGAGCCGCAACCCACCCCCCACCAGCAACCGCTGCTCATACCCCGGCTCCCCGGCAAGCCCGGCCTCCGCGAGCAACACGGGAAGCCCGTCGTCGACCCCGTCCGCCGACCCGGCCGTCAGGTACGTGTCCAGCCCAGGCATCCCGTCCAGCTGCTTGCGCAGGGCGTCCCGGTCGGCGGCCCGGTCGATGGCCCGGTGGAAGGTCCAGGGGCAGCCGTCCAACGCCCCCACAACCCGCTCCACAGCAGCCAGATCCACCCCGCCACCCGCGTCGAGAAACCCCAGCACGAACTCCTCGGCCCCGGCCTGTCGCAGCCCGGCGGTCACGCCGACCAGCCGGTGGCGCCGGAGAGCAGAACGTGGTCGGCGGTGGCACCCCGCGCGCGTGCGGCGCGCAGGACGAGGTCGAGCTGCTCGCGGACCTTCTCCTGGCCGATGAACTCGCCCAGGTCCTTGGGGCGCAGGGCGGCCTCGACGGCCTGGTCCTCACGGTCGGCGGACGCACCGACGAGCCGCTCGGCGGCATCGGCGTCGGTCGTGTCGTCCCAGTTCATGGAGTGTGCCTCGGAGT
>NZ_MUKA01000695.1:0-625 GCF_002150735.1 Streptomyces africanus
CCTGGCTCGCCGCCGGCTACCTCGCAAGCTATCCCCTGGTCGGGGGTGCCCTGTTCGCCGTGGCGACGGCCGCCTTCCTGGGCGGCATGGTGCTGAGCCAGTTCACCGTGACCCTGCCGCTGATCATCGGCTCGGTGTGGGTGATCAGGAGCTGCGCGCAGGTCGAACGGGGCCGCGCCGTACTCGTCGACCGGCCCATCCCCTACCGGTACAGCGAGGTCACCGAGGCCGGTCTGCCCGCCCACCTCAAGACCCGCTGCACCGACCCGGCGTTCGCCCGCGACTGCGCCTACCTCATACTCCTCTTCCCGCCGCTGCTGGTCCTCGACCTCTTCGCGCTGCTCGTCTGGCTGGTGTCCCTCGGCTGCGTCACGCTGCCGCTGTGGTACCGGGCCGTGGACGTCTCCGGCGGTCCGGCAGGCCCGCACGGCGCGTTCGGCTGGGTCCACACCCTTCCCGGGGCACTGGCCCTCGCGATCGTCGCGATCGCCCTGCTTCCCTTCGCCGCCCGGCTTCTCCTGGCCACCGCCCGGCTGCACCTGACCGTGGCCCAAGCAGTACTCCGCCCGCCCCGCGACCCGCTCGCACAGGCCAAGGGCGTGCTCGACGGCCCCGGTCCGCTCTC
>NZ_MUKA01000695.1:747-931 GCF_002150735.1 Streptomyces africanus
CACCGCGGTGATGGGCCCGTCCGGATCGGGCAAGAGCACCTTCCTCCACTGCGCCGCGGGGCTGGACCGGCCGACGTCCGGTTCCGTCCGGCTGGACGGCGTGGATCTGTCCGGGCTCAAGGAACGAGAGCTGACCAAACTGCGGCGCGAGCGCGTCGGTTTTGTCTTCCAGGCGTTCAACCTG
>NZ_MUKA01000696.1 GCF_002150735.1 Streptomyces africanus
CGTGGAAGTGGGTGAGCACGACCAGCGGAATCCTCGTGATGCCGAGCGAGCGCAGGCAGTGGTCGACGAGCTGCGGATCGGGTCCCGCGTCCACCACCACACCGGCGCCCTCGCCCGCCGCGAGCACCAGGGCGTCGCCCTGCCCCACGTCGCACATCACCAGCCGCCAGCCGGGCGGCGGNNGCAGCCGCCGTCCCACGAGCAGCACGACCAGCGTCACGGCCGCCAGCAGCGCCGCACCCGCCCAACTGCCCGGCCAGTCCACTCCCGCTCCCGGCAGCGCGGCCCCGGTACGGGCGACCTCCGCGATCCACTCGGCGGGCCACTGGGCACCCCACGCCAGCGCCTTGGCCAGGGGCATCGCCATCGGTGCCGTGGCCAGTGCGGCGAAGCCCAGCACCGTGGCCGGAGCGATCGCGAACTCCGCGATCAGGTTGCACGGAACGGCCACCAGACTCACCCGCGCCGACAGCACGGCGACGACGGNNCTGCGCGGCGGCAGCGGCGGCCAGCGCCTCGGCGAGCCGCGGCGGCACCCCGCGCCGCAGCCCGGCGCTCCAGCGCGGCGCGAGCGTGAGCAGGGCGCCGGTGGCCGCGACGGAGAGCAGAAACCCGTAACTCCGCGCCAGCCACGGGTCGTACAGCACCAGCAGCAGGACCGCCGTCGCCAGCGCCGGGATGAGTGACCTGCGTCGGCCGGTCGCGAGGGCGAGCAGCGCGACGGCTCCACAGGCCGCGGCCCGCAGCACACTCGGGTCCGGTCTGCACACGACGACGAACCCGAGGGAGAGGACGCCCCCGAGCACGGCGGTCGCCCGCAGGGAGACGCCGAGGCGAGGCGCGAGCCCCCGCCGCTCGACGTGCTGCGCCAGGCCCGGCGGCCCGAGCAGCAGGGCGAGCAGGATCGTGAAGTTGGCCCCGGACACGGCGAGAGTGTGGGTGAGGTCGGTCTCCTTGAAGGCCTCCTCCAGCTCCGGGGTGATCCGCGAGGTGTCCCCCACGACCAGCCCCGGCAACAACGCCCGGGCATCCGCCGACAGCCCCTCGGTCGCCTCCCGCAGCCCCGCCCGCAACCGCCCGGCGAGCCGCTGAGCGGCCGAGGGATCCCCGACCACGTCCGGTTCGGTCCTGCCCCGCACCCGCAGCACCGCCGCGACCCGGTCACCGCCCGTCATCGCGGGCGCCAGCCGCGCACTGACCCGCACCCGCGTCGACGGCAGCAGCCCCAGCCACGGCGACCGCACCGGCCCACCGGCCGCAGTCCGCCCGCCCTCGGCCGTCCGGCCGGCCGACCCCAGGTCGACGATCACCAGCACCGGCGTCCGCGTCCCCACCGTCGCCCCGCCCGCCTCCTGGACGCGCCGCACATCGGCCTCGATCAGCACGGCGGTCGGAGCGACGTGATCGCCCCGGACCCTCGGCCGGGTGAGCCGGGGATCGGAGGTCAGCTCCAGCTCGGCGGTCACCGTCGCGTACTCCCGCGCCAGGCCAGGCACAGGTCCCCGGCGCAGATCCGCCCCATGCAGCCCGGCCGAGGCGGCAGCCGCGGCCACACACAGCAGCACGGCCGCGGCAGAAGCTCGCGGCCAGGAGGCCCACCCCGCGCGCCGGGCGAGCGGCAGCAGACCGACGGCGGCCAGACAGCCGGCCACGATGCCGAGGACCCACCCCGGCGACGCGTCCAGCACCAGCGCCGCCGTGCCCCAGGCCGCGAGGGCGGGTGGGACGAGCCGCAGGTCCGCGGGTCCTTCCTGCCTCGGACGGGAGTTGCCCAGCCGCTTGCCGGAGGAGGCGTGCACGGACGAACGGGCGGGCGAGGCCGACGGGACGGGAAGCGCCGAACCGGCATCCGGTGCCGCCTCGTCCCGCCCCATCGGCACGTCACGGGAACTCCTCATGGCCGTACGAGATTCCGCAGGTCGGCGAAGCGGCGGTCGCCGATGCCGTTCACCTCGCGCAGCTCGTCCACGGAACGGAAACCGCCGTGCTGCGTGCGGTAGTCGATGATGTGCTGCGCCAGCACCGGGCCGACCCCCGGCAAGGTGTCGAGCTGGTCGGCGGTGGCCGTGTTGAGGGAGACGGGAGCCCCCGGCATCACACCGCCCGCCGCCACGCCGGCCGTGCTTCCGGCAGCCGTACCGCCCGCC
>NZ_MUKA01000153.1 GCF_002150735.1 Streptomyces africanus
CGCGGCCGTCGCGCCCGCCGCCCGGTCGTCGATGCCGACGTAGGCGCGGCGGGCACTGGCGGGCAGGTCCGTCACCAGGGTCACGACCGGGATGCCGGCGGCTTCGAGGCGGCCTACGGCGGCGGTGACCTCGGGGACGTCCGGGGCCTTGAGGATCACACCCTGGGATCCGCGCCGGGCGATCCGGTCCAGGATCCGCACCAGCTCCCCGGCCGGGCCGGTCTCGCGGAAGTGGAAGCGGGAGCGCAGCACCGCGGGGTGCAGGGACGGCAGCTCGGCCTCCAGGGCGGCGCGGATCGCGGTGGTGAAGCGCTCGGGCGCCTGCATCACGATGTCGACCATGAACGTCCGGCCGACGAGCCGGACCTGGGTGCGCTGCCGGTCCAGGTCGGCGATGGCCTGGCGCACCTCCCGGGCCGTGCTCTCCCGCACCCCTCCCCTGCCGTTCAGGACCCGGTCGACGGTCGCCTCGCTCAGGCCCGCCTGACGTGCGATCTCCCGGATCGGGAAGGGGTGGCCCATGCGCCGGCTCCTTGAGGGGTTTTTGATGGCTCGCTGCTGGTTGTTCGAGGGGTTTGTACTGACAAGAATGACAGGGCTGCGTCGCTCCGTGACCCCGAAGGGACGACGATGTCCTTCACTTCCGTACACCGCCGCGCCTGGCTGTCCGAACAGGACTGCGACCTCGACGCGTTCCGCGCGCTGGTCGAGCAGGCGACCGATCCCGCCGACTATCCGCATGCCTCCGCCGTGGAGCGGAACGTGCCGGTCTACGACACCGCCCTGCTCGAAGGCGACCGGGTGGTCCAGGCCGAGCTGGTGCGCGCGCTCGCCGACGGGCCCGGCATCGTCGTCTTCCGTGGCGCCTTTCCCGATCCGGAGGTCGTGGACCGCACCACCGCCGTGTTCGACGCCCTGATCGCCGAGCAGCGCGCCTCGGGCGCGACGGCCGGTGACCACTTCGCGAAGCCGGGCGCCAACGACCGGGTGTGGAACGCGCTGGAGAAGGCGGCCCTGTACGACGCGGAGGTGTTCGCCGACTACTACGCCAACGACGTCCTCGCCCTCGTCGCGACGGCCTGGCTGGGCCCCGGCTACCAGGTCACCTCGCAGCTCAACGTGGTCAACCCGGGCGGTGCCGCCCAGACCGCGCACCGCGACTACCATCTGGGCTTCCTCTCGGGCGAGGTCGCCGCCGCCTACCCCGGGCACGTGCACCGCCTCTCCCCCGTGCTGACCCTCCAGGGCGCGGTCGCGCACTGCGACATGCCGGTGGAGTCCGGGCCGACGATGTACCTGCCGCACTCGCAGAAGTACGAGCCGGGCTATCTCGCCTGGCGGCTCCCGGAGTTCCGGGCGTACTTCGAGGCGCACCAGGTGCAGCTGCCGCTCGCCAAGGGCGACGCGGTCTTCTTCAATCCGGCCCTCTTCCACGCCGCCGGCACCAACCGCTCGGCGGACATCCGGCGCATGGCCAACCTGCTGCAGGTGTCGTCCGCGTTCGGGCGCGCGATGGAGACGGTGGACCGGGAGGCCGTGGCCAACGCGGTGTACCCCGTGCTGCTGAAGCGGAAGGCCGAGGGCGCGAGCGACGCGTGGCTGGGCAACGTCATCGCGGCGAGCGCCGAGGGCTACCCGTTCCCGACCAACCTCGACAGCGACCCGCCGGTCGACGGCCTCGCCCCGCCCTCACAGGCGGATCTCGTACGGCGGGCCCTGTACGAGGGGTGGACGCCCGAGGCGCTCCGTGCGGAGCTGCGGGCCGGTACCGCACGGCGAGAGAGCTGAGGAACCTCGTGGGACTTCTCGACGACAAGATCGTCCTGGTCAACGGCGGCACTCAGGGAGTCGGCGCCGCCATCGCGCGGGCCGCGGTCCGCGAGGGGGCGGTCGTGGCCGTCACCGGGCGGCGCCCCGAACCCGGCGAGGCGCTGGTGGCGGAGCTGACCGCCGCGGGCGGCAAGGCCCTGTACGTGCGGGCCGACCTGTCGGACGCCGAGCAGGCGAAGGCCTCCGTGGCCCGGGTCGTGGAGGCGTACGGCCGCGTCGACTGCCTCGTGAACTCGGCCGGGCTGACGTCCCGGGGGACGCTGCTGGACACCACGCCCGAGCTGTTCGACCAGCACATCGCGATCAACCTCAAGGGGCCGTTCTTCGCGATGCAGGCGGCGGTCGCGGACATGGTCGCGCGTCGGGCGCCCGGCACGGTCGTCAACATCATCACGTCGTCGGCGCACGGTGGGCAGCCCTTTCTGGCGCCGTACGTCGCCGCGAAGGCCGGTCTGATCGGCCTGACCCGTAACGCCGCGCACGCGCATCGGTGGGACCGGGTGCGGATCAACGGGCTGAACATCGGCTGGACGGCGACGGAAGGCGAGGACGCGACGCAGAAGGCCTTCCACGGGGCCGGGGACGACTGGCGTGAGGTCGCTGCTGCCCGGCTGCCCATGGGCAAGTTGGGCCAGCCGGATGAGATCGCCGAGTTTGTTGTGTTCCTGCTGTCGGAGCGATCCGGGGTGGTCACCGGCTCGGTGATCGATTGGGATCAGAACGTCCTCGGTGGACTCGACTGAGAACTCTCCACAAGAAACCCTCACCCTCTCTAGGAGCAACACCCCATGCGTATCGGAATTCTCGGACTCGGCCGTATCGGCGCGTTCCACGCCGAGACCCTCTCCGGGCTCGACGTCGTCGAGTCCCTCGTCGTCAGCGACCCGTTCGCGGACGCCGCCAAGGCCGCCGCCGAGCGGTTCGGAGCCGAGGTCGTGGACTCGCCGGAGGCCCTGCTGGCCGCCGGCGTGGACGGCATCGTCGTCGCGGCCGCCACGGACGCCCACCCCGCGCTGATCCTGGCCGGGGTCGAGGCCGGCATTCCGGTCTTCTGCGAGAAGCCCGTCGCCAAGACCATGAGCGAGGGCGTCGAGGTGCTGAAGGCCGTCCAGGGCCGGGGCGTGCCGATCCAGATCGGCTACAACCGCCGTTTTGACACCGGTTTCGTCAACGCCCGCGCCGCCGTGCGGAGCGGCGAGCTCGGCACGCTGCACACGGTCCGCTCGACCACGCTCGACCCGGCGCCGCCGCCCGCCGCCTACATCGCCGCCTCCGGTGGCATCTTCCGCGACTGCTCGGTGCACGACTTCGACATCATCCGCTGGGTGACCGGCCGCGAGGTGACCGAGGTGTACGCCGTGGGCGGCAACCGCGGGGCCGACTTCATCAAGGAGGCCGGTGACGCCGACACCACCGGCGCGATCCTCACCCTCGACGACGGCACGATCGCCGTGGTGTCCAACTCCCGCCACAACGCCCGCGGTTACGACGTCCGCATGGAGATCCACGGCTTCACGGACTCCATCGCCGTCGGCCTGGAGGACAAGCTGCCGCTGCGCTCGGTCGAGCCGGGCGTGACCTTCCCGGCGGGCACCCCGCACGACTTCTTCATGGACCGCTTCACCGCGGCCTACCGCGCCGAACTGACCGCGTTCACCGAGGTCGTCGCCGGCACCCGCCCCTCGCCCTGCACGATCGAGGACGCCCTGGAGGCGGGCTGGATCGCCGAGGCGTGCACACTGTCGCTGCACGAGCACCGGCCCGTGACGATCGAGGAAGTGCGGGAGGGCTGAGGGGTCGTCCTGTAGCGCGAGGTCAGGTCCGTGCCAGGGAAGGGCACGGACCTGCCGTCAGCCGTCGAGGAAGCCCCGCAGCTCCCCGGCCAGGCCGCGCAGCCCGGGTGCGGCCGCCGTCTCCTCGCACCGTTCCAGCAGAGCGTGAGCATGGAGGAGACGGCGCTGCGCCCAGCGGCGTGAGCCCGTGGACACGGCGGAGTCGGCCGCCGCCGTCTTCGACAGATGTTCCCTCAGGAACAGCGCCCGCACCAGGGCGAACGACTGGTAGGCGGGAAGTACGTCAGCCCGGGCGACGGTCACCGGGTAACCGAGGTGCTCCAGCTCCTCCAGGTAGAGCGCGCACAGAGCCTCGCGTTCCGGCCAGTCGCTGTCCTTGAGGTCCAGGGCGGCATGGTCCTCGACCAGCTGGGCCACCTCGTAGAGCAGGGGCAGGTGGCCGTGCGGTTCGAGATCGAGCGCGACCATCCGGCCGTTGTCGGTGACCAGCCAGTTCTCCGCGTGCGCGTCGCGCCCCGGTACGGGAGGAAGCGCAGAGGGTGTCACCGACCTCCACCGAGCAGCGCACGCGTGCGCGCCAGGGACGCCGAGCCGGCCCGCGCGTTTCGTCAGGTCGTCCGCGACCCTCTCGTAGGCGTCGCTCGTGGTCGCGGGGGCCTGTCCGGGCCGCAGTCCCGACATCTCCGTCGCCCAGACGTGGATGCGTGCCAGGTATCGGATCGCCTGGGAGACCGCGGCCAGGGGTGGCCCGCCGCGCCCTTCGTAAGCGTCCGCGACGACCGCTGCCAGGCTGCGGCCCACCGCGCGACGCGATGCCAGCGCCGTGTCCGGCGCGGGATCACGCGACGTCGGCCAGTCCCGGGGAAGTTCGACCATCGCCAAGGCGGCGGGCAGCAGCATCCAGCCCGGTGCCCCGGTGTCTCGCAGATACTGCCGCAGTGACGCCAGGTGGTCGCGTTCCGCCTCGGCCTCACCCCGGCTGGTCGGCTTCAGCACCAGCGTCGCCGACAGCAGACGCTGCGGGTCGTCGAGTACGAAGGTTTCCGACCGCCCTCCGAGGACCTCCTGGCGGAAGGGCAGGGCGTGCACGGCCGTCCATGCCGCTTCCTGGTAGAGCCAGGCCTGATCACCCTCGCGGACCGCACGCCGAATCTCCGACACCTTCGGGTCCGCGTGCTCCTCGTCCGCGAGTTCCGGCGTCCCACTCTCCTGCGGGGGCTCGGCCGATATGCCTTTCCGGGCCCCGGATGCCGCGAACTCCGCGAGTTGCATCAGCGGCCAGGGCCACTGGGGATCGAGTTTCCACGCCTCGACGGCAAGCTCGACCGCCGTGGAGAACTCTTCCGGCGCACCCGTCTTCCGCCACAGCTGGTAGTGGCCGGCGGCCGAAACGCTGAAGTTCCCGGGATTGGGGTCGCCGACGTCGCGAGCCCTGGCCTTGTACTCGAGTGCGGTCCGCAGGTCCTTCTCACTGCCCGTACGGGCCCGTCGCAGATACGCCTCCCCCAGCAGGCCGTGCACATTGTCCGGGGCCTGGGCATCCTGCGAGGCGGTTTCGAGCCGGCTGATCGCCTCGGTGAGATGGTGCGGTCCCCGTGTGAGCGAGTGCAGCCGCAGCGAGACCTCTCCGAGCATGCCGGCGATCCGCGCGGAGGAGACCTCCTGGACGTCCAGTGCGCCGCCGGTGTCGACCGGGTCGTCGTCCAGGCACGCGGTGAGGACGTCCCTCGCCTCGCGCAGGAGCATCACCGCCTCGTCGTCCGCGCCGCCCGCGAGCTTCATGACCTTCGCGTAGTGCAGGGCCGCCCGCCCCAGCACCACCTTGGCCTCCCTGCTCTGCTCATCGGCCGACATGAGGTCGGCGCACATGTGCCTGTACAGCGCGGAGGCGGACTGGACGTCGAGTCCGTCCGCGGGGCGGCCGTACGGTGACTGCGCCCGCTTGAGCCGATGCTCCCCCAGAGCGACCAGCCAGCGGGAGGAACCCACAACCCGGGGAGCCGCCCGTTCGATCAGGGCATCGGCAGCCTCCCAGAGCATGGGGAGTTCAGCCGGGTCGTCGGAGAGCCGCGTGAGCACCTCCAGCAGGAACGTGTAGTGCCCTGGGCTGTGGTCGTCCGCCGCCTCGGCGTACTCCAGGTCCGTGCGGGCTCCCCGCAGGAGTTCGAAGGGCTGCCGTGTGTTGCGGGCCAGGTAGAGCCGGGTGACGCCGCGCTTCCCGCGCCAGATGCGGCGTGCCTTGCTCTCGGGAGCCAGAAGCCGGTCCGCCTCGGGCTCCACGACCTCCCAGCAGCGGATGGCCTCCTCCAGCATGGGGCGGACCAGACGGCTGCGCCCCCGGGCCATCTGTTCCGTGGCGTACTGCTGCAGGGACCCGGCCAGATACAGGTGCACGTGGAAGAAGGTCGCGTCCCAGTGCAGTCCGGCGAAACGCGTTCCGACCACGGCAGGCCCCGGTCGCAGGACGTTGCGCACGGCGAGACAGACGACGATGGCTCGCTCGGGGTCGAGTTTGTTGTAGGACGCGCGCCAGACGACGGGGAGGGCGCTCACTGCGGTCCGAGGGTCCAACAGCTGCTGGAACGAACGGGGCGGGCAGAAGTCCGTCACGCGGTCCAGGAGCTCAGGCGTGAAAGGGAGGTTCAGCGCGAGCGTCTGCCGGTACAGCAGCGTCGGGAGATCTTCGCTCAAGGGGTTTCCGCCTGTCCGGCAGCGGGGCGCCGCACCGGCTGGATGTCCTCGCGCAGGCGCTCGTCGCCGATCAGGAAGGCGGACTGCGGAAGCACCATGTGCACGCCTTCCCGCCCCAGGGCGATGCCCTGCCGGCCCACGGCGATGACGTGCCGTTCCGCGGGGTCCCGCGCCAGGGCCAGCAACGCTGAACGGAGTTCGACGGCGTGCGGCTTGTCGAGCAGAAGGTCGTGCACCTCGAACAGGCGGACCTGCTGGTACGACGCACCGGCCACTTTCAGCGGTCCGTCGGACACCCGGCGAACCGGGGTGAAATTGACGGACGCCACCAAGAGGGCCAGTTCGGGGTGACCGACCTCGCCGAGTTCCTCGACGAGCTCGCGGCGCAGACAGTCGCTCGCCGACTCACGGCCGGTGCCGCCATGGAACCAGCGCGCGAAGTCCGGCATCCTGGCCGCTCCCACGAAGCCCCGTAAGTCGCACTTCATCACCTCCTGGCTGCGTTCCTCGCACTCGAATCCCAGCTTGTCCAGCTCGCGGAGCCCGGTCTCGTGATACTTGACCACTCCTCCGGGCGGGCCGAAGGCCCCGGGCCGAGTGGGCGAGTCGAACAGGACGTAGCGATCCTCATCGCCGAGTCGCAGGAGCACGGCCGCGGAGACACGCACCCGCCGCCACGGCGTGAACTTGAGTAAAAGCAGCCGTAGATGTCGCCGGTTCTGCCAGAGCGTCCTGACGATGTAGATGACCGATGCCGCGGCTACCGTGCCGGCGACGCGAAGCGCGATGTCTTCGATCACGGAATCCCCCCTCTGCGAGGAATGGATCCTAGCGGCCGCTGTGTCCCGTTGCGCCCCCTTCCGGTATGACCATCTCCATGAGTGACTTCAGGTTCCGGATGCCTCCGGGCAGCCAGGTCACCGGTACATGGGCGGCCTCTCCACCAGTTCGACCTCGACCCGGCCGCCGTCCTCCAGCGCCCGTACCCCCGCCTCGCACACCGCGGCGGCGGCGTAGCCGTCCCAGACGCCCGGGCCGCTGACCTCGCCGCGGCGGGTGGCGTCGACCCAGGCCTGGACCTCCCGGTCGTAGGCCGTCTCGAAGCGTTCGGTCCAGTCCTGGGCGATGGTGCCGCCCCAGCGGCCGGCCATGTTCGTGACCAGGGCGTGGCCGTCGCCGATGCGGGCGGTGCCGCGTTCGCAGACCACCTCGGCCTGGACCTGGTAGCCGAAGCCGCAGTTGACGAAGATCTCGACGTCGCTGAGGGCGCCGCCGTCGGTCTCGAAGACGACGAACTGCGGATCGCGCAGTCCGTCGGGGGCGTTGGCGGACGGCGCCGGGCGCAGCACCGTGACCGCCGTGATCTCGTGCTCCAGCAGCCAGCGGGTCACGTCCGCCTCGTGGGCGACGGAGTCGCTGATGAGCATGGAGCTGGTGAAGAAGGGCGGGCTGGCGACGTTGCGGTGCCGGTTGTGCAGCATCAGCGGACGGCCCAGCTGACCCGTCGTCAGCAGGGCCTTCAGCTTCGCGTACTCGGGGTCGTAGCGGCGCATGAAGCCGACCTGGACACGGCGGTGGCCGAGGCGCAGTTCGGCTTCGAGGACGCGCAGGGCGGAGGCCGCGTCGGGGGTGAGCGGCTTCTCGCACAGGACGGGCAGATCGCGCTCGAAGGCGGCGAGCAGGGTGGCTTCGTGGGCCGGGCCCGGGGAGGCGATCAGGACGGCGTCGACATCGGCGGCCGCCAGCGCGGCGGCCGGGTCGGTGTGGGCGCCGCAGCCGTCGACGCGGGCGGCGACGGCTTTCGCGCGCTCCGCGTCGACGTCGGCGACGGCGACCACCCGTGCTCCGCTGATGACTTCGTGGATGCGGCGCACATGGTCCGCGCCCATCCTTCCGGTACCGATGACCGCGACTCCCAGGGTGGCGCGCTCAGCCATGGCCGTCCGTCCTTTCGGGTCGTCAGGCGCCGCAGGACCTCAGGAACTTGCGGGTGCGCACCGCGATCGGCAGCGGCTTGTCCGGCTCGCAGGGGTACATGTCCTGCTCGACGATGGCGAACAGGTCCACGCCCAGCTTCTGGGCGGCCGTGAGCACCGGACCCAGCTCGGGGACACCGGCGGGCGGTTCGCACATCACTCCGCGCGCCACAGCGGGTCCGAACGGGACCTCGTTCTTGACCACGTCGGCGAGGATGTCCGGGTCGACCTGCTTGAGGTGCAGGTAGCCGATGCGCTCACCGTACGTCTCGATCAGCTTGACGCTGTCGCCGCCGCAGTAGGCGTAGTGGCCCGTGTCCAGGCAGAGGTTGACCGCGTCGGAGTCCGTCGAGTCGAGGAACTGCTCGACGTGCTCCTCGGTGTCGATGTGAGTGTCGGCGTGCGGGTGGACGACGATGTCCAGGCCGTACCGGTCCTTCACCTCACGGCCGAGGCGCTCCATGCCCGTGGTGAGGTTGCGCCACTGCTCGGTGGTGAGCTCCGGGGGCTCCAGGATCTCGGCGGTCTTGTCGTCCCGCCAGAAGGACGGGATGACGACCAGGTGCTTCGCGTCCATGGCCTGGGTGAGGGCGGCGACCCGGCTGACCTGCTCCCAGGTGGAGTCCCACTCGGACGGGCCGCGGTGCAGGCCGCAGAAGATCGTGCCGGCGGAGACCTTCAGGTTCCGCTTGGTCACCTCGTCGGTGAGCCGGGCCGGGTCGGTCGGCAGGTAGCCGTACGGGCCGAGTTCGATCCACGAGTAGCCCGCTTCGGTGACCTCGTCGAGGAAGCGTTCCCAGGGCACCTGCTGGGGGTCGTCGGGGAACCAGACGCCCCAGGAGTCGGGTGCGGAGCCGACCCGGATGCGGTCGAGCGCGAGGGCCATGTCAGGACTTTCCTTCCGAAGACGTGGCTACGGGGGCGGTGAGGTCTCCCGCTTCGGGGAGCTCCTCGACGTCGACGCCGCGGACCTGCGCCAACTCGTGCTTGAGGGAGGCCAGTTCGGTGCCGCCGGCCATGTGGTTGGTCAGCTCCTCGAGGCTGACCTCGCTGCGGGAGGCGGACAGTTCCATGGTGCCCAGGCGCAGCACGCTGAAGTGGTCGCCGACCATGTAGGCG
The DNA here is from genome assembly GCF_002150735.1 of Streptomyces africanus. Taxonomy (GTDB): domain Bacteria; phylum Actinomycetota; class Actinomycetes; order Streptomycetales; family Streptomycetaceae; genus Streptomyces; species Streptomyces africanus. The sequence continues at coordinate 9,410 of NZ_MUKA01000153.1, forward strand.
TGGTGCGGGTTGTGGGTGATGAAGATGACGCCCAGGCCCTTCTCGCGGGCGGCGGCGATGTACTTCAGCACCACACCGGACTGCTTGACGCCCAGGGCGGCGGTCGGCTCGTCCAGGATGAGGACGCGGGCACCGAAGTAGACGGCGCGGGCGATCGCGACGCACTGGCGCTGGCCGCCGGAGAGCGTGCCGATGGGCTGCTCCATGTCGTCGAGGACGATGCCCATGTTGCGCAGTTCCTCGTCGGCGGTCTTCTTCATCTTGTCGATGTCGAGACGGCGCACGGGCCAGGGGCCCTTGGTCATCTCGGAGCCGAGGAAGAAGTTGCGCCACACCGGCATCAGCGGGACGACCGCGAGGTCCTGGTACACCGTGGCGATGCCCTTGTCGAGGGCCTCGCGCGGGGTGGAGAAGCGCACCGGTTCGCCGTCGACGAGGAACTCGCCCTCGGTGTGCTGGTGCAAACCCGAGATGATCTTGATGAGGGTGGACTTGCCGGCGCCGTTGTCGCCGAGGACGCAGGTGACCCGGTTGGGGAAGACCTTCAGGTCGACGCCGTGCAGGGCGCGGATGTTGCCGTAGGACTTGCCCGCGGCGCGGAGTTCGACGAGGGCTCGGTCCTCCGCGGGCGGCGTGTCCTTCAGGACGGCCCCGTGGGTGCCGGTTTCGTTGCTGGTCATTGCGGTCACCTCCGGGTCGCCGTGCGCTGGACCCACAGATTGATGAGGACGGCGCCGAGGAGCATCACGCCGAGGAAGGCCTTGAACCAGTCGGGGTTCCAGCCGGCGTAGACGATGCCCTGCTGCACCATGCCGAACATGAAGGCACCGAAGACCGGGCCGATCGCGGAGCCGTAGCCACCGGTCAGCAGACAGCCGCCGATGACGGCCGCGGCGATGTAGATGAGCTCCTGGCCCACGCCCTCGCCGGACTGGACGGTGTTGAAGGAGAACAGCTGGTGCATGCCGACGAACCAGGCGCCGAAGCCGACCAGCATGAACAGGGAGATCTTGGTGAAGGTCACCGGGACACCGACGGCCCGGGCGGAGTACTTGTTGCCGCCGACCGCGAAGATCCAGTTGCCGTACTTGGTGCGCAGCAGCACCCAGGTGGCCAGGGCCGCGAAGACCAGCCACCACACGACGGTGATCTTGACGTTGACCCCGCCGACCTCGAACGTCGAGGCGAAGATCTTCTGCGCCTGGGAGAAGCCGTCCATGTCGCTGATGTCGTCGGTGGCGACGTTGCCGGTGACCAGCTTGGTGATCGCGAGGTTCACGCCCTGGAGGATCAGGAAGGTGCCCAGGGTGACCAGGAAGCTCGGCAGGCCGGTCTTGACCAGCAGCCAGCCGTTGAACGCGCCGATCGCGAGCGACACGAGCAGGGCGACGATCACGCCCACCCAGACGTTCATGGTCAGCTGGTAGCTGAGCATCGACGCGGTGAGCGCCGAGGTGACCACGGCGACACCGGCCGACAGGTCGAACTCGCCGCCGATCATCAGCAGGGCCACGGGCAGCGCCATGATCCCGATGGTCGACGACTGGTAGAGGATGTTGGCCATCGAGCTGCCGTCGCGTACCGGCGGTGCCGCGAACAGGAAGAACACGAGCACGGCGACGGCGCCGAGGAAGACGCCGACCTCGGGCCGGGCGAGCAGCCGCAGCGCCAGGGGGCGCTCCCGTGTCCGGCCGTCGGACTGCTTCTGGCCGGGGGCCGGCGGTGTGTCCACCGCCGGCGTGGCCTGCTGGGTCATGCTCATCACCGAGTGCCCTTCGCGGCGAACTCCCCGATCTTGTCGACGTTGGACTTGTCGACGAAGGCCGGGCCGGTCAGCACGGGCTGCTCGCCGCCGCCGCTGTAGTTGCCGTTGTTCTTGTACAGCCACAGACCGTCGACGGCCAGGTAGCCCTGGAGGTAGGGCTGCTGGTCGACGGCGAACTGGATGGAGTCGTCCTTGATGCCCTTGATCAGGTCCTTGTTGAGGTCGAAGGTGGCGACCTTCGCCTTGCTGCCGGCGTCGCCGACCGACTGCACCGCGGTCAGCGCGAAGGGGGCGCCCAGCGTGACGACGTAGTCGATGGACGAGTCCTGCTTCAGCTTGGCGGTGATCGTCGACTTCACGGAGGGCATGTCGGTGCCGTTGACGTTCTGGGTGTCGAGCTTGCCCTCGAAGGTCTTCTCGACGCCGTCGCAGCGCTGGGTCAGGCCGACGTTGCCCTGCTCCTGGACGACACAGAGGGCGTGCTTGGCGCCGACCTCGTTGAGCTTCTTGCCGAAGGCCTCGCCGGCCACGGACTCGTCCTGGCCGAAGAACTCCAGCAGGTTGAGCTTCTTCCAGTCGCTCAGGCCGGAGTTGAGTCCGACCACGGGTATGCCGGACTTCTCGGCCTTGCCTATGACGCCCTTGAGGGCGTCCGGCTTGGCCAGGGTGACGGCGATGCCGTCGACCTTCTGGTCGATCGCGTTCTGGACCAGGTTGGCCTGGTTGCCCGCGTTCGGGTCGGCGGAGTAGACGAGCTTGATGTTGTCCTTGGCGGCCGCGGCCTCGGCGCCCTTGCGCACGGTGTCCCAGAAGGTGTCACCGGGCGCCTGGTGCGTGACCAGGGCGACCGTCATACGGGGCGTGGTCGCCTTGCCGGCGGAGGCGTTCGCGGCGCCTTCCTCCGACTTCTTGCCCCCGGAACTGCTGGAGCAGCCGGCGAGGGTCAGGGCCGCCGCCGCGGCAACGGCGACAACCGGCGCGATCCTGCGGGAGCGGGGGTGAGAAGAGCGGTCCATCTTTCCTGGCACCTCACTGTGCTACTGCGGGGGAAAGGGGAGGGATCACGAGGGATCCGTGGTCCCGGAGCCTTACGGAGTCCGGATCATGATGCCGCAAACACACTGTTGCGATGCCACGGGATCCAAGTCCTTGCCGCGCTCGCTGTCAATACTTTGTTAAGACATCATTTCACAAGCAGGTCCGAATGTAAGTACAAACTATTGACAGGGCCGTCCTCCGCCCCCTACACCTGTAGGGCGGCAGGTCCCAGGTCATCCACGCCCCACGGTGTCAGGACGGCTCCGGACCCGCATCCCCAGCTTCCCGAGGAGGTCGCGCATGGCCGAGCCAGCCCAGTATTTCGACTTGATCACGATGGGCCGCATCGGGGTCGACCTCTATCCCCTCCAGACCGGCGTCCCACTGCCCCAGGTGGAGACGTTCGGAAAGTTTCTGGGAGGTTCGGCGGCCAATGTGGCGGTCGCCGCGGCGCGCCTCGGACGCCGTACGGCCGTGATCACCCGGACCGGCAACGACCCCTTCGGCACCTATCTGCACGAGGAGCTGACGTCCTTCGGCGTGGACGACCGCTGGGTCACCCCGGTCGACGCCTACCCGACGCCGGTCACCTTCTGCGAGATCTTCCCGCCGGACGACTTCCCGCTGTACTTCTACCGCCGCCCCAAGGCCCCCGACCTGGAGATCCACACCGACGAGCTCGACTTCTTCGCGATCCGCGGGGCCCGGATCTTCTGGATCACCGGGACCGGCCTGAGCGAGGAGCCGAGCCGCTCCGCCACGCTCGCCGCCCTCAAGGCCCGCGACAAGGCGGGCATCACCGTCTTCGACCTCGACTGGCGGCCGATGTTCTGGGCCGACCCGGAGGAGGCCCGCCCGTACTACCGCGAGGCGCTGCGCCACACCACGGTCGCGGTCGGCAACCTCGACGAGTGCGAGATCGCCACCGGCGTGCGCGAGCCGCAGGCCTGCGCCGACGCGCTGCTGGAGGCGGGCGTGGAACTGGCCGTCGTCAAGCAGGGCCCCAAGGGCGTGCTGGCCGTGCACCGCGACGGCACCCGGGCCGAGGTACCGCCGGTGCCGGTCGAGGTGGTCAACGGCCTGGGCGCCGGCGACGCCTTCGGCGGCTCCCTCTGCCACGGTCTGCTGGCCGGCTGGGACCTGGAGAAGATCATGCGGCACGCCAACGCCGCCGGCGCCCTCGTCGCCTCCCGCCTCGCCTGCTCCTCCGCGATGCCCGCCGAGTCCGAGGTCGAGGACCTCCTGGCCACGGTGCCGTCGCCGAGCACGAGTCACTGAACGGAGCCTGCATTGAACATCGGCATCCCCGACCTCACCACGGTCCGGGCCCGCAATCCCGAGGCCGTCGCCGAGGCGGCCGCCCGCCGGGTGCGCCGCCCGCTGATCGGCGACAGCGGCCGGCTGATGATCGTGGCCGCCGACCACCCGGCACGCGGCGCCCTCGGGGTCGGCGACCGGCGCCTGGCCATGGCCAACCGCGCCGATCTGCTGGAACGGCTCTGCGTCGCGCTGTCGAGGCCCGGTGTCGACGGGGTGCTCGCCACCGCCGACATCCTGGAGGACCTGCTCCTGCTCGGGGTGCTGGAGAACAAGGTCGTCATGGGCTCGATGAACCGCGGCGGCCTCGCCGGCGCCTCGTTCGAGATGGACGACCGTTTCACCGGCCACCGCGCCGAGGACATCGCCCGGCTCCGCTTCGACGCGGGCAAGCTCCTGGTCCGCATCGACTACGACGACCCGGGTTCGCTCACCACCCTGGAGTCCACCGCGCGGGCGATCGACGCCATGGCGGCCCGGCAACTCCCCCTGTTCGTCGAACCGTTCATCTCCCGGCGGGTCGACGGCACGGTGCGCAACGACCTGTCCGCCGAGGCCGTCACCCGGTCCATCGCGATCTCCGCCGGCCTGGGCGGCACCTCCGCCTACACCTGGCTGAAGCTGCCCGTCACCGACGACCCCGACGACATGGCCCAGGTCCTGGAGACCTCCACGCTCCCCGTCGTGCTGCTCGGCGGCGAGGTCGGCGGCGACCAGGAGGGCGCGTACGAACGCTGGCGCAAGGCCCTGCGCCTGCCCACCGTGCAGGGCATGGTCGTCGGGCGCTCGCTGCTCTACCCGGCCGGGGGCAGCGTGGAAGAGGCGGTGGACACGGCCGTCGGTCTGCTGTGAACAGGCCTGCTGAATCTGTCTGTTGTGAGTCGCTCCGCTGTGATCCGAAAGGCACACGATGACGTATCACCTTCCCGCGGGTAAGGCCCTCGGCGGCCCCTACATCGTCGACGTCACGCCCGAGAAGGCCGGCTGGGACCACTCCAGCCTGCGGATCCTGGAGCTGCCGCCGGGCGGCACGCACTCCTTCGACACCGGCGACAGCGAGTGGATCGTCGTCCCGCTCAGCGGCGGCTGCACGGTCGCCGCGGCGGACGACTTCGGCCAGGACACCTTCGAGCTCCAGGGCCGCCGGGACGTCTTCAGCGGCGTCAGCGACTTCGCGTACGTGCCGCGCGACGCCCGGGCGAGCGTGACCTCCGCCGCCGGCGGCCGGTTCGCGCTGACCGGCGCCCGCTGCACCCGCCGGCTGCCCGCCCGCTACGGCCCGGCCTCCGAGGTGCCCGTGGAGCTGCGCGGCACCGGGAACTGCTCCCGGCAGGTCAACAACTTCGGCGCGGCGGGCGTGTTCGAGTGCGACAAGCTCATCGCGGTCGAGGTGATCACCCCGGGCGGCAACTGGTCCTCGTTCCCGCCGCACAAGCACGACGAGCACCGGCCGGGCGAGGAGTCCGTGCTGGAGGAGATCTACTACTTCGAGTTCGCCGGCCACGACGGCATCCCCGGCCTCGGCTACCAGCGCGTCTCCCCGTCCGGTCCGGGCCGGGACACCGACGTGCTGGCGGAGGTCCGCGACGGCGACGTCGTCCTGATCCCGGACGGCTGGCACGGGCCGTCGATGGCCACGCCCGGCCACCACATGTACTACCTCAACGTCATGGCGGGCCCGGAGGCCGAGCGCGCCTGGCTGATCTGCGACCACCCCGACCACGCCTGGGTCCGCGACACCTGGCCGGACCAGCCGGTCGATCCCCGACTCCCTCTCTACACCGCCCCGGAGACCTCCGCATGAACGCCACCACCCGCCGACTGACGACCGCCCAGGCGCTGGTGCGGTTCCTGTCCGTCCAGTACACCGAGCGGGACGGCGTGCGGCGCCGGCTGATCGCCGGGACCTGGGGCATCTTCGGCCACGGCAACGTGGCCGGCGTGGGCCAGGCGCTGATGGAGGCAGGCATCGGGCCGGGCGCCGTCATGCCGTTCCACCAGGGACGCAACGAGCAGTCCATGGTGCACGCGGCGGTCGGCTACGCCCGGCAGCTGAACCGCCTGTCCGCGCAGGCGGTGACGACCTCGATCGGCCCGGGCGCCACCAACCTGGTCACCGGCGCGGCCCTGGCGACGATCAACCGCCTGCCGGTGCTGCTCCTGCCCGGCGACTACTTCGCCTCGCACGCCCCCGACCCCCTGCTCCAGCAGCTGGAGCACCCGGTCGAGGCCGACGTGTCGGTCAACGACACCCTGCGCCCGGTGTCCAGGTACTTCGACCGCATCACCCGCCCCGAGGCGCTCATCCCGTCGGCCCTGCAGGCCATGCGCGTGCTGGCCGACCCGGCCGAGACCGGCGCCGTCACCCTCGCCCTGCCGCAGGACGTACAGGCGGAGGCGTACGACTGGCCGGAGGAGTTCTTCGCCGAACGCGTCTGGTACGTCCGGCGTCCCGCGCCGGACCCGGTGGAACTGACAGCGGCCGTCGAGGCGATCCGGTCGGCCGAGCGGCCCCTGATCGTGGCGGGCGGCGGCGTCCACCACAGCGAGGCCGAGGCGGCGCTGCAGGCCTTCGTGGACGCCACCGGCATCCCCGTCGCCTCCACCCAGGCCGGCAAGGGCGCCCTGCGATACGACCACCCCGCCGACCTCGGCGGCATCGGCCACACCGGCACGGCGGTCAGCGACGACCTCGCCCGCACCGCCGACCTCGTCATCGGTGTCGGCACCCGCTACACGGACTTCACCACCGCCTCCGGCACGCTCTTCCAGAACCCGGGCGTGCGGTTCCTCAACCTCAACATCACCGGCTTCGACGCGCACAAGCTGGCCGCGCGCACGCTGGTGTGCGACGCGAGGTCCGGCCTCGAAAGGCTGCTGGAGGCGCTCTCCGGCCACCGGGTGAGCGAGGAGTACGAGGCCGCGTACCGCGCCGGCAAGGAGCGCTGGGAGGAGGTCGTCGAGGCCGCCTACCGCGCCGACGACGACAGCGCGGTCCCGACGCAGACGCAGGTGCTCGGCGCGCTGGACGCGGCCGTGGGCGACGACGACGTGGTGATCAACGCGGCCGGCTCGCTCCCCGGCGATCTGCACAAACTGTGGCGCTCCCGCAGCCCGCGCCAGTACCACCTGGAGTACGGCTACTCCTGCATGGGCTACGAGATCCCGGCCGGCATCGGCGTCCAGCAGGCCGCCCCCGGCACACCGGTGTGGGCGCTGGTCGGCGACGGCACCTACCTGATGATGCCGACGGAGATCGTCACGGCCGTCCAGGAGGGCCTGCCGGTCAACATCGTCCTCCTCCAGAACCACGGCTACGCCTCCATCGGCGGTCTGTCGGAGGAGACCGGCGGCGAGCGGTTCGGCACCGCCTACCGGTTCCGGGCCGCCGACGGCACCTTCACCGGTGCCCCGCTGCCGGTCGACCTGGCCGCCAACGCAGCCAGCCTCGGCATGGAGGTCCTGCGCGCCAAGACCGTGCGCGAGCTGCGCGAGGCGCTGGCCACGGCCCGTGCCTCCGACCGGCCGACGTGCGTGTACGTCGAGACCGACCCGGCCCCGACCGCTCCCCCGGCCGAGGCCTGGTGGGACGTGCCGGTGGCCGAGACCGCCACTCGCGAGGCCGCCGTCGAGGCACGCGAGCGCTACGACCGCCAGGTCGCCGGACGCCGCCGTCACCTCTGAACATCCCCGCCGCTGCTGAATTCAGGCTCCACGAAAGGCCCTTGCTCCCCATGAAGACCATCACCCACTGGATCGACGGCAAGCCCGTCGAAGGCACCTCCGGCCGCTTCGGCCCCGTCTACAACCCGGCCACCGGCGCCCAGGAGAAGCAGGTCGCGTTCGCGACCGTCGACGAGGTGGACGCCGCCGTCGCCTCCGCCAAGGCCGCCTTCGAGTCCTGGGGCGCCTCCTCCCTCGCCAAGCGCACGGCGGTGCTGTTCAAGTACCGCGAGCTGCTGGACGCCCACCGCGACGAGATCGCCGAGCTGATCACCGCCGAGCACGGCAAGGTGCACTCCGACGCGCTCGGCGAGGTCGCGCGCGGCATGGAGATCGTCGAACTCGCGTGCGGGATCAGCGTCCAGCTCAAGGGCGAGCTGTCCACGCAGGTCTCCACCCGGGTCGACGTGGCCTCGATCCGCCAGCCGCTGGGCGTGGTCGCGGGCATCACGCCCTTCAACTTCCCGGCGATGGTGCCGATGTGGATGTTCCCGCTGGCCATCGCGTGCGGCAACACGTTCGTGCTGAAGCCGTCGGAGAAGGACCCGTCGGCCTCCTTCCGCCTGGCCGAGCTGGCTTCCGAAGCGGGCCTGCCGGACGGCGTGCTGAACGTCGTGCAGGGCGACAAGACGGCTGTGGACCGCATCCTGGAGCACCCGGACATCGAGGCGGTCTCCTTCGTCGGTTCGACCCCGATCGCCAAGTACATCCAGCTCAAGGCGGTCGAGCACGGCAAGCGCGTGCAGGCCCTGGGCGGCGCCAAGAACCACATGCTGGTCCTGCCCGACGCCGACCTGGACCTCGCCGCCGACCAGGCGATCAACGCGGCCTACGGCTCCGCGGGCGAACGCTGCATGGCCGTGTCCGTCGTGGTCGCGGTCGGCGACACCGGTGACGAGCTGGTCGGCAGGATCGCGGAGCGGGCGAAGAACCTGAAGATCGGCCCCGGCAACGACCCGGCGTCCGAGATGGGCCCGCTGATCACCCGCGAGCACCGGGACAAGGTCGCCTCGTACGTGGCGAGCGCGGCCGAGCAGGGCGCCGAGGTCGTCGTGGACGGCACCGGCTTCTCGGTCGACGACCACCCTGAATGCGCTGACGGCTTCTTCCTCGGCGTCTCCCTCCTGGACCGGGTCCCGCTGACGGCGGACGCGTACCGGGACGAGATCTTCGGCCCGGTGCTGTGCGTGGTCCGCGCGGAGACGTACGAAGAGGCCATCAAGCTGATCAACGACTCCCGCTGGGGCAACGGCACCGCGATCTTCACCCGGGACGGCGGCGCGGCGCGCCGCTTCCAGCTGGAGGTCAAGGCGGGCATGGTCGGCGTCAACGTGCCGATCCCGGTCCCGGTCGGCTACCACTCCTTCGGCGGCTGGAAGGACTCGCTCTTCGGCGACCTGCACATCTACGGCAACGACGGCATCGCCTTCTACACCCAGGGCAAGGTCATCACCACGCGCTGGCCGGACCCGGCGGACGCCGGCGGCATCAACCTCGGTTTCCCGAGCAACTCCTGACGTCCGAAGGGGGGTTCATCCATGGCGAGGACCGGTGGCCGGGCCCGTACCGCTGCCGCGCCTGCGCTCAGCTCGCTGGACTTCGCCCTGGACCGGGGCAGTCCCGTGCCGCTGTACTACCAGCTCGCGCGGCAGCTGGAGGCGGCGATCGAGCACGGGGTCCTCGCGCCGGGGGACCTCCTGGGCAACGAGGTCGACCTCTCGGTGCGCCTCGGCCTGTCCCGTCCCACCGTCCGCCAGGCCATCCAGTCCCTCGTGGACAAGGGGCTGCTGGTCCGGCGGCGCGGGGTGGGCACGCAGGTGGTGCACAGCCAGGTCAAGCGCCCGCTGGAGCTGAGCAGCCTCTACGACGACCTGGAGGAGGCCGGACAGGGGCCCACCACCCAGGTGGTGCGCCACGAGGCCGTCCCGGCCTCCTGCGACGTGGCCGCTGCCCTCGGCGTCGCGGAGGGCAGCGAGGTCACCGTCCTGGAGCGGCTGCGCTGCACCCACGGCCAGCCGGTGGCACTGCTGTGCAACTACCTGCCGGCGTCTGTCGTGGACCTCGACGCCGCCCGTCTGGAGTCGACGGGGCTGTACAGGATCATGCGCGCGGCGGGCATCACCCTGCACAGCGCCCGGCAGCGCGTCAGCGCCCGCGCGGCCACCGCGCGGGAGGCCGCCCGTCTGGACGAGGAGGAGGGCGCGGCGCTGCTCACCATGGAGCGCACGGCGTACGACGACACCGGGCGCGCGGTCGAATTCGGGACGCACCTCTACCGGGCGTCGCGGTACACGTTCGACTTCCAGTTGCTGGTGAGGCCTTGACCGGCCTCCGGGCCCGGGTTCAAAGCCGTACATATACGCCGTAAACATACGGTGCTCGACCGCACCCGGCGCGGGAGTCAGGCATGGCCCGCAGGAACCAGTCGCCGACCGCTCGAGGGCCCGGATCCTCCTGGGCGCCCTCGACGGTCCTCGTCATGGGCGGGGCGGGTTTCATCGGCAGCCACACCTGCGTGGAACTGCTCGACCTCGGCTACGAGGTGATCGTGGTCGACAACCACTCCAACAGCACTCCGCAGGTCTTCGCCCGGGGGGAACGGATCGCCGGCCGCTTCGTCGGCGCCGTCTACGAACTGGACACCGTGATCGGCACGCCCTCTCGGCCGTCTTCGACCGACACTCCGTGGACGCCGTCGTGCACTTTGCCGCGCACAAGGCGGGGGGCCTGTCGACACGGATGCCCGTCCCGTACTACGACACCAACGTCGGCGCACGACCGCCCTGCTCGGCAGCTTCACGAGCGGCTCCCCTCCCGCAGCATCCGGCTGAACGGCGTGTCCGGGCGTTCCAGGCGCTCGCCGTCCAGCGTGATGTCGACGGCCTCGTTGAAGAAGGCTACGCGCCCCTGGATCGCCGCCACCGCGGGCAGCGGCTCGGGGTAGCTCCAGAGGATGTTGGGCGGCACATCGCCCCCGCCGCGCCAGGACCAGTACTCGGCGGTGCCCTTGTAAGGGCATCCGGTGCTGTGGTCGGTGGCGTCGAACAGGTCCAGGCGGATGTCCTCGCGGGGGAGGTAGTAGCGGGTCGGCAGAGAGGTCTCGAAGAGCAGGACGGGGGCTCGGGTGTCCGCGACGACCTGGCCGTCGATCTCGACCTGCACATGGCGGCTGCTCGGCAGCGCGTCGACGCGTTTGTGCGGGTCACGGGGGTGGATGAAGATCTCTTCCTCCTCCTCGTACCAGTGATCGAGGCCCGTGTCGGTGCGCCGGAACCACTCGAAGGCGATGTGGCCGGCCAGGTCGTCGGCGGGGAACGTCCAGGCCGCGTTCGCGCGCACCTCGCCGTCGGCGTCGAGGTCGTAGAAGATCCGGGAGCCGGTGTGCCTGCCGGTGGGCGGGTCCTGCGCCGGGCGGAGGAGGTCGGTGCGGACGTCCTCGTGCGGGAAGGCGTACTGCGGCACGGGCAGGTGGGGTTCCCAGACGAGGACGGGGTGCCGGCTGTCGACGACGGTGATGTCGCCCTTGCGGCCGCGCACCCAGCGCTCGCTGGGCTCCCACATGAGGCCTTCGGGGGTGGTCCTGATCGACCGTGCGGCGGGGTGGGCCGGGTGGGTGGTCATGGCCGGTGCTCCTTCCGGAGGTCCGGATGTCCGGTTCCCTCCACGGTCCCACGAGCTCAGTGGGCCGCGTCCAGCCTGGCCCGCTGCTCGGCGGTCAGGTCCAGGTCCACCGCGGCGAGGTTCTCCTCCAGCTGGGCCACCGAGGAGACCCCGGCGAGCGGAACGATGGGCAGGTCGCCGCCGATCTGCCAGGCCAGCACGACCTGGTTGACGGTCGCCCCGGTCTCCCGGGCCACCTCCCGCAGCGCCGCCAGCCTCGCCGGGGTGCCGGGGTGGTCGAAGTCCGCGGGCAGCCGGTCGGGGCGGGTGTAGGCGCCCTTCAGCAGGGGCGAGTAGGCGACCAGGGTCAGGCCGGGCTCGGCCCTCAGGTAGCCGAGCAGGTCGGGGCCGGCGTGGCCCAGGCTGCCGTCCGGGAAGAGGGCCTCGGGTACGTCGGTGCGGGGGCGCAGGTGGCTGTGCGCGTACTGGAGCACCTCGTAGCCGGGCAGTCCGGCCGCGGCGGCGAGGGCGCGGGCCCGTTCGACCCGCCAGGTCGCGTGGTTGCTGACGCCGAGCAGTCCTACGGTGCCCTCGGCGACCAGGTCGGCGAAGCCCTCGACGGTCTCCCGGAGGGGGACCGTGTGGTCCTCGATGTGGGCGTACAGCAGGTCCAGCTTCGCCACGCCGAGCCGCTCGCGGCTGCGTTCGGCGGACTCCCGGATCACCTTCGCCGACAGGCCTTCGGCGTTGTCGACGTAGCTGGTGCCGGGGGCGAGGGGGCGGGCGCCGAGCTTGGTCGCGATGACGATCTCGTCGCCGATGCCGCGGCTGCGCCGCCAGCGGCCGAGGAGTTCCTCGCTCTGGCCGCCCTGGCCGCCGTCGGCCCAGAAGGCGTAGTTGTCGGACGTGTCGATGAAGTTCCCGCCGGCCTCGACGTACCGGTCGAGGACGGCGAAGGACGTCTTCTCGTCCGTCACCGAGCCGAACAGCATCGTGCCGAGGGCGAGCGCGCTCACCTCGCGGCGGGTGCGGGGGTCCGTGCCGATCGTGCGGTAGCGCATGGCTGTTGCTCCCTCCCTGGCCGCCCCGGAACTCGGGGCGCGAAGGGGAGTCTTCAGCTTGGAGCGCACTTGAGGTCAAGGGCGTGCGGCGGAAAAGGCCGCACAACGCGTGCGCCGTCAGGCCGCCCTCAAGGGATGCGTGAGGTTGGCTCCGGTCCCCGGGTCGAACACGTGGGCCTTGGCCATGTCGACCTGCAGCCGCACGGGTTCGCCTTCGCGGGCACGTGTGGCGGCGTCCAGGCGGGCCACGATGTGACTGGCGTCAGCGCCGGTGTCGCGCATGCCCGAGTCCGTGGCCAGTTCCTCCAGCTCGGCGCTCGTCGCGGGACCGCCCTCCGCGGTGAAGTAGACATACACATCGGAGCCCAGCGATTCCAGTACCTCCACGGTGGTGGTGAAGACCGGGCCCGTTCGGTCACGGTCGTGCGCCAGGGCCGCGTCCTCGAACGCCTCCGGCCGAAGCCCGAGGATGACCTGGCGGGGGGCGTTCTGCCGTTCCAGTTCCCGCCTCGTACGGTCGTCGAGGGGAAGGTCACCCACGGGCGAGCGCAGGGCACCGGCCTCCAGGGTGGCGTTCAGGAAGTTCATCGCCGGGGAGCCGATGAAACCCGCGACGAAGATGTTGCGCGGGCTGTCGTACAGCTCGGCGGGTGTGCCGATCTGCTGGACCAGGCCCTGCCTCATGACCACGACCCGGTCGCCGAGCGTCATCGCCTCGGTCTGGTCGTGGGTGACGTACACGGTGGTCGTGCCGAGGCGGCGCTGCAGCCGGGAGATCTGGGTGCGCATCTGTACCCGGAGTTTGGCGTCGAGGTTCGACAGCGGCTCGTCCATCAAGAACGCCTTGGGGTCACGGACGATCGCCCGGCCCATGGCCACCCGCTGGCGCTGGCCACCCGAGAGGTTGGCGGGCTTGCGGTCCAGGTGCTCGGTCAGGTCGAGGATCCGGGCGGCTTCCGCCACCTTGGCGTCGATGGTGGCCTTGTCCACCTTGGCCAGGCGCAGCGGAAAGCCCATGTTCTCCCCGACGTTCATGTGCGGGTACAGGGCATAGCTCTGGAACACCATGGCGACGTCACGTTCCTTCGGAGCCAGGTCGTTGACGACTCGGTCTCCGATGCGCAGGGTGCCCTCGGTGATGTCCTCAAGCCCGGCGATCATGTTCAGGGTGGTGGACTTGCCACATCCCGACGGACCGACCAGGATCACGAACTCGCCGTCGGCGATCTCGAGGTCCACGTCCTTCACGGCGAGGGCCCCGTCGGGAAAGCGCTTGGTGACTCCCTCAAGGATGATCTCGGCCATGGATGGTGCCTCCTTGCCTTCATGCCTTCCGGGTCGGCCCGTTCATCCCTTGACTGCCCCGGAGGTCAGTCCGGCGACGATCCGCCGCTGGAAGAACAGGACGAAAATGATGATCGGGATGGTGATCACCACGGCGGCGGCGGCGATCGACCCGGTGGGCTGCTGGAACTGCGAGCTCCCGGTGAAGAACGCGATCGCGGCCGGCACCGTGCGCGCGGACTCGGTGGAAGTCAGCGAGATCGCGAACAGGAAGTCGTTCCAGCAGAAGATGAACACGAGAATGGCCGTGGTGAACACGCCCGGCGCGGCCAGCGGCACGATGACCATCCGGAAGGCCTGCGCGGGCGTCGCCCCGTCGACTTTGGCTGCCTTCTCCAGATCCCAGGGAATCTCCCGGAAGAAAGCCGACAGGGTGTAGATCGCGAGCGGCAGGGAGAAGGTCATGTACGGGATGATCAGCCCGACCCAGGTGTCGAAGATCCCGATGATCCGCTCGATGTTGAACAGGGGTGACACCAGGGAGATCGGGGGGAACATGGCGATCAGCAGTGACATGCCGATGAGCACCCGCTTGCCGGGGAAGCGCAGCCTGGCCACCGCATAGGCGGCCATGGTGCCCAGCACCACCGCGATCACCGTGGCGATGAGGGCGATGCCGATGGAGTTGATCAGCGCCCTGGTGAATTCGGAGGTCGCGAAGATGCCCCGGTAGTTCTGCCAGGTCCAGTCCCTCGGGATGTAGTCGCCGTCAGTGAGGGTGCTGGGGTCCTTGAACGACAGCGCGGCGATCCACCACACCGGGAACAGGGCGTACAGCACCACCACGACGTTCACGACGGTCCATCGGGCGGCGTGCGTCTTGCCTACGGCGGCCATCAGCGCTTCACCTCCGCGCCGGGTGCGGCGGCGCCGAACAGCTTGACGAAGGCGAAGGCGATGATCCCGACGCAGATGAAGATCAGGACCGAGATCGCCGACCCGATGCCCAGGTTCAGCGAGGTGAACAGGTTGTCGTACCCGAGGATCGACACGGAGCCGGTTCCCTGGGCCCCCGCGGTCAGAATGTAGATGTTGTCGAAGATCCGGAAGGCGTCCAGCGTGCGGAAGAGCAGGGCCACCAGGATGGCCGGCTTCATCAGCGGCAGCATGATCCTGGTGAAGCGCTGCCACGGGGTGGCGCCGTCCACCATGGCCGCCCTCAGGGTCTCCTCGGGGACCAGGGCGAGGCCGGCGAGCAGCAGCAGGGCCATGAACGGGGTCGTCTTCCACACCTCCGCGAGGACGATCAGCCACAGGGCCGGCCATTGCTCCGTCAGCGGGGCGTCACCGGCGGGCAGCAGCCCGGCGAGGTAGCCGAGGTCCGGGGTCCAGGCGTACTGCCACGAGAAGGCGGCGACCACGGTGACGATGCCGTACGGGATGAGGACCGACGTGCGGACGACACCCCGCGTGAAGATCGTGCGGTGCATGACCAGGGCGAGGCACATGCCGAGGACCAGTTCGATGGCCACGGACACAGCGGTGATGAACAGCGTCACCCAGAACGCGTCCCACCAGAACGGGGAGGTCAGCACGGCCCCGTAGTTGCTCAGGCCCACGAACTTCGCCTGCCCCGGAAAGCGCAGGTCGTATCGCTGGAGGGACAGGTAGACGGCGTACCCGATGGGATACGCGGTCACGGCGAGCATGACGACGACGGCGGGTGCGCACAGCAGCCAGCCGAGTCGCCGCTCCTGCCGGGCGCCCACCGAGAGCGCCGCGGT
Source organism: Streptomyces africanus (assembly GCF_002150735.1). Taxonomy (GTDB): domain Bacteria; phylum Actinomycetota; class Actinomycetes; order Streptomycetales; family Streptomycetaceae; genus Streptomyces; species Streptomyces africanus. The sequence continues at coordinate 24,982 of NZ_MUKA01000153.1, forward strand.
GTCCTGCCGTGTCTGCTCCGCCTCGGGGGGTACCGGTGCTCCGGCCGGTTCCGCTTGCATGCTCACGGGATCACACCCTCGGATCGCAGGGCATCGTCGATCTGATCCCTGATGGTCTCGATCGAGCTCACCGGCTTGATCCCCGACGGCGGGGACAGCGTGTGGGAGACCGCGATCGAGATGTTCTGGTAGGCCGGAGTGAGCGGCCGTACGCTCGCCGCCTGCAGGGAGGCCAGCACCTCCCGCGAGAACGGGTACGCCTTCATGAACGCCGGCTCGTCGTACAGGCCGCGCAACGTGGGCGGCAGACCGCCCTCGAGCGCGGCGGTGAGCTGGTTCTCCCGGTTGCGCAGGCACAGCGCCGCCTCGAAGGCCAGGTCGGGGTGGCGCGAGTAGGCGCTCACCGCCAGATCGATGCCGCCGATCGTGGGCCGTGCCGGGAGGTTCGCGTCGACCCGGGGGTACGGGGCCCAGCGAAAGTTCTTGAACAACTTGGCGTTGTTCGCCTTCATCGACGGATAGACGAAGGGGTAGTTGAGCTCGAACGCCGCTGCCCCCGACTCCATGGCGAGCCGGTTCTGGTCCTCCATCTGGTTGGACAGGGAGGGGTCCGCGGCCGGGGACTTCGCCAGCTCACGCATGATCCCGGCGGCCCGCGAGGCAGGAGCACCGAGAGAAGGCTCGGTCGCGCTCGCGTTGAGGATGGAGCCGCCCGCACTGTTGATCAGCGTGTTGAACCAGACGGTCAGGCCCTCGTACTGGGCGCCCTGGATCTCGACGAAGTGCGGCTTGCCCTGCCGCGCGAGGGCGCCGGCCATGTCCAGCATCTCGGCCCAGGTCCTGGGTGGGGTGGGCACCAGGTCCTTGCGGTACCACAGGAGCTGGGTGTTGGTGTTGTACGGGACGGCGTACAGCTTTCCTTTCCAGGTCGCGGTCTGCAGCGGTACGCGCAGGGTGCCCTCGACGGCCCGCCGCTTCGCTGTCCCCGTCCACTCCCGGATCCAGCGCGCCTCGGCGAACTCCGCCGCCCAGGTGACGTCCAGGCCCAGGATGTCGAGTGAGTCGTCCTCGGCGGCGAGTCTGCGGACAAGCTGCTGGCGCTGGCCGTCCGCCGCGCGCGGGAGCTTGTTGTAACTGATCCTGTAGCGGCCGCCCGACGCCTGGCTGCACCGGTCGGCCGCCTTCTGGAGCGCACCTGAGTCGTCGGGGAAGTTGTACCAGTTCAGGGTGGGCCTGCCGGAACCCTCGTCACTGCCACAAGCGGCAAGCACCGAAGTCAGCAACGGCAGTACTGCGAACGCCCGCAGCCATCGCGTCCGTCTGGGACGTCCCATGTGACCCGCATGGGGCCGGCAGCCGCACCTCGCGTGCACGCGCTCCACACCTCGTTTCCGGACGGTGGCACAGGACTCGGGCCTCGCAGCGCCTCCCTCTCGGTGAACACTAGGTGCCGCATAAGGCAAGACCAAGCACATACGGTGACAAACCGCCCAGCGACTCACTAAACGGCCGCTGCGGCACCGCGAACATCTACAGCCACCTCACCCGGCAGGCGGCCCGCGCGGCCGTCGAGACCATCGATCAGACCCTCACCGGAACCGAGAAGGTCAGACACTGCACCGACCGTGCGTCGTGGCTGCGACCACCATGGCTCCGGACGCGCGAAAGGCCGCCCTCTCGTTCATGAGAGAGCGGCCTCCGACCTGCTAAAAGCATGGTCGGGACGACAGGATTTGAACCTGCGACCCCTTGACCCCCAGTCAAGTGCGCTACCAAGCTGCGCCACGTCCCGGTGCGCGCCGCGGTGAACCGCGTGATCGCGCGAACAGCACTTTACCCCACACCCCGGGCCACGCCGAAAGTCGGCCCCCGGCGCGGGACAATCGCCGTATGGGCAGCACAGACAGCAGGGGAAGCTCCGAGAACAGGGGCCACACGGGGAACACGGCCGGGGGCCGGCCCGGCGGCGCCCGGGACCGCGACGACGAGGGGCGGGCGCGCAACGCCAGGCCTCGGGACGGCCTCGGCCGGCCCCTGCCGTACGACGCGCCGGGCGTGCCGCGGCAGCCCGAGGGCGTCGTCCGCACGCCGGAGGAGACCGTCGCCGAGGCACAGCGACTGCTGGACGAGGGGAAACCGTTCCACGCGCACGAGGTGTTCGAGGACGCCTGGAAGTCGGGCCCCGACAGGGAACGGGAACTGTGGCGCGGCCTCGCCCAGCTCGCGGTCGGCCTGACCCACACCGCCCGCGGCAACCTCACGGGCGGGGCGCGCCTGCTACGGCGCGGTGCGGGAGCGGCGGAGGAGTGGGCATCCGCCTCCGGAGAGGCGACGCCGCACGGGATCGACATCGGCAGCGTCGCGGCCTGGGCACGGGAACTGGCCGGGGAGGTGGAGAGGGAGGGCCGCCCGGTGGACGCGGGGGCTCGGGCGCCGCAGTTGCGGGGTGCGGCCGCTGGGCGCTGACCGGAGGGACACGGAGTACGAGCACGCCGAGCGCGGGACGCGCGGCTGTCACCCTGGAGCGCCGCCGCCCCGCCGGCCGGCCGCGGTGCCGCCGGCGTGGCACGTCGACCGCAGCCGCCGACCTGGGCCCGGCGCCCGCGGTGCAGGATCCCCGGCTGGGGCCACAGGCGCGGGGCCGTGCCCCGGCACCCGGCCCGGGCACTGGCACACGGCCCGATCCACACCCGCCGCACGGACACAGCCACCGCCGGCTACGGCGCTAGGCACGCTCCCGCCCCATCCGGAACGCCGGGGCGGGAGCAGCGCGCCGCTCAGTCCACTGGGCACGCCCCCCGGCGTGAGGCGTGTGCTGGAGTGGGGCGCGCCCGGCGTTGTCAGTGGGGTGCGGGAGACTCGGCGGTGTGCGGAAGATCCATGTCATCGGTATCGGCGCGGGCGACCCCGAGCAGCTCACCCTCCAGGCCGTCAGGGCGCTGCGGAGCACGGACGTGTTCTTCGTCCTGGACAAGGGCGAGGTGAAGGCCGACCTCACCCGGCTGCGGCGGGACCTGCTCGACGCGCACCTACCGGACGGGGCGTCGTACCGGGTCGTCGAGGCCCGTGACCCGGAGCGGGACCGGGCCGCCGGCGGCGCGGCGTACGCCCCCGCCGTCGGGGACTGGCGCAGCGCCCGCGCCGGTGTCTACGAGCGGTTGATCGGCGAGGAGCTCGGCGCGCAGGAGACGGGCGCGTTCCTGGTGTGGGGCGACCCCGCGCTGTACGACAGCACGCTGGGGATCCTGGAGGAGGTGCTGGAGCGGGGCGCGGTGGCGTTCGAGTACGACGTCGTGCCGGGCATATCCAGCGTCTCGGCGCTCGCCGCGCGGCACCGGACGGGGCTCAACCGGGTCGCCCGGCCCGTGCAGATCACCACCGGACGGCGACTCGCGGAGGGCTTCCCGGAGGGCGTGGACGACGTGGTGGTGATGCTCGACGCGCACCAGGCCTTCCGGCGGTACGCGCAGGACGACGTCGACATCTACTGGGGCGCCTACCTCGGCACCCCGGACGAGATCCTCGTCTCCGGCCCGATCGCCGAGGCCGCGCCCCGCATCGAGCGGCTGCGTGCCGAGGCCCGTGAGCGCAAGGGCTGGATCATGGACACGTATCTGCTGCGCCGGCATCCTCGCGACCGACACGACCGGCACGACTGAGGTGCACATCACCGGGCACCCGTGCGGACGTTCTGGCATGCGCACGTACCCACAGGTGTGAAGGTGACGTCGTGACCGTCGTGGAGGAAACCACACTGCCCGCCTCCCAGCCCCCGGTGCTGGACACCCGTCGACGCAACGTCGTCTTCGTGACGATCATGCTGGGGATGCTGCTCGCGGCCCTCGACCAGACCATCGTCGGCACCGCTCTGCCGACCATCGTGTCGGATCTGGGCGGGGCGGATCACATGTCGTGGGTGGTCACCTCGTACCTGCTCGCGGAGACCGTCGCGACCGTGCTGGTCGGCAAGTTCGGCGACCTGTTCGGCCGCAAGGTGGTCTTCCAGGTCTCGGCGATCGTCTTCATCACGGGCTCGTTCCTGTGCGGTCTGGCGACCAACATGTCCCTGCTGATCGCCTGGCGGGCGATGCAGGGCATCGGCGCGGGCGGGCTGATGGTCACGTCGATGGCGCTGATCGCCGACGTCATTCCGCTGCGCGAGCGCGGCAAGTACCAGGGCGCGATCGGTGCCGTGTTCGGTGTGTCCACCGTCATCGGGCCGCTGCTCGGCGGGCTGTTCACCGACCATCTGACGTGGCGGTGGGCGTTCTACGTCAACGTGCCCATCGCGGTCGTCGTCGTCCTGGCGGCGGCCCGGACCATTCCGGTGGTGAAGTCGGTCTCCCGGCCGGTCATCGACTACCTGGGCATCGCGCTCGTCGCGGTCGGCGCCAGCGCGCTGATCCTGGCGACGAGTTGGGGCGGCAACGAGTACGCGTGGAGCTCGGGCGTGATCATCGCCCTGTTCGTGGGCGGGGTGATCGCGCTCGGCCTGTTCTGCTGGGTGGAGACCCGGGCGCGCGAACCGATGCTGCCCATGCGGCTGTTCGCCAACCCGGTGTTCACCGTCTGCTCGGTGCTGAGCTTCATCGTCGGCTTCGCGATGCTCGGCGCGCTGACGTATCTGCCGACGTATCTCCAGTACGTCGACGGTGACTCGGCCACGATCTCCGGTGTGCGGACGCTGCCGATGGTGGCCGGGCTGCTCATCGCGTCGGTCTTCAGCGGCAGCGTCGTCAGCAGGACCGGACGGTATCGCGTGTTCCCGATCGTCGGCGCGCTGGTGATGGGCGCCGGCCTGTTCCTCATGTCCCGCATGGGGCCGGACACCGGCGCGGGGCTGGAGTCGCTGTACATGTTCGTCATGGGCACCGGCATCGGCCTGTGCATGCAGGTGCTGACCATCGCGGTGCAGAACACCGTCGACTACGCCGACCTGGGCACGGCGACCTCCGGGGTGACCTTCTTCCGTACGCTGGGCAGCTCGTTCGGCACGGCCGTGTTCGGCACGATCTACACCAACGAGCTGGCGCCCAACCTCCGCGAGGGAGTGGCGCAGGCGGCCCGGACCGGTGGCGTGGAGCCGGGCACGGTCGCCAGGGCGGCGACCAGCCCGGACGGCGTGCACGAGCTGCCGGCGGCCACGGCCGGCCCGATCATCGACGCCTACGCCGACACCCTCCAGACCGTGTTCCTGTGGACGGTGCCGGTCGCCGCACTGGGCTTTCTCGTCGCCCTGTTCCTCAAGCAGGTCCGGCTGCGCGACACCGCGCGGACGGGGTCGACCGACATGGGCGAGGGTTTCGCCTCACCGCACGGCTCGGACTCGCAGCGGGTGCTCGAGGCCGCCGTCGGCAAGATCATCGGCAGTGCGGACCTGGACACCGCGCGCCGGATCATCCTGGAGTCGGACACCCGGCTCGATGTGGCGGGGGCCTGGGCGGTAATGCAGGTCGAGCTCTTCACGCGGATGGCCGGTCATGCCAGTCTCGGGTTGATCGCCGCGCGGCGCCGGATGCCGCCCGAGGTGCTGCTGCCGGTCTACGAGCGGATGGTCGACGAGGGGTTCCTGACCCGGCACGGCTCCCTCCTCTCCCACACGGAGGCCGGCGCCCGCGAGGCCGCGGTCATCAGCAGGGCCTGGGCCTCCTGGCTGGAGGAGCGGCTGGGGCAGGACATCGGCCGCCCGTCGGACGGCGACCTCAGGATCGCGGTCGACGCGATCGCGAAGAGGCTGCTGGTGGAGGACCTGAGCCACGGCCTGCCGGGCGGGCCGGCGAAGGCCATGGCGACCAGCTCGGCGTGACGTGCGGCTGCTGCCCTGCCCGCGCCGGGGACCCGGGCCGACCGGCGGACACGGCGCGGCGTGGTTATCGTCCAGGCATGGAGTCCGTGCGTGCCGTGCTCGTCGACATCGACGGGGTGCTGACCGTCTCGTGGCGGCCCCTGCCGGGGACCGTGGAGGCGTTGCGGGAGATCCGGGAAGCCGGACTCGCCGTGCTGCTGGTCACCAACACGACGTCCCGGACGCGGGCGTCGATCGCCGGGACGCTCGCGGACGCGGGGTTCCCGGTGTCGGCCGACGACATCCTGACCGCGCCCGCCGCCACCGCCGCCTACCTCGCCGAGCACGGTCCGGGTGCCCGCTGTGCCCTGCTGAACAGCGGCGACATCGCGGAGGACCTCGACGGGGTGACCGTCGTCGACGCGGCGGACTCCTCCGCCGTGCCGGATGACGTGCCGGATGTGGTGCTGATCGGCGGGGCCGGTCCGGAGTTCGGCTACGCGGAGCTGGACCGGGCGTTCGGGCATCTCCAGCGCGGGGCCCGGCTCGTGGCGATGCACCGCAACCTGTACTGGCGTACGGCCGAGGGGCTGCGGCTGGACTCGGGGGCGTTCCTGGCCGGTCTCGAGCAGGCCGCCCGGGTGGAGGCCGAGATCACCGGCAAACCGGCCCGGGCGTTCTTCGAGGCGGCGCTGGCCCGGCTGGGCGCCGGTGCGGGCGAGACTCTGATGGTCGGGGACGACATCGAGTCCGACGTGCTCGCGGCGCAGCGGGCCGGGATCACCGGGGTCCTCGTCCGGACCGGCAAGTTCCAGCCGGAGGACCTCCGGGCCGCCGACGGCACGCCCGACCACGTGATCGACTCCTTCGCGGACCTTCCGGCGCTCCTGCGGGGTTCAGCGCAGCAGTAGCTGCAGGCCGCCCACGACCGTCGCCGCGATGACCAGCTGTTCGAACAACCGCTGGTTGATCTTGTTGACCGCCCACTTGCCGAAGAACGCGCCGGGCACGACGAACACCACGAGCGCCAGGTCGAGGAGCAGGGAGCGGCCGTCGATCAGGCCGAGTCCGGCACTGAAGGGCAGCTTGGAGACGTTGACGATGAGGAAGAAGAAGGCCGACGTGCCGAGGAAGCCGAGTTTGCGGAAGCCCGCGGACAGCAGGTACATCGACATCACCGGGCCGCCCGCGTTGGCGACCATGGTGGTGAAGCCGCCGAGGACGCCGTAGGAGCGGGCCTTGACCCGGCCCGCCCGGCTGGTGACCGACTCCGGCTCGGGCTCCTGTCCCGCGTCGGCCGTACGCCTGCGCCAGATCGTCACCCCGGCCATCAGCAGCAGGATCGCGCCGATCGAGGTCCGTACGATCGCGTCGTCCGCCCACATCAGGAACACCGTGCCGACGACGACGCCCGCGGCGACCGCCGGGAACAGCCGCCACAGTGTGGGCCAGTGCGCGTGCCGCCGGTAGGTGGCGACGGCGAGCAGGTCACCGGCGATCAGCACCGGCAGCAGCACGCCGGTGGAGGCGCGGGCGGGCAGCACCGCGGCGAAGATGGCGAGGCTGACCGTGTTGGCCCCGCTCACGGCGGTCTTCGAGAAGCCGACGAGCAGGGCCGCGAAGGCGAGCGCGGCGAACTCCCAGCCGGTGATGTGCCAGAGTGTCATCGTGTTCATGCGAGCACTGATGCTATGTGCAACGAACCGGAGCCCGCAGGGCCGTCTCGCCGGTCGGGCAGCGCCGTGCCGGTCACGTCTCCGGGTGGCGCCCTTCGTGCGTCTGACCGGCCGGTTCGAGGTGCCCGACCACGATCCCCGCGCGCTTGACGGAATCCGGGTGGCAGGGCATGCGCCAGGAGGCGAGCGAGCTGGAGTACGACTGGCAGGAGGCGTACCGGACCCTGCTCGAGGCGGCGTATGCCGAGCCGGCGCTGCGCGCGCTGGACCCGTTCACGAGTCACTGGGCGCTGCGCTTCTCGACCACCACCCGGCCGGGCCTGACCACCGTCCGGCCGTGCCTGACCGCAGGCGGCGACGGCAGGTACGGAGTGGGCCGGGGTCTGGCGACGATGTGCGTCGGGGTGGGGCAGGGGAGTGCGGTGCTGGTCGAGCGGGCGTAGCCGCCGGGGACCGAGCAACTCGGCCTGCGCGTTTCAGCGCGGTTGGCTGTCGGGCGAGGTCAGCCGAGTGCGGTCGGGCCGACGCCGGTGGGCAGCAGGCGCACGGCCGGCGCCGCGGCCTCCCGCGCCGTGGTGGACAGGCCGAGGTCCGCGGTGACGAAACCCCGGCCCACTCCGTACCT
>NZ_MUKA01000697.1 GCF_002150735.1 Streptomyces africanus
CGGCCTGGTTGGCGGTGACGATGTAGCCGCGGTCCGGGTTGTACTCGTACGGCAGCGCGTCCTGCTCGATGTAGCCGGTCCAGCGGTACTTCGGGTCCCAGCCGGGCGCCGGGACGGAGCCGTCGTCGTCCTGGGAGCGCGTGGGGATCCTGCCCGGCAGGGTGTAGCCGATGTGGTCCTCGGTGTCCGCGTAGACCAGGTTCTGCGAGGGCACGTCGAACTGTGCGGCGGCCTTGCGGAAGTCGCTCCAGTTCTTCGCCCGGTCCATGGCGAAGACGGCGTCCATGGTGGTGCCCGGCTGAAGCGCGGTCCAGCGCAGCGCCACGCCGTAGCCGTCGCCTCTGTCGGGTGCGGCGGTGTCGACGGTGGCCTTCTTGCCGACCTTCACGAGCTCCTTGGCCCGGTCGGACAGCAGGGGCCCGTTGTTGGTCTCGCGGACGACGATCTNNGTCGCCGGTGATCTTCTCCAGGTAGAGGTCCGTGACGTCGACGCCGGAGTTGGTCATGCCCCAGGCGATGTCCTGGTTGTGACCGATTATCACGCCCGGCATGCCGGCGAAGGTGTAGCCGCTGACGTCGTACTGGCACGCGCTGGAGACGCTGCGGCAGTGCAGGCCCATCTGGTACCAGACGGACGGCAGCGAGGGCGACAGGTGCGGGTCGTTGGCCAGCAGCGGCTTGCCGGTGATGGTGTGCTTCCCGCTGACGACCCAGGAGTTGGAGCCGATTCCGTCGCCGTTCACGCCGACGGCCGGCGGGAGGTCGCTCAGGACGTCGCTGAGGCCGGTGAGCTGGCTGTCCAGGCCCGAGGTGCCGGAGGCGGTACCGGAGGCCGTACCGGAGGCGCCGGAAGCCGTGCCCGAGGCGCCGGCGGCCGTGCCCGCCGTGCCGGTGGCGGTGCCGCCGGTTCCGCTCGTTCCGCTTGTGCCCGTGCCGCTCGCGCCGCC
>NZ_MUKA01000698.1 GCF_002150735.1 Streptomyces africanus
GGGCGGGGGTAGGGATGCCCACAGTAGGCGGGCTTCCTGGAGGAAAGGTTTCCGGAACGTGACGGAGGGCGGGAAAGCCGGGTTCTTTATGAACGCAATCGGCATGGACGCAATCGGCGACGGCCGTACCCGGTCAGCTCCGCGCTGCCTCCACGGCCCGGTTCAGGAGCGTCTCCACGTCGGTGATCCTCTTCACGAGCTCGTCCGGAGGGCCGGCGAGGGCGCCCAGGACCACGTCCACTTCCCGCAGACCCGCTCGCCCGACGAGCCCCTTCTCGTTGGTCACCCACTCCCCCCGTGCCGCCAGCACGGCGTGCGCCGTCTGGGTCGCGGCGAGGGCGATCGCGCCCGCAACCTGGGTGACCGCGCCCTTGGGCGCGTGGCCCGCCTTGGCGTACGCGAGGGTGGCGGCGGCCATGCCGTGCCAATGGGCCGGGGCCCTCTCGCGCAGGGCGGACGGGTAGGCCGCGGGGCGCGGCAGTTCGCCCCGCAGCACCTTGTTGATGGCGAGTTCGGCGACGAGCAGGTACGTGGGGATGCCCGCCAGGTGGAACATCAGCGGCTCGACCCGGAAGCGGCCCTGCTCCGCCTGCGCCACCTCGTGTTCGACGACGTCGAGATCGCGGTAGTGCACGTCCACGCGCCGGCCGTCGACGGTCAGCCAGGCCCCGCCGTTGAAGACGCCGCCGCCCCACGCGCCCAGCTCGGAGACCTCACCCTCCCAGCCGACCGCACGGAGGTCCTCCGGATCGAAGGCGCCCCGGTAGTAGATCGCCAGGTCCCAGTCGCTGTCGGGGCGTTCGGTGCCCTGGGCGCGGGAGCCGCCGAGGGTGACGGCCGTGACGGCGGGGAGGGCGGCGAGGCGGTCGGCGGTGGTGTCGAGGAAGGTCTGGTCCGGGCG
>NZ_MUKA01000154.1 GCF_002150735.1 Streptomyces africanus
CGCCGTCCTCGGCGGGCCCGGTGGCGGGGTTGAGGAGGGTGGCCTTGAGCCAGAGCCGGCCGTCGAGGCGGGCCCGGCCGAGGACGGCGCGGCCGTCGGTGAGGAGCGCGCGGCGTACGGCGGCCACGGTGGCGTCGGTGGCGCCGGCGGGCCGGAACAGGACGGTGCTGATGGCGGGCCGGGCGCGGAGTTCGAGGCCGGGGTGCTCGTCGACGAGGGCGGCGAACTCGCGGGCCCGGGCGCAGACGTGGTCGACGAGTGTGCCGAGGCCGCTGCGGCCGAGGGTCTTGAGGGTGACGGCGAGTTTGAGGACGTCGGGGCGGCGGGTGGTGCGCAGGGAACGGCCGAGCAGGTCCGGCAGGCCGGCCTCGGTGTCGTCGGCGGCGTTGAGGTAGTCGGCGCGGTGGCGCAGGGCGGTGAGGTCGCGGTGGTCCTTGACGGCCAACAGGCCGGCGGCGACCGGCTGCCAGCCGAGTTTGTGCAGGTCGAGGGTGACGGTGTCGGCGGCGTCGAGCCCGGCGAGCCGGGTGCGGTGGCGGTCGCTGAAGAGGAGGCCTGCGCCGTAGGCGGCGTCGATGTGCAGCCGGGCGCCGTGGGCCGCACAGGCGGCGGCGATCTCGGGCAGGGGGTCGATGAGCCCGGCGTCGGTGGTGCCGGCGGTGGCGGCGACGAGCAGGGGGCCGGGCAGGCGGGAGAGGGCCTCGTCGAGTGCGGCGGGGTGGAGCGTGCCGGCCGGGGCGGGTACGACGACGGGGTCGGGCAGTCCGAGCAGCCAGGCGGCTCGCGGGAGCGAGTGGTGGGCGTTCGCTCCGCACACGAGCCGCACGCAGTGGCCGTACGCCTCTCGTGCGAGGAGGAGGGCGAGCTGGTTGGACTCGGTGCCGCCGGTGGTGATCAGGGAGTCGGGGGCCGTTCCCGGGTTGTGCCCGGGCCCGTAGACCTCCCTGGACAGTGCCCCCGCCACCAGCAGCTCCAGTTCCGATGCCGCCGGGGCCTGGTCCCAGGAGTCGAGGGAGGGGTTGAGGGCGGAGGCGGCGAGGTCGGCCGCTGCGGCGACGGCCAGGGGCGGGCAGTGGAGGTGGGCGGCGCACAGGGGGTGTGCCGGGTCGGCGGCGCCTTCGGCGAACGCCTGGACCAGGGTGCGCGGGGCGTGCGGGTCGCCCTGGTCGGGGAGCACCTCCCCCACCGCCTGGCGCAGGCGCGCCGCGACCGCCTCCGGCCCGCCCGCCGGCAGCGGTCCGCCGCGGGCCCGGGCGCCGGCGTCCAGTGCCTGGAGCACGGTGTCGAGCAGCGGTCGCAGGGCGCGCGGGCCTTCGGGGCCTGAGGCGAGGGGTGGCGTGCTCATGGGCGTTCCTCCGGGAGCGGGGCGGCGCGCCCGAATAGCCCAACGACCGGACCCGGATGGAGGTACCTCCCTACGGGAAAACCGGATGGAGGTACCTCTCCCGTCTCAGCCCTTGAAGTCGTCCACGTGGTCCTCGGCCCAGACCGGGAAGGGGCGGGCCGGCCGGCCGGTGATCTCTCCTACCGTGCCGGTGATGTCCGGTGGTGTGCCGACCGATGCGGCGAAGGTGTCCAGCAGGGCCTGGAGCATGCCCGGCGGGACGTGCGGGAACAGTTCGGGGCCCGCCTCGTCCGGTGAGATCTCGGTGAAGCGCAGCTCGCGGCCGAGGGCCCGGCCGAGCGCCGCGACCTGTCCGGCGTTGGTGATCGCCTCGGGTCCGGTGAGGCGGTGGGCCGCGCCCTCGTGGCCGTCGTCGAGGAGGGCGCGTTCGGCGACGGCGGCGATGTCGTCCTCGTGGATGGGGGCGGACTGCCCGTCGGCGAAGATGCCGCGGACGGTGTCGCCGGTGCGGATCTGCGGGGCCCACTGGAAGGCGTTGGTGGCGAACGCGTCGGGGCGCAGGAAGGTCCACTCCAGGCCGCTGTCGCGGACCTGCTGCTCGGCGGTGGCGTGCATGACGTGGATGGGGTGGGTCTCGTCGGCGCCCGAGTCGATGATCCCGGAGGACAGCAGGACCACGTGGCGCACTCCGGCGGCGCGGGCCGCGGCCAGGAGGGCGGCCGTGCGGTCGCCGCCCGCCTGGACGTAGAGGAACAGCTTGGTGGCGCCGTCGAACTGGGCGGCCGGTTCGTCGAGGCTGAGCCGTACCGTCTCGGCGCCGGCGGGCAGGCGGGCGCGCTCCGGGTCGCGGGTGAGCGCCCGCACGGGCTGTCCGGCGGCGACGAGGCGTTCGACCAGGGCACGGCCGACGTTTCCGGTGGGACCGGTCACTGCTATCACGAAGGGCTCCTCGGGCTTGATCGTCCTTTGTCCGCCCGAGGCTATGAAGGGCGACCGGCCCGCCGCATCGTCGGAAGGGACCAGTCGCCACGCCCGCGCCCTACGTCGCGGGTCCTAGACCTCCTTGCCCTGGCGGACGCGCAACGCCCGTGCCAGGTCGTCGAGTTGGTCGACGAGTTTGCGGCGCAGCGCCGGGATCGGTGCGGCGTCGCGCAGGCACTCCTCGCCGAGGCGGAGGTTCGCGGGGTCGACGATGTCGGCGGGGAAGGCCCAGCGGCCGGCGGCTTCGGCGATGGCGGGGCCGCGGCGGTCGGCGAGGGCGACGGCGTCCGTGTAGTAGCGCGGCACGTACGCGCGCACCAGGCCGGCCTGTTCGGGCTGCCAGAAGCCCTGGGCGGTGGCGGTGAACAGGTAGTTGGACAGGTCGTCGGAGCCGAACATCGACTCCCAGGCGCGGGCCTTGGCCTCCGGGTCGGGCAGGGCGGCCCGGCAGCGGGTGGCGCCCTCCAGGCCGGTGGCGCTGGGGTCGCGTTCGAGTTCGGCGGCGATGGCGGCCTCGTCGGTGGCGCCGAGGGCGGCGAGCCGGCCCAGGACGCGCCAGCGCAGTTCGGGGTCGAGCTCCGGGCCGCCGGGCACGGTGCCGTCGGCGAGCCAGGCGGCGATGGTGTCCGGGTGGGCGGCGACGTCGATGCGGTGGCGTACGGCGATCAGGCGCAGGCCGGGGTTGTCGCCGTCCTCGGTGCGGCGGATGAGGTCGCGGCACAGCTCGGAGAGCGTGGCGAGCGCGGCGGGCCGCTCCTCGGGCGTGACGTAGCGGTCGGTGATGTAGGTGGACGCGAAGGCGAGCACGCCCTGGACGATGGCGAGGTCGGTCTCCAGCGGGAGATGGGCCCGGGCGGTCTCCAGGTAGGCGGCGGGCGCCAGTTCGCCGTCGCGGACGGCGTCGCGCAGGGCGTTCCAGACGACCGCGCGGGTGAGCGGGTCGGGCAGGCCGGACAGGTCCTTGCGGACGGTCTCGAAGGACTCGGGGTCGAAGCGGACCTTGGCGTAGCTGAGGTCGCCGTCGTTGAGGAGGAGCAGCGCGGGGCGCTTGCCGATGGGGCGGGCTTCGGTGTGCGGCAGGTCCAGATGGAGGCGTTCGCGCAGGACGAGCTGCCTGCCGTCGTCGCCGAGGTCCCGGTCGTACAGGCCGGCGGCGATGCGGTGGGGGCGGCTGCCGGCGCGGTCGACGGTGAGGGCGCAGGTGCCGTTCTCGCCGGGGGTGATGCGCGGGGTGAGGGTGTCGACGCCGGTGGTGCGCAGCCAGGCGTCGGCCCAGGCGTGGACGTCGCGTTCGGTGGCGTCGGCGAGGGAGTCGATGAAGTCGGCGAGGGTGGCGTTGCCGAACTTGTGGCGGGCGAAGTGGGTGTTGATGCCGGCCAGGAAGTCCTTCTCGCCGAGCCAGGTGACCAGTTGGCGCAGTGCGCTGGCGCCCTTGGCGTAGGAGATGCCGTCGAAGTTGAGCAGCGCGGAGGCGGTGTCGTCGACGGCCTCGGGGGCGACGGGGTGGGTGGAGGGGCGCTGGTCGGCGTCGTAGCCCCAGGCCTTGCGGTTGACGCCGAAGTCGGTCCAGGTGTCGTCGAAGCGGGTGGCCTCGGTGAGGGTCTGGTAGCCCATGTACTCGGCGAAGGACTCGTTCAGCCAGATGTCGTCCCACCACTTGAGGGTGACGAGGTCGCCGAACCACATGTGGGCCATCTCGTGGGCGATGACCATGGCGCGGGTCTGGCGCTCGGTGTCGGTGACGGCGGAGCGGTAGACGAACTCGTCGCGGAAGGTGACCAGGCCGGGGTTCTCCATGGCGCCGGCGTTGAACTCGGGGACGAAGGCCTGGTCGTAGGAGTCGAAGGGGTACGGCTCGTCGAACTTCTCGTGGTAGCGGTCGAAGCAGGCGCGTGTGACGTCGAGGAGTTCGTCGGCGTCGGTGTCCAGGTAGGGGGCCAGTGAGCGGCGGCAGTGCAGGCCGAAGGGCAGGCCGCGGTGCTCGGTGCGCACGGAGTGCCAGGGGCCGGCGGCGACGGCGACGAGGTAGGTGGAGATCAGCGGGGTGGCGGCGGCCTTCCAGTGGCCGTCGCCGGTGTGCTCGGTGATGCCGTTGGCGAGGACGGTCCAGCCCTGCGGGGCCGTCACGGACAGTTCGAAGACGGCTTTGAGGTCGGGCTGGTCGAAGGCGGCGAAGACGCGCTGGACGTCCTCCATGAACAGCTGGGTGTAGACGTAGGTTTCGCCGTCGGTGGGGTCGGTGAAGCGGTGCATGCCCTCGCCGGTGCGGGAGTAGCGCATGCGCGCGTGCACGCGCAGTTCGTGTTCGCCGGCGGTGAGGTTCTTCAGGGGAAGCCGGTTGCCGTCGAGGGTTTCCGGGTCCAGGGGTTGTCCGTCGAGGGTGGCGGAGCGCAGCTCGGCGGGCTTGACCTCGACGAAGGTGTCCCCGTCCGCGCGGGCGCCGAACCTGATCAGAGTGCGGGAGTCGAAGGTCTCGTCCCCGGTGGTCAGGTCGAGTTCGATCGTGTAGCGGTGGACGTCGAGGAGCCCTGCTCGGGTCTGCGCTTCGTCGCGCGTCAGTACGGACATGCAGGACATGCTGCCTGATGGCACCGGCGTGGCACAGAGGCGGATCGGTATGCGACCGATGTCCGGTCTAGGTGCGGTCCTTTTCCAGCTCACCGGCGTGCGCCCCCCTGGGCCGCTGGAGCGGCACGCGCGCGTCGGGGTGGGGCAGGGCGGGGCGCACGGAGTGTGCGGCGCTCTCGGTGTGCTCCCGTACGACGGCACGCAGCCGGCGCACCTCCTGTTCCAGGGCGAGGTGGTGCTGGTGGGCGTCGTAGAGGTAGCGGACCTTGGTGCGCAGGGCCCAGGGGTCCACGGGTTTCATGACCAGGTCGGCGACGCCGAGGCGGAAGGCGGCGGTGGTGAGTTCCTGGTCGGGGCCGAAGCCGGTGAGCAGGATGACCGGGATGTGCTGGGTCTGTTCCACGCGCCGCATGTAGCGCACGACCTCAAGTCCGCTGACGCCGGGCATGCGCACGTCGAGCAGGAGCAGGCCGACCTGGCCGCGCAGCACCTCCTTGAGCGCCTCGTCGCCGCTGGTGGCCCGGCCGAGCTGATAGCCCAGCGGGGCCAGGGCGCTCTCCAGCGCGTACAGCGTGTCCTCGTGATCGTCGACGATGAGGATCCTGGTATCCGACGGCATGGCCCGACGCCCCTCCCTCGTGGAGGATCCAGAGTAAGTCCGGGACACTGACGCGCAGTACTCGTCAGCTGACATGCTGTGCACAGCGCAGCATGCCCCGCGCGGGGCGCCGTGTCACTCCCCCCGGGGGTGGTCGCGTGCGGTCAGTCGCGGCCGGGCGCCGAGCCGTTGAGCGTCTCGTCCGCGATGCGCTCGTGGTGGCGGATGACTTCGGCGACGATGAAGTTCAGGAACTTCTCCGCGAAGGCCGGGTCGAGTTTGGCGTTCTCGGCGAGCGAGCGCAGCCGGGCGATCTGGCGGGCCTCACGGGCCGGGTCGGCGGGCGGCAGCTGGTGGCGGGCCTTGAGGTGGCCGACCTGCTGGGTGCACTTGAAGCGCTCGGCGAGCATGTGGACGACGGCCGCGTCGATGTTGTCGATGCTGTCGCGCAGGCGGGCGAGTTCCGTCACGACGGCGGGGTCGACGTCACCGGTGCCGGTGTTGCTGGTGGTCATGGCAGGTCAGCCTAAGGGGCGCACGCCCGGGGGCCACGGGCCGTCTCACGACTCGGCGGGGCTCGGCCGCGGGCCCGTTCCGAGTGTGTCGTCCTGGCCGCCCACCCGGAGCGAGGCGGCGACGGAGCGCTGGTCGCCGGTCACGGCCCGGATTCCGCCGGCGGCCCGGGGCGGCGACGACCGGTTTTCGCGGCGGCACGGCGGCCCTGTGGGCGGCACACTTTCGTACAGTGGAACCGGGTTCAGGGGCGTCTTGGGGGTGAGGCGTGGCGAACGACGGGCCGGTCGAGCACGGCTTCCCGCATCTGGAGACGGTGCGGGCCGCCATCACGGCGCTGTACAGGCGCCTGTCGTACGACACGATCCAGACGTTCGCGACCAGTGTGCTCCCCGCCGACGTGGCGTTCTGCGACACCGACGACCTGTACCTGGGGGCGCAGCGGGTGGCGCACGAGCTGGTGCGGCACTACCGGCTGCCGGACGCCCGGCTGATCGTGAGTTTCCGGGAGATGCGGCACGCGGCGAACGTCGAGCTGGCGGCCGGGCCGGAGTACTTCGTGGAGCTGAACGACCGGTTCCGTACGCATCGGCGGGACATCGGGGCGGCCCTGGCGCACGAGGTGATGCATGTGTACCTGCACCGCCTCGACCTGTCGTTTCCCGGGGTCCGGGACAACGAGATCCTGACGGACACGGCGACGACGTATCTGGGCGCGGGCTGGCTGCTGCTGGACGCGTACCGGGAGGACCGGGCGTCGTCCCAGAAGCTGGGGTATCTCACGCCGGAGGAGTTCGGGTACGTGCTGGCCAAGCGGGCGCTGCTCTTCGGGGAGGACCCGTCGGTGTGGTTCACCAGTCCGCAGGCATACACGGCGTACGTGAAGGGGAGGGAGCTGGCCCGCCGCGATGAGCAGCAGCCGCCGCTGACCGCGGCGGGGTGGGCGGGGCGGCGGCGGTACGCGCACGACCGGCGGCATGCGCAGGCCGGGCCGCCGCAGCCGGGTGTGCGGTAT
>NZ_MUKA01000699.1 GCF_002150735.1 Streptomyces africanus
GCAGACGTCCCCGAACCCCGAAACGAACACGACCTCGTGTCGTTGGCCTTCGACCGCGTGACGGTCCCGAGGCCCGCGCGGTCTGCGGAGGGGGAGCAGGGGGTTGCGGAGGAGCCTGCGGCTGCGGAAGAGCCTGCGGCTGCGGAGGAGCAGGGGGCTGTTGAGGAGCCGGCGGCGCAGGAGAAGCCGCAGGCAGTTGAGGAGCCGGCGGCGGGGAAACCGCAGTCTGTGGAGGAGCCGGCGGTCGCGGAGAAGCCTGCGGCGGTGGTGCCGGAGGCAGCGGCCGAGGCCGAGTCGGTGGTCGAGGAGTCGACGGACGCCGATCAGCCGACGGAGACCACGGAGTCGTCTGAACCGACCCCGGCGGAAAAGCCGGTCACCAAGGAGCCGACGGCATCGGACGAGGCCCCGGCGGAGAAGGCGACCGAGACGGAGCAGCCGGCCGTCGCCGAGCCCGCAGCGCCCGAGAAGCCGGAGTCGTCGTCGGCCCCCGAGCCGACAGCATCGGAAAAGCCCGAGGACGGCCCGGAGACCCAGGCACAGACCGAGCCCACGGCCGAGGCCGACGCACCG
>NZ_MUKA01000700.1 GCF_002150735.1 Streptomyces africanus
GCCCGAGCCCCCGACCGGCGCCGGGCACAAGCCGGGACGCAAGGCGGGCTCCCTGGTGGTGCTCGTCGACGGTGAGCTGACGCTCTACATGGAGCGCGGCGGCAAGACCCTGCTCGCCTGGTCCACGGACCCGGACGGTGCCCCGACCGACGACCCCCGCCTGCGCGCCGCGGCGGAGGCCCTCGCCGCAGCCGCCCGCGCTGGCTCCCTCGGCACGGTCACGGTGGAGCGCGTCAACGGCGCCCAGGCCCTGACCTCCCCCATCGGCACCCTTCTGGAAGGAGCGGGCTTCATCGCGACCCCCCGTGGCCTCCGCCTGCGCGCCTGATGGTCCCGGCAACCTGATCGTCCCGGCCACGCCCGTCCCGGCGCCATGCACACTTGACCCATGCCCGAAGGTGACACGGTCTGGCAGACCGCGAGCCGCCTGCACCACGCCCTCGCGGGCAAGGTGCTGACCCGCAGCGACCTCCGGGTGCCCCGGCTCGCCACGGCCGACCTCACGGGCCGTACGGTCCTGGACGTCACCCCGCGCGGCAAACACCTCCTGACCCGCGTCGAGGGCGGCCTGACCCTGCACACGCACCTGCGGATGGACGGCTCCTGGAAGGTGTACGCGAACGGCCGGCGCTGGGGCGGCGGCCCCGGCCACCAGATCCGCGCGATCCTGGGCAACGCCGACAGCACGGCCGTCGGCTACCGCCTCCCCGTCCTGGAGCTCCTGCGCACCACCGACGAGCACCGCGTGGTCGGGCACCTCGGCCCCGACCTCCTGGGCCCGGACTGGGACCCCGACCTGGCCCTCGCCCATCTCCTCCAGGACCCCGCCCGCCCCCTCGGCGAGGCCCTGCTCGACCAGCGCAACCTCGCCGGTATCGGCAATGTCTACAAGAGCGAGCTCTGCTTCCTGCTCGGCGTCACCCCCTGGCTCCCCGTCGGCGACCTGCCCGCCGAGCGCGCCGCCCAACTGCCCGCGCTCGCCAAGCGGCTGCTGGAGACCAACCGCGACCGCCCGATCCGCACGACGACGGGCCGCCGCGGCCAGGACCTCTTCGTGTACGGCCGGGCGCCCCGCCCCTGCCTGCGCTGCCACACGTCCGTCCGTGTCGCCGACCAGGGCGACGGCTCCCGCGAACGCCCTACGTACTGGTGCCCCACCTGCCAGCCTGGCCCCGCCCCGGCCCCTTCCAGGACCCGGCGCCGCCACACTGATTGACGACCCGTCAGAAACGCTCGTACGGTCCCTGTATGCCCGTCACGGCGTACGACCTCACCGGCCGCACCGCGTTCGTCACCGGAGCAGCGAGCGGCATCGGCCGCGCCTCGGCGCTCCTGCTCGGGGAGGCGGGCGCCACCGTGCACTGCGCGGACCGGGACCCCGAGGGCCTGCACGAGACGGCGACCCTGATCAAGGACGGCGGCGGCACCGCCCACACCCACGTCCTCGACGTCACCGACCGCGCCCGGCTGAGGCAGGCCATCACCTCCTGCGAACGCCTGGACGTCCTCGCCGCGATCGCCGGGATCATGCACAGCAGCCCGGTCCTGGAGACCCGGGACGAGGACCTCGACCGAGTACTCGACGTCAACTTCAAGGGAGTGCTGTACGCCTGCCAGGAGGCGGCCCGCCTGATGATCGCCCGGGGCACCGGGGGCAGCATCGTCACCATGGCCTCGGGCGCCGTCGACACCGGCGCCCCCGGCCTGCTCTGCTACGGCGCGGCCAAAGCGGCGGTGGTCCAGCTGACCCGGACCCTCGCGACCGAGGTGGGCCGGCACGGTATCCGCGTCAACGCGGTCGCGCCGGGCTGGATCCGTACCCCCATGACCGTCCGCCACGACAGCGAGGCCCAGGCGAAGACGGAGGCCGTCATGGCCCGCATGTCACCCCTGGGCCGGGTCGGCGCCCCCGAGGACATCGCCCACGCGGTCCTGCACCTGGCATCCGACGCCTCGGCCTTCACGACGGGCCAGATCATCCGCCCGAACGGAGGCGTGGCGATGCCCTGGTAAGAAACAGACACACCCGGCATCCCCGCCCACTCAAAAGACGTCCCCCACGCC
>NZ_MUKA01000701.1 GCF_002150735.1 Streptomyces africanus
CCTCGGCGTCCTGGGCCGTCAGGGCGGTGAGGTTCAGCCGGTGCGGTGGTGTGCGGAAGAACGTCGCCCGGACCGTGCCGTCCTGTTCCAGCACGCCGAACTCCGGTGTTCCGTCGCCGTAGATGTGCAGGCCGCGCGTGCGCAGGTTCTCCGTGACGGTCAACGGGACGGTGTGCAGGGCCGGTCGGGAGCCGAGGAAACCGCCGGCGCGGGTCAGGAAGGCGTCGAGGTCCTGGGTGAGGTGCCAGTCGTCGGTGCGCATGTCCCATGATGCCGCCCGCTCCCCGCCCGGCTCCTCCGCATTACGCCCCGGGCCCACGGCCCGCATCCGATTCCACGTCCGGTTCCGGATCCGTGGCCAGGCGGGCGTGCAGGTGGGCGTCCCGGAACGCGTCGTGCCGGTCCTCCTCGAAGATCGCCCCGCGCAGGGTTCCCNNCGGGCGGCGAGCAGCAGGGCCCGGGTGGCGACGCCCTGACCGCGGGCCTCGGGGAGCACCCAGTAGCCGACGCGGGCGACCTTGAGGTGGTACTTGATCTCGTTGACGCCGATGTGGCCCAG
>NZ_MUKA01000702.1 GCF_002150735.1 Streptomyces africanus
CAGCGCCTGGGGAAGGTCGCCGAGTTCCTCGAAATCCCGGGCGAGCGCGCTCAGTGGAGCCGTGGTCAGGGCGTGGGGGGCCTCGGGGCGGCGGAGTCTGCTCTGGTCCATGACGATGCTGTCGAGGTCGCGGATGAGCGTCACCCGCGCGAGGTCCGTCATCCCCTGGTCCCGCGCCAGGTCGGTCCATGTGGAGACCGGCTCGTCCGACGGGTCTGTCCCGAACATCGACTCGTCGAGCTCCCGCGCCCACTGTTGCAACTCGTCAGCGCTCGCACCCGGTTCCGGCATGCCGCCCAGGCCGCACGCCGTGTCGAAGTCCGTCTCCCGGACCTCGAGCAGCAGCGGCAGATCCCCGGTGTCCCCGTGCAGCCCCACCAGTACAGCCGCGAGCCGCAGTTCGTCCGNNCAGGTGCCGCAGCAGCTCCAGATCGCCCTCGGCGCGGTCGAACTGCGCGGCCCTCAGGGTGATCCGGCGCCGGACCGGGTCCTCGGCGACTTCACGCCATGCCGTGTGGTCGCCCTCCCGCAGGCGGGCGAGATCGGCGCGGCCCGCCGCGAGCACGGGCTCCCACAGCGGGGGACCGTCCGGCCCCAACCGGTCGTACGCACACCCCTCGTCCGCGTTGAGCAGGACGAAGTCCGGCTCGGTGCGCAGCAGGGCGGCACGCAGTCTGCCCACCAGCTCGACCGGGGAGCGTTCCGGGAAGCCCAGCGCCGCACGGAGCTCGGCCCGCTCCTCGTCGATCCTGTAGCACTCACGGATCTCGTCCTCGGTTTCCGCGACGCACGCCAGGATCTTCTCCTCGCCGTCGTCCGGCGACAGACGTGTGTAACCGCGCCAGCCGGGCAGGCCGATCACGAGCTCCAGGGCCTCGTCGACGCTGGAGCCGATGATCCCCGCAGCGCCCTCCGAGTCGGCGTAGAGCACCGAGCCGTCCGCGCACACGAAGTACGTGCCGCCGGTGTCGTCCCCGGCCACCGTCTCCAGTGGTCCGCCCGAGGCAAGGCGGACCTCCTCGACATGGCCGTGGGCGGCCCGGTCGAGGTCGAAGTGGAAGGGGAAGGCGGCCAGTTCGGCCAGGTGGCGGTCCTGCCGCAACAGCCGTAGCGCGTGATCGGTCATGTCGCGGAAAGTAGCACCGTCCACTGACCGCGGACTCGCGGTCCCTGCAGGAGGCCCTGCGGACAGGAGGTGCGGTCACGGTCGGCGGTTCGGGCGTTCGCCCCACCGGTGGTACGTCGGCGGTGGCAACCGAGTGGATGGTCCGGGCACGCACCATGGCTTTCGCGCTGCTTCGGCCCGCTTCCCCCGTACCGGGGA
>NZ_MUKA01000155.1 GCF_002150735.1 Streptomyces africanus
TGGACTTCGGCCGCCCGGGCCTGCGGGAGACGCTGGACGCGCAGGCCCGGGCGGCCGAAGTCCAGGACGTGATTGTTGGCGAGGACGGTCACGTCGGGCCGGGCCACGGCCAATGCAGGCAGGTTGGCCGGGTGCATCCGGTAGTGGATCTCCTTGTCCGGGGCGAACGTGTCCGCGGACGTCACCGACGTCTCCAGGTTCACGATCCGGGCGTCCGGGGCCGCCTCGTCCAGCACCCGCAGCGCCTCGCCCCACGGCCAGGACGGATCGACGGGCGCGGGCACCGGGCCGTGGGCCGACTGCGCCAGCCGGACGTAGGACCGCGCGTCCTCGACGTACGCCTCCCGCAGTGCCGGATCACCGGGGTGCGCCAGAATCTGGTCGACGCCGCGCCCGAGCATCACGTCACCGCACAGGAACAGCGTCACGACGCCGCCGTCCACCTCTCCACGGTAGGCGCACCCCGGCCTGCGAGGTCACGCGTCGACCGTCACCGCACACGACCACCCGTACGGGCCCGGCCCGATCCGCAACTCGTCCCACGCCACCGCCCTCGGCACCGCCCCGGTGATCTCCACGTCCGCGAGGCCGGTGACCGCCAGCCGTACGTCCAGCCCGCCGTCGGCCTCGTCCGCCTCCACGTCCACCGGCACCTGGCCGTACACCTCCAGCCGGAAGATGATCTCGTCCAGCAGCGTGGCGAGCAGGTCGTCGTCACTGGCCTCGGCCAGCCGCACCCGGTCCACGGCGGTCGGACGCACTCCGGAGACGTCCGCGAAACACTCCACCATCGCCAGGACGGCCTCCGCCAGACAGTGCTCCCGGCACGCCGCCCACGCCTCGATCCGGATGTTCTCCGGATGCGGCACCGCCCGGTGCCCGCACTCGCCCGCCTGACGTCCCTGCCCGTCGTCGCCCCTGTCACCGCCCATGAACATCGACTGCCCGAGGCTGCCCCACCCATGCAGCGACCGGCCCGGCGGCGGATCAGACGGGCTCGTCCGCGAGGTACGGCGGCGCCGGGTCGTACTGGATGTAGCGCCGTACGGCCCGTGCGTGGTCCCGGCCGTGCAGCCGCCCGACCAGCCACAGCGCGCTGTCGATACCGGCCGAGACGCCCTGGCTGGTGACCAGGTTGCCGTCCACGACGTAGCGGACGTCCCGGACGACCGTCACGTCACCGCGGGCCTCCAGGGTGTCCTCCTGGCTCCAGTGCGTGGCCACCCGCCGCCCGCGCGCGGTACCCGCGGCGTGCAGCAGGAAGGTGCCGGTGCACACGCCGTGCACCCACGCGGCCCGCTCCGCCGTCTTCCCGATCCAGTCGGTGACCACCGGGTTGTGCACCTGCACCTCGCGCGCGCCCCGGCCGCCCGGAACGTGCAGCACGTCCAGCGGCGGATGGTCGTCGAGGGTGTGGTCGGGCAGGACGCGCAGGCCCTTGTTGCAGCGCACGGGGCCGGAGTGCTCGGCGACGAGCACGGCCGAGTCGGCGCCGTCGCGGAGCATGGCGGAGACGGTGAAGACCTCCCAGGGCCCCACGAAGTCGAGCTCCTCGGCTTCCTCGAAGACCAGCAGGCCGTATGTCGTCATACGGGTTCCCCATTCTGTGAGAGGTGGTGGGCGCCGGCGGGTTCCGCGGTGGAGCGGAAGCGGGCGCGGTAGTCCGACGGCGCGATGCCGAGCCGGCGGTGGAACGTGCGGCGCAGAGTCTCCGCTGTGGTGAAGCCGTAGCGGCGGGCGATGGCCTCGACCGGTTCGTCACCCTCGGTGAGGGCGCGCTGGGCCGCCTCGACGCGCACCCGCTCGACGTACGCGGCGGGCGGCACGCCCAGTTCGGCGGTGAAGCGGCGCTGGAGGTGCCGTGGGCTCAGCCCGGCGTGCGCGGCGAGACCGGCGATGTCGTGCCGGCCACCCGGGTCGGCGTGGATCGCGGTGACGGCGGCCCGCACCGGGTCCGTCGCCGGCTGCCGCGACCACAACGCCACGCTGAACTGCGACTGGCCGCCCGGCCGGCGCAGGAACAGCACGAGGTGGCGGGCCACCGCGTGCGCCACGTCCCGGCCCAGGTCGTCCTCCACCAGGGCGAGCGCCAGATCCATCCCGGCCGTCACACCGGCCGACGTCCACACCGGCCCGTCCCGGACGAAGATCGGCTCGCAGTCCACCCGCACCTCGGGATGCTCCCGGGCCAACTGCTCCCCGGGCCCAGTGCGTGGTGACCCGGCGCCCGTCCAGCAGACCCGCCGCCGCCAGCAGGAACGCCCCGCTGCACACCGAGGCCACGCGCCGGGCACCGGCCGCCGCGGCGGCGATCCAGGAGACCAGCGCCTCGTCCTGCCGCGCCTGGTCGACACCCCGGCCGCCGACCACCACGAGCGTGTCGATCCCGGCCGGGCCGAGGTCCGCAACGCCGTGCCCGGCATGCACGACCAGCCCGCTGACCGACCTCACCGGTCCCGCCCGGGGCGCCACGACCTCGCAGACGTAGGCGTCGCCCGCACTGTGGAACACCTCGTGCGGACCGGTGAGGTCGAGCGGCTGGAAGCCGTCGAAGACGACGAAGACGATACGGCGGGACGTCATGCCCTCACGCTCCTCCGGCCCCGGGCATGGCGTCAACGACACGCACCCCACGGATCGCGCCATGGCCTTCGGCGAGGCGGGACGGTCGCCGCAGTGTGGGTAGGCGGGCGGCAGGACGAGCGAACGGGGGGAGAGGAGGCCTGTGATGATCTCCCAGACGGTCACCGTGCCCGTCGGCGGCGCGGCCCTCACCGGCGATCTGACCGTGCCGCCGGCCGCCCGCGCGGTCGTCCTGTTCGCGCACGGCAGCGGCAGCTCCCGGCACAGCCCCCGCAACCGCGAGGTCGCCGCCGGCCTGCGCACCGCCGGACTGGGCACCCTGCTGATCGACCTGCTCACCGAGGAGGAGGAACGGCTGGACGTCCGCACCGCCGAACTCCGTTTCGACATCCCCCTGCTGGGCCGCCGGCTCGTGGCCGCCGTCGACTGGCTGGCACAGTCGCCCGGCACCCAGGGCCTGCCCGTCGTCCTGTTCGGCGCCAGCACCGGCGCGGGCGCGGCCCTGGTCGCCGCCGCCGAACGGCCCGACCGGGTGCCCGGGGTCGTCTCGCGCGGCGGGCGGCCCGACCTGGCAGGCGACGCCCTGGACGCCGTCCGGGCGCCGGTGCTGCTGATCGTGGGCGGCCGGGACGGGCACGTGCTGCGGCTCAACGAGGAAGCGGCCCGGCGGCTGCACGTCCCGCACACCCTCCACGTGGTCCCCGGCGCCACGCATCTGTTCGAGGAGCCGGGCGCGCTCGACCAGGTCACCGAGGTGGCCCGGCAGTGGTGCCACGACCAGCTGAGAACCGCGGCGGGCTGACGGCGGCCGGCGTCAGCCGCCCACCGGCAGGTCGATGCGCAACCGGGCGCCCTGCCGCAGCAGTTCCCGCTGCACGAGCCGGTACGGCACACCCCTCGGCCCGTGCCCGTGACGCACGGTCAGCGCGGCGCACACCCCGGCCGCCTGCCCGGTCGCCATCGCGATCGGCATGACCCGGTACGAGGAGTGCGCCACGTGCGTCCCCGAGATGCACCGGCCCGCCACCAGCAGCCGCTCCGTGCCCTGCGGCACGAGACAGCGCAGCGGGATGTCGTAGAAGCTGCCCGCGGGCACCCGCTTCAGGACCGTTCCGGAGCCGCGCGGATTGTGGATGTCGACCGGGTAGGCGCCGTGCGCGACGACGTCCGGGAAGCGGCGGGCGGCCAGGATGTCGTGGCCGGTGAGGTGGTAGTCGCCGATGACCCGCCGGGTCTCCCGGACGCCGATGTGCGTGCCGCTCTGCACCACGTACGACTCCTCGAAACCGGGCACGCGGGTGCGCAGGAAGCGGTCGATCTCCGCGAGCTGGCGCCGGGCGGTGAACTCGGCCCGGGTCAGGTCCCACACGCTGGTGCCCAGCACCCTGTTCACACGGGTGCTGTTGACACTGACCTCACGCGGATGCGGCGTCGCGAAGAACAGGATGTCCTCGCGCGGCAGCCGCAGATCACCGTCCGCCCGGGCCTCCTCGACCAGGTCCCACAGACCGTGCACCCCGCGCCACTGGTCGGGATGCTCCCGCACGTACTCCGAGAAGTCCGGCCGGGCGAAGTCCGCGACCCGGAACATCAGCGTCATCGGCTGCACCAGCCCGTCCTCCGGCCGCCCGATCTCGTACGGCGCCCCGCAGGCCGCCGCGACGTCGCCGTCGCCCGTGCCGTCCACGACCACGTCGGCGTCGATCACCACCGGCCCCGACTTGGTCTCGAACACCACACGCCAGCCGTCGTCGAGGCGCAGCGCCGTGGAGGCGAAGGCGTGGAACAGCATCCGCACGCCCGCCTCGTCCGTCATCTCGAGCAGGACCAGCTTGAAGAGCTCCGGATCGAAGGGGACCGTGTACCCGGTCCTCGGGGAGGGCTTCAGACAGCCGCCGCGCCCCATGAGCCGGTCCAGCAGCCGCCACAGCACCCCCTGCACGACCGGCTCGCCCTCGCCGTGGTCGCTGGGCAGCAGCCGGGCGTCCTCACCGGACTCGCTGAACGTGGCCTGCTTGTGCTCGTTGTGGAACGACATCAGCGGCATGACCAGCGCCGCCGTCGCGTTGCCGCCGAGGAACCCGTAGCGCTCCACCAGGACGACCTCGGCCCCGGCGTCGGCCGCCGCGACCGCCGCGGCGAACCCGGCCGGGCCGCCGCCGACCAC
>NZ_MUKA01000703.1 GCF_002150735.1 Streptomyces africanus
GGGCGAGCTCGGCGCGCATGAACAGCGCCATCACGCCGCCGATGACGAAGAACGCGAACGACGTCACCAGGTACAGCGTGCCGATCGTCTTGTGATCCGTGGTGGTCAGCCACTTCAGGTGCCTCATGCCCCGCCTGTGTCCGCGCCCCGCCCGGACGTCACACTTTCCCGACGCGACGAGAATCACGGAAACGGGTGTGACGATCGAGAAGGTGCCGGACACGAACGGGACATGAGCAACGACGAGATCTTCGCCGCTGCCTATCGCGAGCACTACTGGGCGGTCAGCCGCTATGTCGCGCGGCGACTGGACGGGCGGGCTGGCGAGGTGGAGGAAGTGGTGGCGGAGGTGTTCACGGTCGCCTGGCGGCGCCGGGCCGACCTGCCCTCCTCCCCGCTGCCCTGGCTGTACGGCGTGGCACGCAACTGCCTGGCCAACGCGGTGCGCGGCCACGGGCGCCGCCGCCGGCTCGTCGACCGGCTCGGCAACGACGACACCGCGCACGGGCGGCACATCGCGGCGGGCCCCGAGGCCGACACGCCCGGCGCCTGGGTGCACGAGGCACTCGCCCGGCTCTCCGCGGCCGACCAGGAGGTGCTGCGCCTGACGGCCTGGGAGGAACTCGGCATCGACGAGGTGGCGATCGCCCTCGGCTGCGGCAGACGCGCCGCCGCGATGCGGCTGCACCGGGCCCGCCGCCGCCTCAGAGCGGAGATCGACGGGATGCGGCCCGCGGACCTGGCGAACATGGCGGATACGACGGACACGGGCCACTCACTGAGCGAGGGGGACCGGCGATGACCGACGTCCTCTGCTCGCCCGGGCTCGCGCCGGGCGAGCAGAGGACGTCG
>NZ_MUKA01000156.1:2500-5100 GCF_002150735.1 Streptomyces africanus
TACCGTGAGGGAATGGTGAAAAGTACCGCGGGAGCGGAGTGAAATAGTACCTGAAACCGTGTGCCTACAAGCCGTGGGAGCGTCGGGCAAGCACTTGTGCTTGCCTCGTGACTGCGTGCCTTTTGAAGAATGAGCCTGCGAGTTTGCGGTGTGTTGCGAGGTTAACCCGGGTGGGGAAGCCGTAGCGAAAGCGAGTCCGAATAGGGCGTTTTTAGTAGCACGCTCAAGACCCGAAGCGGAGTGATCTAGCCATGGGCAGGTTGAAGCGGAGGTAAGACTTCGTGGAGGACCGAACCCACCAGGGTTGAAAACCTGGGGGATGACCTGTGGTTAGGGGTGAAAGGCCAATCAAACTCCGTGATAGCTGGTTCTCCCCGAAATGCATTTAGGTGCAGCGTCGTGTGTTTCTTGCCGGAGGTAGAGCACTGGATAGGCGATGGGCCCTACCGGGTTACTGACCTTAGCCAAACTCCGAATGCCGGTAAGTGAGAGCGCGGCAGTGAGACTGTGGGGGATAAGCTCCATGGTCGAGAGGGAAACAGCCCAGAGCATCGACTAAGGCCCCTAAGCGTACGCTAAGTGGGAAAGGATGTGGAGTCGCACAGACAACCAGGAGGTTGGCTTAGAAGCAGCCACCCTTGAAAGAGTGCGTAATAGCTCACTGGTCTAGTGATTCCGCGCCGACAATGTAGCGGGGCTCAAGCGTACCGCCGAAGTCGTGTCATTGCAGCAATACGGCCAACGCCGGCTGTGATGGGTAGGGGAGCGTCGTCTGCCGGGTGAAGCAGCACCGGAAGGTAGTTGTGGACGGTTGACGAGTGAGAATGCAGGCATGAGTAGCGATTCACACGTGAGAAACGTGTGCGCCGATTGACTAAGGGTTCCTGGGTCAAGCTGATCTGCCCAGGGTAAGTCGGGACCTAAGGCGAGGCCGACAGGCGTAGTCGATGGATAACCGGTTGATATTCCGGTACCCGCTGTGAAGCGTCAAACATCGAGCATCGTGATGCTAAGGCCGTGAAGCCGCCCCTGATCTCTTCGGAGTGAGGGGGAGTGGTGGAGCCGCCGAACCAAGCGGTTAGTAGGTGAGTGATGGGGTGACGCAGGAAGGTAGTCCAGCCCGGGCGGTGGTTGTCCCGGGGTAAGGGTGTAGGCCGTGCGGTAGGTAAATCCGTCGCACACAAGGCTGAGACCTGATGCCGAGCCGATTGTGGTGAAGTGGATGATCCTATGCTGTCGAGAAAAGCCTCTAGCGAGTTTCATGGCGGCCCGTACCCTAAACCGACTCAGGTGGTCAGGTAGAGAATACCGAGGCGTTCGGGTGAACTATGGTTAAGGAACTCGGCAAAATGCCCCCGTAACTTCGGGAGAAGGGGGGCCACATCCGGTGACGGCACTTGCTGCCAGAGCTGGGGGTGGCCGCAGAGACCAGCGAGAAGCGACTGTTTACTAAAAACACAGGTCCGTGCGAAGCCGTAAGGCGATGTATACGGACTGACGCCTGCCCGGTGCTGGAACGTTAAGGGGACCGGTTAGTCACTCTTCGGGGTGGCGAAGCTGAGAACTTAAGCGCCAGTAAACGGCGGTGGTAACTATAACCATCCTAAGGTAGCGAAATTCCTTGTCGGGTAAGTTCCGACCTGCACGAATGGCGTAACGACTTCTCGACTGTCTCAACCATAGGCCCGGTGAAATTGCACTACGAGTAAAGATGCTCGTTTCGCGCAGCAGGACGGAAAGACCCCGGGACCTTTACTACAGTTTGATATTGGTGTTCGGTTCGGCTTGTGTAGGATAGCTGGGAGACTGTGAAGCGCTAACGCCAGTTAGTGTGGAGTCGTCGTTGAAATACCAGTCTGGTCGTGCTGGATGTCTAACCTGGGTCCGTGATCCGGATCAGGGACAGTGTCTGATGGGTAGTTTAACTGGGGCGGTTGCCTCCTAAAGAGTAACGGAGGCGCCCAAAGGTTCCCTCAGCCTGGTTGGCAATCAGGTGTTGAGTGTAAGTGCACAAGGGAGCTTGACTGTGAGACCGACGGGTCGAGCAGGGACGAAAGTCGGGACTAGTGATCCGGCGGTGGCTTGTGGAAGCGCCGTCGCTCAACGGATAAAAGGTACCCCGGGGATAACAGGCTGATCTTCCCCAAGAGTCCATATCGACGGGATGGTTTGGCACCTCGATGTCGGCTCGTCGCATCCTGGGGCTGGAGTCGGTCCCAAGGGTTGGGCTGTTCGCCCATTAAAGCGGTACGCGAGCTGGGTTTAGAACGTCGTGAGACAGTTCGGTCCCTATCCGCTGTGCGCGTAGGAGTCTTGAGAAGGGCTGTCCCTAGTACGAGAGGACCGGGACGGACGAACCTCTGGTGTGCCAGTTGTTCTGCCAAGGGCATGGCTGGTTGGCTACGTTCGGGAGGGATAACCGCTGAAAGCATCTAAGCGGGAAGCCTGCTTCGAGATGAGGACTCCCACCTCCTAGAGAGGGTAAGGCTCCCAGTAGACGACTGGGTTGATAGGCCGGATATGGAAGCACGGTAACGTGTGGAGTTGACCGGTACTAATAGGCCGAGGGCTTGTCCTCAGTTGCTCGCGTCCACTGTGTT
>NZ_MUKA01000157.1 GCF_002150735.1 Streptomyces africanus
GGGATCCCCCATGCACCCCCGACGG
Source organism: Streptomyces africanus (assembly GCF_002150735.1). GTDB lineage: Bacteria > Actinomycetota > Actinomycetes > Streptomycetales > Streptomycetaceae > Streptomyces > Streptomyces africanus. Next base: position 26 of record NZ_MUKA01000157.1, read on the forward strand.
GATATCCCCCCGCCAACACCTCCCTCGTCGAGCCGGAGGTGATGACCCGGCCGAACCGCGTGCGTCGCCCTCGTGCGGGGGTCTAGGCCGTCGTTCTCACCCGCAGGGCGTAGAAGCGGGTCGTCTGGGTCTTGTTCTCGTTGTCGTCGCTGGCCAGGAGGACCCTCAGGGTGTTCTTCGTCCGGCCCGTGATCGTCATGGCCTCGATGTTGTCGAGGAGCGGGTTCGGCTGGGGTTGTCTGGCCGTCGCTCCGAGGGAGGGGCAGGTCGCCAGGTCGGTGAGGAGGGTCTTCTTGATCAGGCGGGTCTCGGGGTGGGCCGGCAGGGTCTCGATGCCGCTCGTGTCCGTCGCCCCGCGCGGGTCGGCCAGGTAGAGACGGACCGTGTTGCCCACGCCGGAGGTGAAGCCGCGCTCCAGGACGAGGAGGCGGCCGTCGGGGGTCGCCCGGACCTCGGGGACGCCCAGGCCGGGGTCCGTGCGGTAGGCGTACTGGGCGCCGAGGGCGAAGTGGCCGTGCGGCGTCCTGGCCCAGGTCTGGAAGCGGACGATCGTCGCGTCGTCGCCGGAGAGCGCGTACTCCATGGAGGCCAGCAGGGTGCGGCCGCCGGGGAGCAGGGTCAGGCCCTCGAAGGTGCCGTTGGGCTGGGCGCGCCCCGCGGGGCTCACGCGCAGGGCGTCCGGGACCGGGAGGCGGTCGAGGAGCCTGCCGGTGCGGGAGTAGCGGCGGATGGACGGCTCCGTTTCGGAGGAGACGAGATACGTGCCGTCGCCATCGACGACCAGTCCCTCGGAGTCGAGCGCGGTGCCGTTCACGTCGGCGAGCGGGACCACGGACCCGGGCTTCAGCGTCCTCGCGTCCAGGAGGAAGAGGGACGAGCGGTCGGAGAGGGCGGCCAGGGAGCCGTCGCTGTCCATGGCGAGGGCCGAGAGGTTGCCGACGTAGGTGTTCTCGTACGTCGTCTTGTCGAGTGCGTCGGAGAAGCCGTCGATGGAGACGGCCGGCGAGCAGGTGTGCCGGGTGTCGTGCGCCTGGGCGGGGGCGGCGGTGGTCGTCAGGCACGTGGCCGCCGCCAAGCCCGCGGTGAGGGCGCCGAGGTGGGTTCTCAGGGGCATGGCGTCACCGTAGGGCGGGCCGGTGACGCCGGGTAGGACGCGTGGTGACGGGTCAGCTCGCGGCCAGGTCCTTGTGGATGACCTTGGCCACGGCCTGGATGGTCGCGATGCCGTAGTTCATGGTGCTGTTGCCGTGGGTGAGCACGGTCATCATGTAGTCGTGGCCGCCGCCCTTGAACGCGCCGACGCTGTGCACCCGCCAGCCGTTCGTGGAGCGTTGCAGCCAGCCGTTCTTCACGGCCACGGTGACGCCGGAGGGCACTCCGTACGGCGTGCCCCAGCGCTGGGACGAGACGACCTGCCCCATCAACTTCAGGATGTACGCACGGGAGTTGTCGCTCAGGACCGTGTTCTTGGCGGTGAGGAGCTTCAGCAGCTTCTGCTCGTCGGTGACGGTGATCTGCGTCAGGCCCCAGTAGCCGTTGGCGCCGGGCACGGTCTGGGTCATGCCGGCGGCGGTGAGGAAGCCCTTGATCTTCGTCATGCCGAGCTGCTTCCACAGCGTGGAGGTCGCGGCGTTGTCCGACTTGGTGATCATGGCCTTGGCGAGGGTGTTCTCGCGGTCGGTGAGATACCGGTTGTGCTTCTTCGCGTCCCACAGCAGCGTGGCGAGGACGGTGACCTTGACGACGCTGGCCGAGTCGTAGGCGGAACTCGCGCGCAGGGTGCAGGTCGTGTCGGTGCTGCGGTCGTAGAGGCCGACGGCGACGGTGCCCTTGCGGGTCGCGAGCGCGGCGGTGATGTCCTGCTTCAGCTTGGCGGCCAGCCCGGCCTTGGCGGACGTACAGGTCACGGCCGGAGTGGCGGCGGCTGCGGGCGTGGCGGCGGCGACGAGCGGCACGAGCACGCCCGTACCCACGGCCGCCGCCAGCACTCTCGCGCGGCGGGATATCCCAGAAGTCATGCACACCATGACTCACCGGACGGGGGCAAAGGTTGTAGCGATTGGCGAAGACTTGTGCGAGTCGTTACCGGGCGCTGAGCGGTTTCACAGAATGGGGCCAGCTTCGTCACAGTGGCCACAAACCAGGGCTGTTCACGATGCGGCGCTCCAGTCCTGGAACCTGTCCGGCTCCAGCCTGAACAGCTTCTGCAGTGCGTGTACGCGTCCCGGCCCGGCCGGCGCAAGAACAGAAGCACGGCACTGCCGTGAAGGACGCGGCTTTCGGCCAGTCGACGGTCTACCGTCTCGACCCGTCCGACGTCACCTGATCCCCGCACCACCGGCGAACGACCCCGACCTCACGGTCAGAGGCCGTTCCACCGACCCCTGCGGAAACTCTTGACGCCGCCTTTCCCACCGGGATACTTGCGGTCGACAGTGCGTCAACTTCACCACCAGCAAAGAGATTTGGCTTCCGCTGTCCGAGATCCCGAACGTCGTGCGAAGTTTCGCAAGCTTTCGACGGCCCCCCACAGGAGGATCCGCAATGAGCCCACGCAAGGCCCTCATAGCCGCGCTGACGGCCGCACTCCTGGCCGGCCCGGGTGTCGCCCAGGCCGCCACCACCCAGACCACCACCCCCCAATCCGCTCCCGCCCCGGCCCGCGACCGCGCCGCCGCGGCCACCATCACCTGGTCCCTGGTGCGGGCGAGCAACCCCACCGAGGACCAGCGCACCGCCTACGACGCCATCACCCGGGCCATGAACGCGGCGGTGGCCCGCTACAACAACCTCAGTGACCTGGGCAAGACCATCACCGTCCGCTACGAGCCGGGCGTCCCCACCGCCGACGGCAACATCAACGGGACCATCCGCTTCGGCAGCAACCGCAGCTACATGAACGAGCGGACGGCCCTGCACGAGATCGCCCACACCATCGGCGTGGGCACCAGCTCGGGCTGGTCCCGCCTCGGCGGCAGCGGCACCTGGACCGGCGGGCAGGCGACCGCGCTGGTCAAGCAGTACGACGGCTCCGGCGCGAAGATCTCCACCGGCGGCGGCCACTTCTGGCCCTACGGCCTGAACTACGACAACGAGTGGTCGAACACGGCCGCCGACCGCCACGTCCACATCGTCGCCGCGATGGTCCGCGACGGCCTGTAGGCCGTGTTCGACCCGTGCTTGAGAAGTAGCCGGCGTGGGGGATGGGCCGGCCGGAAAGTCGCGGGCGGCCCACCGCATCGTGTCTGTCGAGGAGGGCGCCGGGTACACGTTCATGCACGTGTGTGGGGCCGAGGGAGAGGAGGTCGGGGCTGTGGCGGTGAAGGCGATGGGATGGGCGCACTCGTTCCCCATGTCCGAGGGAGTACGCGCCGGGAGGGAGTGGACACGCAGGCGTCTCGAATCCCTGCCCTGGGCCGCTGCGGAGCCGGACACGATGGACGCCATCGTGCTGGCCGTGTCCGAGCTGATCACCAATGCGCACATCCACGCGCACAGCGACGCGCACCTGGTCCTCACCTGGGACGGCGACTGCCTTCATGTGAGCGTCCACGACGAGGACCCGACGCTGCCGCGCCGGCGCGAAGCGGAGCCGGGGGAGGTCTCCGGCCGCGGAGTGGCGATCGTGCAGAAGCTCGCCGATGAGTGGGGGATGCGGTGCCGGCGGAACGGCAAGACGGTGACGGCATGCTTCCGCCCCGCCGATACCGATGCCGGCAACGATCGGCACGATGACAGCAGCGACTGAGTTCTGCTCACCGGTGAAGCCCCCCCTCCGCGCAGCGATGGCCCAGACCGAGCGCCGATCGGGTGATCAGTCCGAGCCCAGGTGCGTCGGCGCGAACATCCGCAGGACGGCCGGGAGCAGGACCACCGAGGGTCCCGGCGAGGCGAGTTGCTTCGCGAGGTCCTGCTCCAGGTTCTCCGGGGTCGTACGGACCCCGGGGACACCGAAGGACTCCGCCAGCGCCACGTAGTCCGGCCGGGTCAGTTCCGTCGCGGTCGCCTCGCCGAACGCGTCGGTCATGTACTCGCGCAGGATGCCGTAGCCGCCGTCGTCGACGATCAGCCACGTCACCGGAAGGTCGTACTGCTTGGCCGTCGCCAGCTCGGCGATCGAGTACAGGGCGCCGCCGTCGCCGGAGACGGCGAGGACCGGCCGGGTCGGGTCGGCCGCCGCCGCGCCGAGTGCCGCCGGGAAGGCGTAGCCGAGGCCGCCCGCGCCCTGGGCGGAGTGCATGTGGTTGGGGCCCTTGGCGTCGAAGGCCGACCAGGCCCAGTACGCGAGGATCGTCATGTCCCAGAAGGACGGGGAGTCGGCGGGCAGTGCCCTGCGGACGGACGCCAGCACGTCCTGTTCCAGGGTGAGTTCCTGGGCGGCGATGCGGTCGGCGACCTTCGCGAGGAGTGCGCGCACGCGCTCCGGGGCCGTCGGGTCCGCCCGCTCGGAGACCGTCTCCAGCAGGGCCTGCACCGCGAGGCGGGCGTCCGCGTGGATGCCCAGGGCCGGGTGGTTGGACTCCAGCTTGCCGAGGTCGGCCTCGATCTGGATGACCCGGCCGCGCGGTTTGAACGTGTGGTAGTTGGAGGAGAGTTCGCCGAGGCCCGAACCGACGACGAGGAGGACGTCCGCGTCTTCCAGGAAGTCCGTGGTGTGGCGGTCCTCGATCCAGGACTGGAGCGACAGCGGATGCGTCCACGGGAACGCGCCCTTGCCGCCCGGTGTCGTGACGACCGGTGCCTGAAGCGTCTCGGCCAGCCGGCGCAGCTTCTTCGACGCGTCCGCCCGGACCACCCCGCCGCCCGCGATGATCGCCGGGCGGGCCGCCTTCGACAGCAGGTCGGCGGCCACGGCGGTCAGTTCGGGGCGCGGCGGCAGCTCCTCCGGGAAGGCGTCGCCGCCGGTCACCACGGGGATCGCCGTCCGCGCGAGCAGCACGTCCTGCGGGATCTCCACCCACACCGGCCCGTGCGGGGCGCTCAGCGCCGACTTCCAGGCCGCCTCGATCGCGGACGGGATCTGGGACTGAGTGCGGACGGTGTGGACCGACTTCACCACGCCCTTGAACGAGGCCGCCTGGTCAGGCAGTTCGTGCAGATAGCCGTGCCGGCCGCCGCCGAGCCCCGCCGTCGGGACCTGGCTGCTGATCGCCAGGACGGGAGCGCTCGCCGCGGCCGCCTCCTGGAGCGCCGCCAGCGAGGTCAGCGCTCCCGGCCCCGTCGACAGCAGCAGCGGCGCCGCCTCACCCGTAATGCGGCCGTACGCGTCCGCCGCGAACCCGGCGTTGTTCTCCACCCGCAGGCCGATGTACCTCAGGTCCGAGCGGCGCAGCGCGTCGAACATGCCGAGCGCGTGCTGGCCGGGCAGTCCGAAGACGGTCGTCGCGCCCAGCCCGGCCAGCGTCTCCACGACCAGGTCTCCGCCGGTGCGGCCGGGGGGAGGGTTGAGGGCGGCCTCCGTCTGGGCGGGCGTCGGGCGGAGCACCAGGTCGTGGTCGTGAGTCACTGCGCTTCCGAGTCCTTCCGGGCCGCGGCGATCTGGCGCGACATGATCGTGGTCAGTTCGTACGCCGTGTGGGACGCGGCCACCGACGTGATCTCCGCGTGATCGTACGCGGGGGCCACCTCGACGACGTCCGCGGAGACCAGGTTGCAGGACGCGAGCCCGCGCAGGATCTCCAGCAGTTCCCGCGAGGTCATGCCGCCGGCCTCGGGCGTGCCCGTGCCGGGGGCGTGTGCCGGGTCGAGGCAGTCGATGTCGATGGAGATGTACAGGGGCCGGTCGCCGATGCGCTGGCGGAGCTGGTCGGCGACCTCGTCGGCGCCGCGCCGGTAGACGTCCGCCGACGTGACGATGCCGAAGCCCATCTTCTCGTCGTCGGTCAGGTCCTGCTTGCCGTACAGCGGGCCGCGCGTGCCGACGTGGGACAGGGCCGAGGTGTCGAGGATGCCCTCCTCGACCGCGCGGCGGAACGGGGTGCCGTGCGTGTACTCGGCGCCGAAGTAGGTGTCCCAGGTGTCGAGGTGGGCGTCGAAGTGCAGCAGGGCGACCGGGCCGTGCTTCTTCGCCACCGAGCGCAGCAGGGGCAGCGCGATGGTGTGGTCGCCGCCGAGGGTCATCAGGCGGGCGCCCGAGCCGAGCAGGTCGTCCGCGGCGGCCTCGACGGTCTCGACGGCCTCGTTGATGTTGAACGGATTCACGGCGATGTCCCCGCCGTCCGCGACCTGGGCGAGGGCGAACGGGGAGGCGTCCTGCGCCGGGTTGTACGGACGCAGCAGCCGGGACGCCTCACGGATCGCGTTGCCGCCGAAGCGGGCACCCGGCCGGTACGAGACACCCGAGTCGAACGGCACGCCCACCACCGCGACATCGGCCCGTCCGCCGACCTCGTCCAGCCGGGGCAGCCGGGCGAAGGTCGCGGGGCCCGCGTACCGCGGAACGCGGGAGGAGTCGACGGGTCCGCGGGGAGTCTCGTTGCTGCTCATGAGGAAATGCCTTCTCTCCTACGCTTCATCGCGTATGCACTGCTGTGTGCTGCTATGTACTGACTGCTCTACGACTCTACTGGGGAGCCGTGACCGGTTCGGACGGGCGTTCGGGGGACCCGGGGGACCGTCCGGCGAGCCGTTCGCGCCAGGCGGCGAGGACGGCGGCGTCGGTGGCGGGAGTGGCCAGGGAGACGATCACGTACGCGGCGAGCGAGGCGAGCAGGCCGTAGGTGACGGGCTCGTTGGCGAGGATGCCGTGCGTCGCCATCAGCACGATGACCGCGAGTCCGCCGACCACGACGGAGGCGAGGGCGCCGTACACCGTGCCCCGCTTCCACACCAGCCCGCCGAGGATCGGCACGAGCAGTCCGCCGACGAGGAGGTTGTAGGCGACGGTCAGCGCCTCCACCACGTTGTCGATCGCGATGGCCGTGCCGATGACGGCGACACCCATGAGCAGGATGAAGGCCCGGTTGCCCCGCACCTCGTCATGGTCGTCGTGGTCGTCCGACGGTGCCTTGGCGATCCCCCGCAGCCGGGACCAGATGTCGTTGTTGGCGACGGTGGCGCAGGCGATCAGCGCGCCGGACGAGGTCGACATCACGGCGGCCAGGGCGGCGGCCAGCACCAGCCCCCGGACTCCGACGGGCAGTTCGTCCTTCACGATGGTCGCGAAGGCGTCGTCCGCGCTGCCCAGCTTCGGGTACAGCACCTTGGCCGCCGTACCGATGACGGCACCGGCGAGGGCGTACGCGAGGCAGTAGGTGCCGGCGACGGTCCCGCCCCACTTGGCGGTCCGGTCGCTGCGGGCGGTGAAGACGCGCTGCCAGATGTCCTGCCCGATGAGCATGCCGAAGGTGTAGATCAGCACGTAGGTGAAGATCGTCTCGCCGCCGATGCCGAGCGGGTCGAAGTAGCCGGTGGGCAGCCGGGCCTTCATCTCGCCGAACCCGCCCGCCTTCACGACGGCGATCGGCAGCAGCAGGAGCAGGACGCCGATGGTCTTCACGACGAACTGCACCATGTCCGTCAGGGTGATCGACCACATCCCGCCGAGGGCGGAGTACGCCACGACGATCGAGCCGCCGAGGACGATCGCGAGCGTGCGGTTCATGTCGAACAGGACGTCGAAGATCGTGGCGTACGCGATGGTCGAGGTCACCGCGAGCATGAGGGTGTAGGCCCACATGACGACACCGGAGATGATCCCGGCCCGGCCGCCTCCGTAGCGCAGGTCGAGCATCTCGGAGACGGTGTAGACCTTCAGCCGGGCGATGCGGGCGGAGAAGAAGACGGAGAGGGCGAGCAGGCCGAGGCCGATGGTGAAGACCATCCAGGCGCCGGACAGGCCGTACTGGTAGCCGAGCCCCACACCGCCGATGGTGGAGGCGCCGCCGAGGACGATCGCCGCCATGGTGCCGGAGTACATGGCCGGGCCGAGGCGGCGGCCGGCCACCAGGAACTCGCTCTTGGAACGGGCGCGGCGCATGCCCCACCAGCCCATGGCGAGCATGCCGGCCAGGTAGACGACGATCACGAGGTAGTCGACGGCCATGGGGCCTCCTTCGCACACGCTCGTTCGTTGGGGGACGAGGCTGACGAGGACTGACCCTAGGTGGCCGGAAAGCGACTGCGAAGTGTACGTTTCATCCACTGGAGCGGCGCTGGCTGGAGGGAACGCACACATGCCGGACTCGACGGTTCCCCCCACGCCTCCCATCCCGCTGTCCGCTCTCCTGGCCCGCGAGGACCTGGCGCTGCGCCGGATCGCCGGCCCGGACGACCCCGGCACCGTCGTCCACTGGGTCCACACCTCGGAGATGGCGGACCCGTATCCGTATCTGCTGGGCGGGGAACTGCTGCTCACGGCGGGGGTGCACATTCCCGAGGCGGCGGGGTCGGGCACGTACTTCGACGACTACGTGGCCCGGATCGTCGCGGCGGGCGGCGCGGCCCTCGGCTTCGGGGTGGCGCCGGTGCACGACATGGTGCCGAGGGCGCTGGTCGCGGCGTGCGAGAGATACGGCCTGCCGCTGCTGGAGGTGCCGC
>NZ_MUKA01000158.1 GCF_002150735.1 Streptomyces africanus
TATCAGATCTTTTTCTCGACCTGACCCCCAGTCAGCGGGGTTTGTCTTCGCGGCCGCTGGGCCGTTCCGACGTGTCCAACCTTAGCGCGTTCTCTCGGCGTTTCCAAAATCGAAGCCAGTGCGGAGTCGATCAGGTCGTCGAGTCCCCATTCGAATTGAATTCGGGCACGCCGAAATCAATCCCGTTGGGATCGATCTTGCTAGTGGTTGGGTGCCGCTCAAGCGGCGAAAGTGCTGTCGCAGAACCGTTACGGCTCCGCGGCAACCCGAAGAACTTTACGGATCAGGAAGGGGGCTGTCAAGCGCCCTCTGTCAAGATCTTTTGTGCGGTCGTCAGTCCAGGTCGGAGAGGCGGCCGCCGGCGTCCGGCTGGGCGTCTTCCACCCGGCGCAGGAGCCGGGTGAGGACCTCGCCGAGCGCGGTGCGCTCCTGCGGCGACAGGTCCTGGAGCAGGTCCTCCTCGAAGACCGTCGCCAGGCGCATCGCCTCCAGCCACTTCTCCCGACCTCCCTGGGTGAGCTCCACGATGACGCGGACCCTGTTGGACTCGTCCCGTTCCCGGGTGACCAGTCCTTCGCCGACCATGCGGTCGATCCGGTGAGTCATGGCGGCCGGGGTCAGGCCGAGGCGCTTGGCCAGGTCGCTCGGGCCCAGACGGTAGGGGGCGCCCGAGAGGACGAGGGCCTTCAGTACCTCCCACTCGGCATTGCTGATGCCGAGCGCCGCGGTCTGACGGCCGTAGGCGACGTTCATGCGGCGGTTCAGGCGGGACAGGGCCGAGACGATCTGCTCCACCTGGGGGTCGAGGTCCTGGAACTCGCGCTGGTACGCCGCGATCTGCTCTTCGAGGGTCGGCTCGCTGGGGCCGGGGGTGTCGCCCATGGGCGCAGTATGGCACGGCCGTTCTTTGCCTTGAAGTCCTTGGGTATGTACTCTTTAGCTTCGAACTTTAGTTTCGAAGTCTTCACGCCTAACTAGTGAGAGAGGTGAACGTGACCAGGGCGATGGGCGCAGCGATGCGCCGGATCCACGTGGGCAACGCACTCAGCGCGTTCGGGCTCGGCTTCACCGTCCCCTATCTGTACGTCTATGTGGCGCAGGTGCGGGGACTGGGAGCCATGACGGCGGGTCTCGTACTTGCCGTCTTCGCTGTGGCGGCACTGGTCGTGCTGCCGTTCGCCGGGCGGGCCATCGTCCGGCGGGGGCCGCTGCCGGTGCTGCTCGCCGCCCTGGTCGCCGCCGCCGTCGGTGCGCTGGGTCTGGGGCTCGCGAGCAGCGCGGCGACGGTGTTGTCGGCGGCTGCCGTGCTGGGGGCCGGGCAGGCCGTGACGCAGCCGGCGCTGGCGACGATGATCGTGGACTGCTCGTCGGCGGAGACGCGCTCGCGGGCCTTCGCCATGCAGTTCTTCCTGCAGAACCTGGGGCTCGGGGTGGGCGGCCTCATCGGTGGGCATCTCGTGGACACGTCGAGCGCCGCCTCCTTCACGCTGCTCTTCGCGATCGAGGCGGCGATGTTCCTGCTGCTGGTCGTGGTGATGACGACGGTGCGGGTACCGCACGCGCCGCGGATCGAGGCGGCGCCCCTGGCGTCGGGGCGGGGCGGCTGGAAGCAGTTGCTGGGCAACCGGGCCATGGTGCAGCTCTGCGTGCTGGGCTTCGTGCTGTTCTTCGCCTGCTACGGGCAGTTCGAGTCGGGGCTGAGCGCGTACGGGGTCGAGGCCGCCGGGATATCGACGTCGGCGCTGGGGACCGCCCTGGCGGCGAACACGCTGGTGATCGTCGTGGCGCAGTTCGCCGTGCTGCGGTTCGTGGAGCGGCGCAGGCGGTCGCGGGTGATCGCCGCTGTCGGGCTGATCTGGGCCGTGGCCTGGGCTGTCGCCGGGTACGCGGGGCTCGGGCAGGGGAGCCAGGAGATGGCGACGGCCGCGTTCGTGTCGACGTACGCCCTGTTCGGGCTGGGTGAGGCGATGCTGTCGCCGACGGTCGCCCCGCTGGTCGCCGATCTGGCGCCGGAGGGGATGGCCGGGCAGTACAACTCCGCTTTCGCCCTGGTCAAGCAGCTCGCGCTGGCCGTCGGGCCGGCGGTGGGCGGGCCGCTGGGGGCTTCGCTGCACGCGCCGTACATCGGGGCGTTCCTGTTGTTCTCGCTGGGGATCACTTTCCTGGCGGTGCGGCTGGGGCGGCAGCTCACGGCGGTGCAGGATCAGCCGTGGCTCGGGAAGAGCCGGGTTGTGGCGCGGGGTGGGGCGCCCGTGTCCGCGGACGTCTGATTCCGTTTCCTCCCCTTCCCTTCCCTTCCCTTCCTGTCCTTACGGTCCCCTCTTCCGTTTCCCTATGTCGCCTGCGGGCGCGGTAGGGCGAACTCGCACCACACCGCCTTGCCGCCGCCCGGGGTCCGGCGGCAGCCCCAGTTGGACGCGATCGTGGCGACGATGGCGATGCCCCGGCCCGATTCGTCGCCCGGTTCCGCGCGGCGGCGCCTGGGAAGGTGGTCGTCGCCGTCGGTGACCTCGATGATCAGGCGGCGATCGGTGCGGCGCAGACGCAGACGCATCGGTGGGGTGCCGTGCTGGAGGGAGTTGGCGACCAGTTCGCTGGTCGCCAGGACGCCCAGGTCGTGCAGGTCGGCGGGGAAGCGCCAGCTGGTCAGGACGCCGGAGGCGAAGGCACGCGCGCGTGGGGCCGCTTCCACGCCGCCCAGGAGATCCAGGGCGGCGTTGCGGAACAGCTCGCTCTCCGGGCCCGTCCGGGCCGGGTGCTGGAGGACGAGGACGGCCACGTCGTCGTCGTGGTCGGGGGTCACGCCCGCTGAGCGGACCAGGCGGTCGCAGACGACCTGGGGTGTGCCGGTGGCGCCGGCCAGGGCGCTTGCCAGGGCGGCGATGCCCTCGTCGAGGTCGGCGTCCCGGCGCTCCACCAGGCCGTCGGTGTAGAGGACGGCCGTGGAGCCGGGGCCGAGGGGGATGGAGCCCGAGGCGTGCATCCAGCCGCCGGTGCCGAGCGGCGGGCCGGTGGGTTCGTCGGCGCGCAGGACCGCGCCGTTCTCGTCGCGGACGAGGATGGGGAGGTGGCCCGCCGAGGCGTAGACCAGCTTGCCCTCGTTCGGGTCGTGGACCGCGTACGCGCAGGTGGCGATCTGGTTGGCGTCGATCTCGGCTGCCAGGCCGTCGAGGAGCTGGAGGACCTCGTGCGGGGGCAGGTCGAGGCGGGCGTAGGCGCGGACCGCCGTGCGGAGCTGGCCCATGACCGCTGCCGCGCGGACGCCGCGGCCCATGACGTCGCCGATGACGAGGGCCGTGCGGCCGCCGCCCAGGGTGATGACGTCGTACCAGTCGCCGCCGACCGCGGCCTCGGTGCCGCCGGGGTGGTATGTGGCGGCGACGCGCAGGTCGTCGGGTTCTTCGAGCTCCTGGGGGAGCAGTGATCTCTGGAGTGTCACCGCCGTTTCGCGTTGGCGGCGTTCGCTGGCGCGCAGGCGTTCGGCGGCTTCGGCGTGGTCGGTGACGTCCGTGGCGAAGACGAGGACTCCGCGGCCGTCGCTACCGCCCTTGCCGTCGCCCTGGGCGACCGGGGTGCAGGTGAAGGTGTAGCAGCGGCCGTCGGGGGCCTTGCGGGACTTGACCGTACGCGGCTTGCCGCTGCGCTGGACCTGGTCCAGGAGGGGGAACAGGCCGAGGGCGTCCAGTTCGGGGAGGGCCTCGCGGGCGCGTTCGCCCAGGGGGCGTACGCCGAAGGCGGTGGTGTACGCGTCGTTGACGTAGGCGATGCGGTGGTCGGGGCCGTGGACCAGGGCGACGAGGGACGGGACGCGGTCGAGGACCTCGCGCACCCGCAGTTCGTCGACGGCGGGTACGGAGGGTGGCTTGTCGGTCAGTTGTTCGGCACGGGCGGCGGGTACGGTTTCCCCCCGCCGGTCCGGGGAGGCCGTCTGCTCGGTCCGCGCTGCGGCGCGGCGCTGCGTTCCGGGGAGCCGGGCGCTCCAGCGCGTGAAGTTCACGAATCCTTGCCTCGTGTAGTCGTCGGCGGCCGGCACCGGAACCGGCCGGGGCCCCGGGGGCCCGCACCGGGGCGTGTGGTGGCACGCCCGCGGTGGTGGACCAGTCTGGCAGTGAGGGGACCGGACCGGCATCCGTCAGACGCCGGGCCGGCCGGTGGAGTTCCTGGGTCCGGTCAGGACGACCCCTTCGGGTTCACCGGGGGGTCTTGGGAAGGCTTTCCACCGGCCGCGAGTTCGAACTCGGCCCGGGGATGTTCGAGTGAACCCAGGGAGACGATCTCGCGTTTGAAGAGCCCGGCCAGGGTCCATTCGGCGAGCACGCGCGCCTTGCGGTTGAAGGTGGGCACGCGGCTGAGGTGGTAGGCGCGGTGCATGAACCAGGCCGGGTAGCCCTTGAGCTTGCGTCCGTAGACGTGGGCGACGCCCTTGTGCAGGCCGAGGGAGGCGACCGATCCGGCGTAGGCGTGTTCGTACGTCTGCAGAGGCTCGGCGCGCAGGGTGTGCACGATGTTGTCGGCGAGGACCTTGGCCTGGCGGAGGGCGTGCTGGGCGTTGGGGGCGCACTCGCGGCCCGGTTCGGCGGCGGTGACGTCGGGGACGGCGGCGGCGTCTCCGGCTGCCCACGCGCGCGTGGTGCCCTCGACGGCCAGTTCCGCCGTGCACTTGAGGCGTCCTCGGTCGTTGCGGGGCAGGTCGGTGGCGGCGAGCACCGGGTGGGGTTTGACGCCGGCGGTCCAGACGACCGTACGGGTGGGGAAGCGGGCGCCGTCGCTGAGGACGGCGACCCGGTCCGCGCAGGACTCCAGGCGGGTCCGGAGGCGTACGTCGATGTTGCGGCGGCGCAGTTCGGTGACGGCGTAGCGGCCCATCTCCTCGCCGACCTCGGGCAGGATGCGGTCCGAGGCCTCCACGAGGATCCACTTCATGTCCTCGGGCTGGACGTTGTGGTAGTAGCGCGCGGCGTAGCGGGCCATGTCCTCCAGTTCGCCGAGCGCCTCCACGCCGGCGAAGCCGCCGCCGACGAAGACGAAGGTGAGGGCGGCATCGCGGATCGCGGGATCGCGGGTGGAGGAGGCGATGTCCATCTGCTCGATGACGTGGTTGCGCAGGCCGATGGCCTCTTCGACGGTCTTGAAGCCGATGCCGTGGTCGGCGAGGCCGGGGACCGGGAGGGTGCGCGAGACGGAGCCGGGGGCGAGGACGAGTTCGTCGTACGTCAGCAGCTGTCCGCCCGTGCCCTCCTCCTCGGTGGCGAGGGTGGTGATGGTGGCGGTGCGCTTCGCGTGGTCGATGGCGGTGGCCTCGCCGATGACGACGCGGCACCGGTCGAGGACGCGGCGCAGCGGTACGACGACGTGGCGGGGGGAGATGGCGCCCGCGGCGGCCTCGGGGAGGAACGGCTGGTACGTCATGTACGGGTCGGGGGTGACGACCGTGATCTCCACCTCGCCCCGCTGCAGTTCCCGTTTCAGTCTGCGCTGGAGGCGCAGGGCCGTGTACATCCCGACGTAGCCACCACCGACAACGAGAATGCGCGCACGTTCCTTCACCATCCCATGACGCACCCGCCGCTGGCGTTTGTCCACAGCCTCGACGAATTGTGTGACCGGAGCGGGAGAGCGCGCCGAGTTGGCCGGAAAGGCGAGCCGCGGGGAATACCCGCAGGTCAGGTGGGGTAGTGCGAAGGGCGGTCGGGGGCACATTCGGGACGTATGCGACCCGTACTCCGATCGGTGGGCGCTCCGTGCGGAACCTGCCTCTTCTGAATTGACTCCCTCTCAACTATGTTCGTGTGTCGACGGGGTGTAGGGGGATGCGCTCAGCGGGTCCGCGAGAGGCGGGCCTGCGGACCAGGGCCTGTTCCAGCGTCCCGGCATCGCATGGCGGGGAGTGTCTCCGGGGGGAGACGTCATTACCGGGGGAATGCATATGCATGTTCAGGACTCTCATTGGTCGTCCGCGTCCGCTGTCGCGGCGGGTGGCGCGACGATGAGCGCGACGGCGGGCAACGGACGCGGGAACGGATCGCGGACGACGCCGCTGCGCGTGGACGCACAGCGCAATCTGGAGCATGTGCTGCGGGCGGCGCGCGAGGTGTTCGGCGAGCTGGGGTACGGCGCGCCGATGGAGGACGTGGCGCGACGCGCGCGGGTCGGCGTGGGCACGGTGTACCGGCGGTTCCCGAGCAAGGACGTCCTGGTGCGGCGCATAGCCGAGGAGGAGACCTCCCGGCTGACCGACCAGGCGCGTGCGGCGCTCGGGCAGGAGGACGAGCCGTGGTCGGCGCTGTCGCGCTTCCTGCGGACGTCGGTGGCCTCCGGCGCCGGGCGGCTGCTGCCGCCGCAGGTGCTGCGGGTCTCTGTCGAGGAGGAGCGTGCCGGTCAGGCGCGCGTGCCGCAGCAGCGGACGCAGCCGGGCCCGGCGGAGCTGCGGCTGGTGCCGGAGGAGCCGGTGGCCGTCGCCTCGGTGCCGGCATCGGCGGTCGCGGCGGAGGACGACACCGGGGCGTCGGCGCTGCTCGAGGTCGTGGGTCAGCTCGTGGAGCGGGCGCGCGCGGCGGGTGAGCTGCGGGCGGACGTGTCGGTTTCGGACGTGCTGCTGGTGATCGCGACGGCCGCGCCCTCGCTGCCGGACGCGGCACAGCAGGCGGCCGCGTCGGCCCGGCTGCTGGACATCCTGCTGGAGGGGCTGCGGTCGCGGCCGGCGTGAGCGGGGCGGCTGCCGGAAGGGGCAACCGGAGGGGCTGCCGCAACGGGCAGCCGGAACGGGGCGCCGGAGAGGCTGCCGCGACGGGCGGAGCGATCGGCTGGTGCGGTCGGCTTGCCGGGTGGCTGGACGTATCGGCTTGGCTCGTCGGGCTTGGCTCGTGGGCTGATCTGTTCGATCGGGCCGGACCCTGTCGGGCCGGTCGGTCGGTCGCCGGTCGACCGCACTGGTCGATCAGGCCGGTCGAACGTACTGGTCGATGGGACCGGCCGGCTGTGGCGGTCATGACCAGCCGCCGGATCGGTCCGGTCGGCTTCCGAGCCCGGGCGACAGGGAGTCATTCCCCGTATGAGTGACGCGCAGTACTGGCGTGCGGTAAATCCCCTCGGATGAGTGAGGGTCCGAACTCCAGGGGTCTGGCCAAGAGCCACTGTGGCACTCTGACCCGGTGCTCTGGACGTGTTGGGCGGCTGGCGGGGGCTTTCCGCGATGAGCGTTGACGGGCGGGACGAGTCGAGCGGGAACGGGGACGCCACAGCCGGCGGCCCGGTCCCGCCGCAGGTGCCGAGTCAGGGCGGACGCGCGGGCGTACCGCCGGGCGGGCATCCCGCACCGGGCGGGAGAACCGACGGCTCGGTCCCGCCACAGCGCGCATGGTGTGAGGACAGCGTCCTGCCGCCGCCGCGCGAGCTGCCGCCCTCCGACGCCGATCTCATCGACCGGATGCGCTCGGGCGACGACACGGCGTACGAGGAGCTGTTCCGGCGCCACGCGCAGGCCGTGCGCCGGTACGCCCGGACCTGCTGCCGTGACTCCCACACCGCCGACGACCTGACCGCCGAGGTCTTCGCCCGCATGCTCCAGGCGGTACGCGGCGGTTCCGGACCCGAGCACGCCGTGCGCGCCTACCTGCTCACCTCCCTCCGTCGCGTCGCCGCCTCCTGGACGCGGTCGGCGCGGCGGGAGCAGCTCGTCGACGACTTCGCGGTGTTCGCCGCCCAGTCCGCACGCGGCTCCTACGTCTCCGGCGGCGACACGCTCGACCTGGGCGCGGACGTGCGGGCGATGCACGATGCCGAGGGGTCCATGGCCATGCGGGCCTTCCGATCGCTGCCCGAGCGGTGGCAGGCCGTGCTGTGGCACACCGAGGTCGAGGACGAGTCACCCGGCGAGGTCGCCACGCTCTTCGGGCTGGACGCCGACGGCACGCGCGTGCTCGCCGGCCGGGCCCGCGAGGGCCTCAAGCACGCCTGCCTCCAGGCCCACGTCAGCGCCGCGCTCACCGCCGACGAGGACTGCGCGCACTACGCCGACCAGCTCGGCACGTACGCCCGCGGCCGGCTGCGCACGCGGGCCGAGCGGGGGCTGCGCAAGCACCTGGAGGAGTGCGCGAAGTGCCGGCTGGCCGCGACGCAGCTCGAGGAGGTCGCCGGCGGTATCCCCGCGGTGGTCCCGCTCGCGGTCATCGGCTGGTTCGGCGCCGCCGGGTACGCCAAGGCGGCCGGGCTCATCGCCGGTGGCGCGGGAGCGGGGGCGGCAGGAGC
>NZ_MUKA01000159.1 GCF_002150735.1 Streptomyces africanus
GGACACCCCCTACGAGCGCGGCGCGGCGGTGCTCGCCCGTTCCACCAGCCGCGTCGACAGCTCCGTTCGCGTGCTCTCCGGGTGGTGGCCGTCCATCAGGCGCAGCAGCGACCGCAGGGCCGTCGCGGCCATCTCCGACAGCGGCTGGCGGACCGTGGTCAGCGCGGGGGAGGCCCAGCGCGCCTCGGGCAGGTCGTCGAAGCCGACCACGCTGACGTCGTCCGGGACGCTCAACCCCCGCTCGGCCAGGGCCTGGTACACCCCCAGCGCCATCCGGTCCGAGCAGACGAAGACGGCCGTCGGCGGCTCGGGCAGGTCGAGCAGTTCGCGCATGCGGCGGCGGGCCAGGCTCTCGTCGAAGTTCGCGTGCCGGACGTACTCGGCGCGGTTGCGGACCCCGGCCGACGCGAGCGCCGAGCGGTACCCGGCGACCCGGGCGCTGCTGCACAGCGTGCGCCGGTGACCGGCGATGACGGCGATGCGCTCATGGCCCAGGGACAGCAGATGCTCCGTGGCCGTCAGACCGCCCTGCCAGTTCGCCGCGCCCACCGACGCCACGCCCTCCGGCGGTTCCTGGACCGGGTCGATCATCACGAACGGGATGCGGTGCTGCTCCAGCCAGGCGTACTGGGAATCGCTCAGCTCGGCCAGGTTGAACAGGACCCCGGAGGAGCCCCGGGCGACCAGCTTGTCCAGCCAGCCGCGCTCCGGGCGGCCGGCCCGGGTACGGGTCAGGGCCGCCGACACCACGACCTCCAGGCCCGCGTCGTGCGCCGCCTCCTCCACCCCGTGCAGCACAGCGCCCGACCAGGAGCTGTCCAGCGAGTGCACGACCAGGTCCACCAGCCGCGGCGCCTTCGACGCGTCGAACCGGGGTCTGCGCACATAGCCGAGCCGGTCGAGCGCCTCGGTGACACGGCGGCGCGTCTCGGGCGCCACGTCCTCCCGGCCGTTGACCACCTTCGACGCGGTCGGCACCGACACCCCTGCCTCGCGGGCCACGACCGCCAGCGTCGGACCGGCCGCCACGCTCGCACTCGCCGTACGGACCATCGGGAACCCACCTCTCCGGCCCGCCCGAGGGCCGTGGAAAGTTTCGACCAGCGCTGCTCACCGCAATCCGGAATCCGACCGGGCAGAAAGCGCTTCCTACTGTAGGTGCGGCGCAGGACGTCGGGAAGACAGGTGAATTCACGGGTTCTCGTCGGTCAAAACTTTCGAAACCCCGAACAACGCGATCAGCCGGGTGTGCGGGTCAGCCAAAACAGGTCAGCCGGAACCCCGTGAAGTCCGCTGTGAACGCCGCGTCGACGAGGTCCCGGGCATGGATGCCCGCCATCGCACCGGTGAAGCGCAGCCGGGACCCGTGGTCGTCGGAGAGCCGGCTGAAGTCCAGGGCCGGGCCGATCGCCGCCCGCACCCCGTCCCGGACGTGCCAGAACCGCGCCTCGGCACCCTCGATCGTGACCCCCAGCGTCACGGGCGCCGCCGCCGGCACCTCCACGACGGCCACCTGCCGGATGCCCTCCTCGTCGCGCTCCACGAGGCTGAGCACCGTACGGCCCTCCGCACCGGGCGTGCCCCGCCACTGCTGTCCGCGCTGCGGCTCGCCCTCGGGCTCCGCCCAGGTCAGGTCCAGACCGAGGTACGCCTCGGGGTTGTACCAGAGCACCAGCCCGGCGGCCTGGGTGAAGGTGACCGGCCGCGCCTCGACGGTGACCTCGGCCTCGGCGCGGTGTTCGGTGACGCGCTGGGCCAGCAGGCTGCTCGCCCAGCGGGACTCCGGCCCGTGCCGGCCGCGCAGGCGGATCCAGCCGGGCCGGGCCGTCGTGTCGGCCCAGGACGCCTCCGGCGGCTCGCGCAGGGAACTCCACGGCCAGGACAGGTCCTCGGGCGGGGCAGCGGGGGGCAGCGGGTGCGGCCGCGTCGGCACCTCGACCTCGACCGCCGGGTGCCAACCGCCCTGTCGCAGCCGGGGCCAGCCCTGCGCGTCCCAGGTCACCGCCTGGATGGCGCTCTCCCGGCCGAGCGGGCAGCGGCGGCCCTGCGGCGTGTGCAGCGGACGGGCCGTCAGATGACCGAGCAGCCACTGCCCGTCCGGCGTCTCGACCAGCTCGCCGTGCCCGGCCTTCTGCAAGGGCGCGTCCGGGTCGTCCCGCGTGGTCAGCAGCGGCCGTTCGTCGAGTTCGTACGGCCCGGTCAGCTCCCGGCTGCGGGCCACCCGCACCCCGTGCTCCCAGCCCGTGCCGCCCTCCGCGAGCACCAGGTAGTACCAGCCGCCGCGCCGCAGCAGCTTCGGTCCCTCGATCAGCCGGTCGTGCTGCAGCAGCAGACGGGTCCGCCCGATGGGGGCGAGCGTGTCCCGGTCCAGCTCCGTGACGACGATCCCGGCGAACCTCCGGCCGCCCGGCCGGTGGTCGTTCTGGAGGTTCAGCAGCCACAGCCTGCCGTCCTCGTGGAAGAGGGCCGGGTCGAAGCCGTGGCTCGCGACCCGGCGCGGCGCACTCCACTCGCCGCTCACCTCGGTGGCCGTCGAGACGTACGTGTCCAGGTCGAAGTACGGCGTACCGACCGAGCGCACGACGGTGTATGTCACCCAGAACCGTTCCCCGTCCCAGCTCAGCGACGGCGCCCAGATACCCCCGGAGTCGGGTACCCCGGCCAGCGAACCGCCGGGGGCCGCACCCCGGACGTGCCCGGCGTACTCCCAGTGGGCCAGGTCGCGGGAGCGGTGGACCGGGATCGTCGGGAACCACTCGAAGGAGCTGGTCGCCACGTAGTACCAGTCGCCGACCCGGATCAGGGACGGGTCGGGGGCGAAGCCGCGCAGGACGGGGTTGTGCAGAACGGTCACGTGAGGGCTCCGGAAGGGGTGGGCGCCCGGGAACCGCAGGGAGTCAGGGTCACCTGCGGCCCCCGGAGTCAGTCGGCGGCGAGGGAGATCACTTGAGGGCGCCGAGCGTCACGCCCGACCGCCAGTAGCGGCGCATCGCGACCATCATGATCGCCATGGGGACGATGGACAGCAGCGCGCCGGTCAGCACCAGGCCCGTGAGGTCGATGCCGGACTCCAGCCGCGTGCCGGTCCAGTTGTAGAGGCCGAGGTTGAGCGTCCAGTTCTCCTTGCCGCGCAGCACGGTCAGCGGGAGGAAGAACGCGTTCCAGGTGTTGACGAAGGCCAGCAGGAACACCGTCGCGCCGCCCGTGGTCATCATCCGCAGCACGATGCTGAAGAAGATCCGCAGCTCGCCGGCGCCGTCGATCCGGGCCGCCTCCAGCAGCTCGTAGGGGACCGTCGCCTCGGTGTACACCTTGGCCAGGTACACGCTGAACGGGTTGATCAGGCAGGGGATCAGCATCGCCCACGGGGTGTCCACCATGCCGAGCGCCGAGAACAGCAGGTACAGCGGGAGCGTGAGCAGGGCGATCGGGATCAGGAACGAGCCCACGACACACGCGAAGATCGCGTTACGGCCGGGAAAGTCGAACCGCGCCAGACCGTAACCGGTTGCGAGCGCGATCAACGTGCCGCCGAGCGAGCCGACCCCCGCATACAGGAACGAGTTGGCCGTCCACCGCAGGAAGATCCCGTCCTGGTAGGTGAACACCTGGTGCAGGTTGTCCCACAGATGCCAGCCGGAGAACCACAGGCCGTTGCTCTGGTACAGCGCCGTGCGGTCCTTGGTCGCGGCGACGATCAGCCACCACACCGGGAACAGGCTGTAGACGCTGGCCAGGATCAGCCCGACCAGCAGGAAGCGCTGACCACCCCGCCCGCGGGAGGCCGCGTCCGGGCGGGGCAGGCGCCGGACGCTGCGGACGGGGGGCCGCTTCGTGGTGTGCTCGGTCAGCACCATCAGTCGGCCTCCTTCGAGGTGAGCCGGTAGAAGAGGAAGGAGGCCACGCCCAGGATCAGGGCGAGCAGCACGGACAGGGCCGCCGCGTAGTTGTAGTTGCCCGCGTTGAACGCCTGGTTGTAGATGATCATGATCGGGGTGAAGCTGTCGCTGACCGTCTGCGGGGTGATGTTCCGGAACAGCGCCGGCTCGTTGAAGATCTGGAGCATCTGGATGATCGACAGCAGACCCGTCAGCACCAGCGCCCCGCGCACGTACGGGATCTTGATGCTGCGCGCGATCCGCAGCTCGGAGGCGCCGTCGAGCCGGGCCGCCTCGAACAGCTCGCGGGGCACGCCCTGGAGCGCCGAGTAGATGATCACCATGTTGTAGCCGATGCCGTGCCAGGTCAGCAGGTTGCCGATGGACGGCCACACCATCGACGGCGCGAAGAAGTTCCAGTCGAGCCCGAGTGCCTTGCCGATCGGGGTCAGCGGGCCGACGTCCGGGCTGTAGAGGTTGACCCACACGATCGCCGCGACCACGCCCGGGATCATGTACGGCACCAGCAGCAGGATCCGGAACCGGCTCGCCACCCTGGAGGTGACGGCGTCCAGGAACAGCGCCAGCAGCAGGCTGATCAGCAGCATGAACGGGATCTGCACACAGGCGAAGAGCACCACGCGCAGGATGGAGTTCATGAACGCCGAGTCCGTCAGGCCCTGCGTGTAGTTGTCGAGCCCGACGAACTCCGTCGTGGCGCCGCCGAGGCCCAGCCCGGACTGCTTCTCCGTGAACAGCGACTCGTAGACGGCGTAGCCGATCGGGAGGAGATACAGGAAGACGAAGCCGAGCTGGAAGGGCACCGTGAACGCGGCACCCTTCCAGCGCATGGAGCGAATCATCGAATGCCTCAGCCCTTGACGCTGATACCGCGGGACTTCAGGTCCTTGACCGTCCACTGCTGCATGTGCGCGAGCAGGTCGGTGACCGTCTGCTCCTTGTTGACGACCTTGGCCCAGCCGGCCTGGAGCTCGGTGAACATCGCGGTCCAGTTGGGCCCGAAGGTCCAGTCGGTGGTGACGGTGCCCAGGCTGTCCGTCACGACCTTCTGCGCCGGCTCGTAGTTCTTGCCGAGCAGCTTCTGCGAGATCGACTCACCGACGTAGGCGTTGCTGTCCTTCAGTGCCGGCATCACGCCATTGCCCGTCTCCGGGCTGGCCATCGTCTTGACGGCGTCCTGGTTCGTCGACATCCACAGCGCGGCCCGCGCCGCCTGCTCCTGGTTCTTGCACTGCTTGGTCACCAGGGTCACGCTGCCGGTCAGGTTGGTACCCGCCGGCGTCTTGGGCGCCTCGCCCTGGTACGTCGGCCACGGGGCCAGCGCCCAGTCACCGAAGGACTTGGTGAAGTTCTGCACCATGCCGGCCATCTGCCAGGTGGAGATCTGCCGGGTCGCGGTGGCGCCGGTGTCGTAGCTGCGCTGCACGGCCGCGTAGTCGGCGAAGGACAGCTTGGCGTTCAGGTCGTTGTCGATGATCTCCTGGATCACCTTCGCGGCCTTGAGGGTGCCCTCGTCCTGGAAGTTCACCTTCCAGGCGTTGCCGTCGATCGCGTACCAGTGGGCACCGGCCTGCATGGCGAGCACCTCCAGGGTGCTCGGGTCCTCACCGGCGTAGTTGGTGATCTTGATGTTGTGCTTCTTCAGCTCCTTGCCCGCGGCGATGAAGTCGTCCCAGGTCGCCGGCGGCTTCAGGCCGTACTTCTTGAAGATGTCCGTGCGGTAGATCGTGAACTGGGGCGCCGAGCTGGTCGGCACGCCGTAGAGCTTGCCCTGCACCTGCGCGCTCGCCCAGGCGCCGGTGTTGAACTTGTCCTTCTCGCCCTCGACGTAACGCGTGATGTCGGCGAGCGCGCCCTGCGAGACCCAGCTGGTCACGTACTCGGCGGTGTTCTGCACCAGGCAGGGGGCGTTGCCGGCCTTCACCGCGTTGGTCAGCTGCTTCTGCATGGTCAGCTGGTCGGTGACCTTGGTGTACTTCAGCTGGATGTCCTTGTGCGAGGCGTTGAACGCCTTGACGACCGCCTCCTGGCCGTTGGCCCAGCCCCAGAAGGGGAGGGTGACCGGGCCGGACTTCGACGCGGCGTCGTCGCCCGAGCCGGATCCGCCGCAGGCGGAGAGCAGACCTGTCAGCGCGATACCCGCGACAGCGGCGGAGGCGAACCTTCTCCGGGGGCTGGTGAAGTTCATCTGACCGTGATCCTTCGGAATAGGCGTTCTCAGAACGAGAGGACGGCAGCGGCTCGGTGGTGCTGGCCAGGAACGGCGGCCGGAAACCGTCGGCTCGCGGTTGCGGGGGGTTCGGCCAAGCGTAAGCAGAAGCTGTAGTAAGCGGTTGCTGGGACGGTAGGCGGCGGGCTCGGCTCTTAGCAAGAGGTGCGCGGAAATTTGTTACGGCGTTTTGTCCGCCGGGTTATCTCCCGGCGCGCGGCGGGCGCACGCGCTTGGGCCCGCATACCCGCAGGTCACTGCGGTGCCGTGCAGGCCGGTCCGGGCCCTCGGCAGGCCCGCCGACGCAACCTCGAACAGGTCGCGAAGGGGTCGGGAAAACGGTTACGTAACGTCGTCTGGCCGCTATCCGTGCTGACCCGGCGGCTGCACCGAGTTGCGGACCACGACATGCGTGCCCAGCACCAGATGGTCGCCGTCGGCGCTCTTGCGGCGCCCCGCGCCGCCCTCGCGCCGGTCGGCCACCGCGCGCAGCGCGACGCGGCCCATCTCCTCGTACGGCACGTGCACGGTGGTCAGTTGGGGAGTGAGCTGGGACGCGAGCGGGATGTCGTCGTAGCCGACGATCGAGACGTCCTCGGGCACCCGCAGGCCCGCCGCGCGCAGCGCCTGCATGGCGCCCGCGGCGACGACGTCCGTCCCCGCGAGCACGGCGGTGAAGTCCGGCGTCTCGTGCAGGGCCGCCTCCACGGCCTCGTACCCGTGCTCGTAGTCGTACGGGCCGTGCCGGACCATACCCGGGTCGAACGGCACGCCGTACGCCTCGAAGGCCCGCTGCGCTCCCCTCAACCGGCCCTGCGCGGTGGTCAGTTCGGCATGGCCCGGCAGGACCAGGACGCGCCGGTGACCGGCCGACAGCAGGTGGCTGGCCATCGCGTAGGCGCCGCCCTCGTTGTCGTAGTCGACGGTCGTCGCCGGGACGTCGCCCTCCAGCGGGGGCCGGCCCACCAGGACCAGATGCGAGCCGGCCGCGTCCAGGGAGCGGGCGAAGCGGGCCATGCGCAGCTGGTACTCGTCGTAGTCGTACGCGCCGCCGAGCAGGATCACGGCGGCCACGCCCTGCTGGCGCATCAGGTTCACCAGGGCCAGCTCCCGCTCCGGGTCGTCGCCGGTCGTGCCGACCAGGGAGAGCCAGCCGCGCAGTGTGGCGGCGCCCTCGACGCCCTTGGCGACATGCGCGAACGCGGCGCCGGTGATGTTGTTGATGAGGATCGCGACCGTCGGTGTGCCGCCGCCGGGTGATGAAGGTGGTCCGGGACCTGGACTACGTCACCAACGCCCATGCCCGTTCGCTCGCCGGCGGCGGCACACCGACGG
>NZ_MUKA01000704.1 GCF_002150735.1 Streptomyces africanus
GTCCTCGGCCGGATCGTGCGGGCGGTCGATCCGGTACGAGGTGTCGGCGGTTTCGGTCAGCGCCTGGAAGCCGTGCGCGCACCCCGCCGGGATGTACAGGGTCGTCTGCGTGTCGCCGGACAGCTCGAAGAAGGCCTGGCCCAGGTAGGTCGGCGAGTCGGGGCGCAGGTCCACGACGACGTCGAAGATCCTCCCGTACGAGCACCGCACCAGCTTGGCCTCGCCGGCGCCGGAGCGCAGGTGCAGGCCGCGCAGCACGCCCCGGACCGAGCGGGACAGGCTGTCCTGGACGAAGGCGTCCGGGTCGAGGCCGACCGAGCGGACCACGTCGGCGTCGAAGGTGCGGCAGAAGAAGCCGCGCTCGTCGGTGTACGGCGTCGGCTCGAACAGGTACGCGCCGGCGATCCGGGGGACTTCGGTCGCTTTCATGAAGCCTTCCGCAGGGTGTGGGGGTGGTCGGTCGCCGGGAACAGTGCCGTGGTCAAGTCGGCGAACTGGTCGTCGAGTTGCCGTGAGGCGGACTGGTTCCGCTCGGTGAGGGTCTGCCGCAGCTCGGCCGAGCGCTTCTCCAGCTCCCGGAACTGTTCGAGCAGCCGGCCGGCGTCGACCTCGCGTGCCGGGTGGCAGTAGGCGCCCAGGCCCATCTCCGCCATGAGCGCGTCGCTCTTCGCCGCGTAGCTGAGGGCGAGCGTCGGTGTGCCGGTCTTCAGCGCGCAGATCAGGTTGTGGTAGCGGGTCGCCACGACGGTGTCGGCAGCCGCCGTCTCCTTCATCAGGCCGGCCAGCGAGGCCGCCCCGGCAGCGGTGACCAGCGGCGAGTCCACCGCGTCGAGGATCGCGGCGACCACCGGCGCATCGCACTGGTC
>NZ_MUKA01000705.1:0-233 GCF_002150735.1 Streptomyces africanus
TGCAGACCCGCAGGTGCAGCGGGTACGCGGGCTCCGGCTGGTCCAGTTGGTCCGCGGCGAGAAAGCTCTCACACGGCGGGGTCGCCCCCAGATCGACGACGCTCGCCAGCGCCGCCGAGCCGCAGAGTCGGCATCGTGTCATCTACTGCCCCCCATTGATTCCGTCCCCCTTTGATGTCGTCCGCCCCGCGATCGCGGTGCGGTACTCGTCCACCAGGCGCTCCAGGCCGACG
>NZ_MUKA01000705.1:368-583 GCF_002150735.1 Streptomyces africanus
GGGTCCAGCAGGCCGACGTAGCGCACGTCGTCCCGGCCCGCCGCCCAGGCGGTCACCTCGCGCTCCAGCGGCCCCGTGCCGGCGATCACGAGCGGCACGCCCACACCGCCGCCCGCCGCGAGCTCGTCCCACGTGGCCATGAGCAGCCGTACGCCCTTGGCCTGAGCGAGCCGGCCGAGATACAGCAGATGCTCGCCGTCGCCCACTCGGCGGTC
>NZ_MUKA01000160.1 GCF_002150735.1 Streptomyces africanus
CCACCACGCACCCCGGCCGGACGCGGCCGGGGTGCGTGGTGGGCACGACACGGCGGAGGCGGCGGACCTGGACGTGATCCGCGACGGCAGACCGCAGTACCGCCTGGAGCTACGGCCGCGGGTGCTCGGGGACTTCGTGGCCGGGGTGTGGTGGCACAGCACGTCGCCGGTGTCGCACTTCACGCGGTCGCTGGTCTGCTCGCGGGTCACGGAGGACGGAGGAAGGATCACGCTCAGCGGCCGCAGGCTCACGGTGACCGGAGCCGACGGCACCCGGGAGGAGCGGGAGCTGGGGACGGACGAGGAGGTGCTCGGGGTGTACCGGCAGCGGTTCGGGATCGAGCTCGGCTCGGTGCCGACGGTCCGGGGCATCGGCCAGGACGGCTGATCCGGGCCGGAGGGGCAGGGCCGGGAGCGGTGGGACCAGAAGGGGCAGAGGGGCCAGACACCCCACTTGGCCCACATGGTGCTACTCGTGCGTAGTCCCAGCACAAGCGCTGGATTCCCGTGATGTGGTCCCGTGTTGCCTCGAAAGCCCCATCGGTGGTCGAATGCCTCCTCGGTGAACAGTGATCAAACCGCTGACTTCGAGTCGGACGAGGTGTCCAGATGATCGGCCGCTGGCTGGGAAGCAGAACCAACCGGGTGCAACGGACGAGCCCCCTGGCGGCGGTGCTGACGCCGCCGAGCGCCGGTGTGCTGGCCTGCCGGGTGCTCGACCCCGTCAACGAGCCGGTGAGGCATGCCGAGTTCGCGGTCACCGACACCATGGGGCGTCCGGTGGTCAGCGGCGGAGCGGATCCCTTCGGGTCGTTCATGACGACGGTGCCCGCCGGGGAGTACCGGCTCGCGGTGTCGGCGGAGGGGTACACGCCGTACCGGGCGACCACGCAGGTCGCCGAGAACACGCTCGCCTCGCTCGGTGACGTGACGCTCCAGGTGGCCCGGCCGCCCGAGCTGCCCGAGCCCGGCGACTGGGAGATCGAGTCGGCGCACTCCTCGATCGGGTTCACCGCGCGGCACATCGGCATGGCCCGCATCCACGGACAGTTCAAGTCCTTCGCGGGCGTCATACGCATCGCCGAGCCGCTGGAGCGGTCGGCGATGCACGTGGTGATCGACGCGGCGTCCATCGACACCAACATGAGGATGCGCGACGACCATCTGCGGTCGGCCGACTTCCTGGACGTCGCGAAGTTCCCGACCCTGGAGTTCTACAGCGAACGGTTCGTGCACAAGGGCGGGAACCGGTGGGCGGTGACGGGGGCGCTGTCGCTGCACGGCGTGACGCGCACGGTCACGCTGGACACGGAGTACCTGGGGCTGGGCAACGGCATGGAGGGCGAGGTCCGGGCGGCCTGCCGGGCCACGACCGAACTGCACCGGGACGACTTCACGGTGAGCTGGCAGACGATGCTGGCCCGCGGCATCGCGGTGGTGGGACCGAGCATCAAGGTCGACCTCGACGTGCAGGTCGTTCGCAAGGGCTGAGCGGCCGGGCGTCGAGCCGGTGTCGGACAATGGCCCGCGTGAGTGATGTGCGACATGTGCTGGTGCTGCCCGACAGGGACGCGGCGGAAGAGGTGGTGCAGGCGCTTGCCGAGCGCTTCGGCGTCGTCGAGGAGCCGCAGCTGGTGCGGGACGCGCTGGCCGGTGAGGACGACGCCGAGGACGCGCAGTGGCTGGTCGTCCTGAGGGACGAGGAAGAGCGGCTGGATCCCGGGGAGCTGGACCGGTTCGCCGGTGAGTGGGAGGGCTGGCGGGAAGAACCGTAGGCCCGGCCAAGAACCGTAGGCCCGGCCAAGAACCGTAGGCCCGGCCAAGAACCGTCGGCCTGGTTGTCAGTGCCGCGTGGGATGCTTGTCGCGATGGCCAGGAAGACTGCGAATGACGACCCTCTCGCCCCCGTGACGCTCGCCGTGGGCCAGG
The DNA here is from genome assembly GCF_002150735.1 of Streptomyces africanus. Taxonomy (GTDB): domain Bacteria; phylum Actinomycetota; class Actinomycetes; order Streptomycetales; family Streptomycetaceae; genus Streptomyces; species Streptomyces africanus. The sequence continues at coordinate 1,930 of NZ_MUKA01000160.1, forward strand.
AGGAGCTGCTGCTCGACCGTGCCGTGCAGGAGGTGGTGGCCGCCGCGAAGGCCTCCGACGCCGACACGGACGTACGGGACCTGACCCCGGACCAGTTGCAGCCCGGCACGCTCGCCGAGCTGACGAGCCCGTCGCTGTTCGCGGAGCGCAAGGTCGTCGTCGTACGCAACGCGCAGGACCTGTCGGCCGACACGATCAAGGACGTGAAGGCCTACCTCGGGGCGCCCGCCGAGGAGATCACCCTGGTGCTGCTGCACGCCGGCGGGGCCAAGGGGAAGGGGCTGCTCGACGCGGCGCGCAAGGCGGGGGCGCGCGAGGTGGCCTGCCCGAAGATGACGAAGCCGGCGGACCGGCTGGCGTTCGTGCGGCAGGAGTTCCGGGCGGTGGGCCGGTCCGCCACGCCCGAGGCGTGCCAGGCGCTCGTCGACGCGATCGGGAGTGATCTGCGGGAGCTGGCGTCGGCGGTCTCGCAGCTGGTCGCGGACGTCGAGGGGACGATCGACGAGGCGATCGTCGGGCGGTACTACACGGGCCGGGCCGAGGCGTCGAGCTTCACGGTCGCCGACCGGGCGGTCGAGGGGCGCGCGGCGGAGGCGCTGGAGGCGTTGCGCTGGTCGCTGGCGACCGGGGTGGCGCCGGTGTTGATCACGAGCGCGCTGGCGCAGGGCGTCCGGGCGATCGGGAAGCTGTCGTCGGCGCGGGGCGGCCGGCCGGCCGATCTCGCGCGGGAACTGGGCATGCCGCCGTGGAAGATCGACCGGGTGCGGCAGCAGATGCGGGGCTGGACCCCGGACGGCGTGGCCGTGGCGCTGCGGGCGGTGGCCGAGGCGGACGCGGGTGTGAAGGGCGGCGGGGACGACCCCGAGTACGCACTGGAGAAAGCGGTGGTCACCATCGCGCGGGCGGCCCGCTCCCGGGGCCGCGGCTGAGGCCGCGGGCCTCAGTACAGGGGCTGACCGATCCCCAGCAGGTTCCCCTCGCTGTCGTGGAACCAGGCGCCGCGCTCACCCCGGGCGCCCTTGCTCGGGTAGTTCCCCTCGATCTCGGCGATCCCGCCCTCCGTGCGGAAGCCGGGCACGTCGACCTCCTCGAAGACCACGCCGCGCCGCTTGAGCTCCGCCACGGCGGCCTCGAGGTCGCCCACCTCCAGCGCCATCTGGGTGAAGGTGCCGGGCGAGGCGCCCGTCGACCGGAACAGCACGAACTCCGCGCCGCCGCAGCGGTACAGCAGCCCACCGGGCCGTTCGTCGACCGGCTCGAGACCGAGTTTCTCGGCGTAGAAGCGCCGCGCCCGGTCCAGGTCCTGCGCGGGAAGCCGGGTCGCCACACGGGCCCCGGCCAGCACGTCCCTGTCGTCCGCCCTGCTGTCTGCCCTGTCGTCCGCGTCCATGTCTCCACTGTGCCGCGAGAGGAGCCCGGAGTGAGAATCGGGAGTGTCAGCCGTACGCAACGGCAAGCACCGGTCCTTAAGCAGGCCGAAGGCCGGGTGCCTGCCCATGGGGAATGGGAAAGCACCCGGCCCTCGGTTCCAAGCCGGTGAGCTCGTCCCCGCGTGGCGAACGCAGGCCGCGGACGAGCTCGGGGTGCCGGACGGGAGCGGATGAGAGAGGGCCCGCTCGATTCCCTCCGGCGTCACATCAGACGTCAGCCCTTGAGCGCGGCGACCTTCTGAGCCAGCGCCGACTTCTTGTTGGCAGCCTGGTTCTTGTGGATGACGCCCTTCGAGACGGCCTTGTCGAGCTGGCGCGCGGCAGCGCGCTGGTACTCGGTGGCCTTCTCGACGTCACCCGCGGCAGCAGCCTCACGGGCCTTGCGGATCGCGGTCTTGAGGGAGGACTTGACGGCCTTGTTGCGCAGCCGCGCCTTCTCGTTGGTCTTGATCCGCTTGATCTGGGACTTGATGTTCGCCACGAATGAGCCTTCTCAGGTTCTGGCACGAGGCCGCACGGGTGCCGCACGGTCCGTACCGGGTGATTTCTTGAAGGAGTGCCTCCTGCGAGAGGGCATGAGGCACAGCCCCCCACGGTACCAGCGGGCTCATTCATGGCCCAAACCCGTCCATGGTCCCCACCCGTGGGACCATGGAGGCTACGTATCGATCCGATCCGACCCGAGACCGCAGACACTGCGGACGCCTCAAGAATCAGGACCCTGCGTGCCCGCGATCCCTAGCCATGTGCCCGAGCCGAGCCGTACCGACCCGGCTCTGATCCGCAACTTCTGCATCATCGCGCACATCGACCACGGCAAGTCCACGCTCGCCGACCGGATGCTCCAGCTGACCGGAGTGGTCGAGCAGCGGCAGATGCGTGCTCAGTACCTCGACCGCATGGACATCGAGCGAGAGCGCGGCATCACGATCAAGTCCCAGGCGGTGCGACTTCCGTGGGCCCCGTCCCACGACAAGAGCAGGACGCACATCCTGAACATGATCGACACCCCGGGGCACGTCGACTTCACCTACGAGGTCTCGCGATCACTCGCCGCCTGCGAGGGCACCATCCTCCTGGTCGACGCCGCCCAGGGCATCGAGGCGCAGACCCTCGCCAACCTCTACCTGGCGATGGAGAACGACCTCACGATCATCCCCGTGCTGAACAAGATCGACCTGCCGGCCGCGCAGCCCGAGAAGTTCGCCGAGGAGCTCGCCCACCTCATCGGCTGCGAGCCCGACGACGTGCTCAAGGTCTCCGCCAAGACCGGGCTCGGTGTCGAGGCGCTGCTGGACAAGGTCGTCGAACAGGTCCCGGCCCCGGTCGGTGTGAAGGACGCCCCCGCGCGCGCCATGATCTTCGACTCGGTCTACGACTCCTACCGGGGCGTGGTGACGTACGTCCGTGTCATCGACGGACAGCTCAACAAGCGTGAGCGCATCAAGATGATGTCCACGGGCGCCACGCACGAACTGCTGGAGATCGGCACCAACTCACCGGAGATGCTGTCGTCCGACGGTCTCGGCGTCGGCGAGGTGGGCTACCTCATCACCGGTGTGAAGGACGTCCGCCAGTCCAAGGTCGGTGACACGGTCACCAGCCAGTCCAAGGGTGCCGTGGAGCCGCTGGGCGGCTACAAGGACCCCAAGCCGATGGTGTTCTCCGGCCTCTACCCGCTGGACGGCTCGGACTACCCGGAGCTGCGCGAGGCCCTCGACAAGCTCCAGCTCAACGACGCCGCGCTGGTCTACGAGCCGGAGACCTCCGCCGCCCTCGGCTTCGGCTTCCGCGTCGGTTTCCTCGGCCTGCTGCACCTGGACGTGATCCGGGAGCGGCTGGAGCGCGAGTTCGGGCTCGACCTGATCGCGACCGCCCCGAACGTGGTCTACCGCGTCGTCATGGAGGACGGCACCGAGCACACGGTCACCAACCCGAGCGAGTTCCCCGAGGGCAAGATCTCGGAGGTCTACGAGCCGGTCGTGCGGGCCACCATCCTGGCGCCCAGCGAGTTCATCGGCTCGATCATGGAGCTGTGCCAGACCCGGCGCGGCACTCTGCTCGGCATGGACTACCTCTCCGAGGAGCGGGTCGAGGTCCGCTACACGCTGCCCCTCGCCGAGATCGTCTTCGACTTCTTCGACCAGCTGAAGTCCAAGACCCGCGGCTACGCCTCGCTCGACTACGAGCCCACCGGGGAGCAGACGTCCAGCCTGGTCAAGGTCGACATCCTGCTGCACGGCGACAAGGTGGACGCGTTCTCGGCGATCACCCACAGGGACCAGGCCTACGCCTATGGCGTGCGGCTCGTCGCGAAGCTCAAGGAGCTCATCCCGCGGCAGGCCTTCGAGGTGCCGGTCCAGGCCGCCATCGGCTCCCGGGTGATCGCCCGCGAGACCATCCGCGCCATCCGCAAGGACGTCCTCGCCAAGTGCTACGGCGGTGACATCTCCCGTAAGCGCAAGCTGCTGGAGAAGCAGAAGGAGGGCAAGAAGCGGATGAAGATGGTGGGTTCCGTGGAAGTTCCGCAGGAGGCCTTCATCGCCGTCCTGTCGAGCGATGACAGCGCGGGGTCGGGCAAGGGCAAGAAGTAATCACGGATTACCGTGGGTTACACCGCAAACCGGGTAGAACAGGGGCCCGTCGTGCGAAAGTGCGGCGGGCCCCTGTGCGTACGCGGGGTAGCTCTCTGTAGGAAGTGACAGGCCGCGGCCCCTTACGCAGGGGCCGGTCGGCCTTTACTCTGATCCCTGCTCGATAGTTACTCGTGAGTTAAACAACGGCTCGCGAACAGCAGCTCGTGAGTGAAAACCCAGCCGCACCTGAGCCAGCCGCGCCGTCGCGGGCCCCGGAGGATGTCGTGAGCGACACACAGACACTGATCGAGAACCGTCCGCCGTCCGTGGCGGGCCTCTTCCTGGACCGCGTGGCCGCCACGCCGGACGCCGAGGCCTACCGCTATCCGGTGCCCGCGTCCTCGGGGCAGGGGCCGGACGACTGGAAGTCGCTGAGCTGGACGCAGGCCGCCGAGCGGGTCTACGCCATCGCGGCCGGGCTCATCGAGCTCGGTGTTCAGTCCGAGCAGCGCGTCGCCCTCGCGTCCAGCACCCGCATCGAGTGGATCCTCGCCGACCTCGGCATCATGTGCGCCGGCGCCGCCACGACCACGGTCTACCCGCAGACCAACGCCGAGGAGTCGGCGTACATCCTGTCGGACTCCGAGAGCCGGGTGCTGATCGCGGAGAACGCCGAGCAGCTGGCCAAGGCGCGGGAGAAGCGCGCCGAGCTGCCCGACCTCACCCACGTCGTGGTCGTCGACGCGGCCGGGGTCGAGACCGCCGACTGGATCCTCACCCTGGACGAGCTGGAGAAGCGCGGCGCGGCCCGGCTGGAGAAGGACCCCGACCTGATCAAGGAGCGGGTCGGCGCGATCACCAAGGACCAGCTGGCCACCCTCATCTACACCTCCGGCACCACCGGCCGTCCCAAGGGCGTGCGCCTCCCGCACGACAACTGGTCGTACATGGCGAAGGCGATCGCCGCGACCGGGCTGATCAGCGGCGAGGACGTGCAGTACCTGTGGCTGCCCCTCGCGCACGTCTTCGGCAAGGTCCTCACCTCCGGCCAGATCGAGGTCGGGCACGTCACCGCGGTGGACGGCCGCGTCGACAAGATCATCGAGAACCTGCCGGTGGTGCAGCCGACGTACATGGCGGCCGTGCCCCGCATCTTCGAGAAGGTCTACAACGGTGTCGCCGCGAAGGCCCGGGCGGGCGGCGGCGCCAAGTACAAGATCTTCCAGTGGGCCGCCGAGGTCGCCCGCGAGTACGCCAAGGTCGCGCAGGACAACTTCCGGCGTACCGGGACCATGTCCGTGCCGTTCGGGCTGGGCGCCAAGCACAAGGTCGCCGACGCGCTGGTGTACGCCAAGATCCGGGAGGCCTTCGGCGGCAACCTGCGGGCCTGCGTCTCGGGTTCGGCGGCGCTGGCACCCGAGATCGGGTACTTCTTCTCCGGCGCCGGCATCCACATCCTGGAGGGCTACGGCCTGACCGAGTCCTCGGCGGCGTCGTTCGTGAACCCGGGCGAGGCCTACCGCACCGGCACGGTCGGCAAGCCGCTGCCCGGCACGGAGGTGCGGATCGCCGACGACGGGGAGATCCTGCTGCGCGGCCCGGGCATCATGGAGGGCTACCACAAGCTGCCCGAGAAGACCGCCGAGGTGCTGGAGGCGGACGGCTGGTTCCACACCGGGGACATCGGGGAGCTGTCGCCCGACGGGTATCTGCGGA
>NZ_MUKA01000017.1 GCF_002150735.1 Streptomyces africanus
CGCCGTCATCACGGGCGGCGCCGGATTCGTCGGCTCCCACCTGTGCGCCGCCCGTGATGACGGCGTGTTCCCAGCTCCGTGAGAGGGCGGTGGTCATCTCGGTCTCTCCTCCGTCAGCGGCGTCACGGCCCGGCGCGACGGTGTACGCCTCGCGCCGCGGAAGGTGGCCGGAGGCCGTCGAGCCCACGCTCAGCGTCCGCCGCCGGTGCGACCACGGCACGACCGCGTACGGCAAACCGGTGAGTCACGGAGGGTGAGGGGTTGGGGTTACCAGCTGTTAACGCAGGTCGGGGCAGAGGGAGCCGCGGGGAGTCGGCAATGGGGCGGGCCTGCGGGCAGCGCTCAGGGCCGACGGCCGAACCGCGTCGGGGCCGCGGCCACCGCGGGCGTACGGACCGGCACCTCCGCGCGGACGGACACCGCCGAAGGCCGGCGGACCGAGGCCGCCGGGAGCCGGCGGCGCTGGGCCGTCAGGGGCGGGGCCCCGTGTCAGGCGATCAGTGTGCGGCCCGGGTGCAGGCGGGCGAGGAGTTGTGCCTGGTGGAGGCCGGCCACGGGGGCGAGCAGGTCGGGGTGGCGCAGGAGGGCGGCGGCGCGCTGGTCGCTGTCGTCGGGTGCGACGAGCCGGCGGAACTCGGCCGGTGTGCCGGTGCTGTGGCTGCCCTCGGCGAGCGCGGCCACCGCCAGGGCGGCCAGCTCCGGGTCGGTGAGCAGACTGGCCGCCCAGCTCGCCACGACCTCGTCCACCCAGGTGCGCCAGGCGTGCGCGTCGACGTCGTCGCCGAGGGACGCGTCCGCGCCGGTGAGCCAGTCCAGCCGCGCGGAGCCCCCGGGGCCCGCCATGCCGACCAGCGCGGCGTCCATCTCCGTCGGGTACCTGAGCCACGCCGCGACCGTCACGGCCTGCCGGGCCTGCACCTCGCACAGCGCGGAGGCGAGCGCGCCGCCGGAGGCGGGGAAGGCGCGGGTCAGCCACTGGGCGGTCGCCGCTATGACAGGAGAGAGATCTGCTTGCACTGCCGGGCCGTCCGAAAGGGGGTGGGAAGCGGGGGGATCTGCCCGTAGACGGTAGCCGCCGCTCCGCGTACCCGGACGTGATCGGGGCCTCGTCCAGGATGTGTCCTCGGCCACATCGAAAACGGGACGAATGGGCAGGGCCGGTGATCCCGTTTCGCCGGGAGGGGCCCGGGCACTCGCCACGCATCGTCTTCCGCAAGCCGGCGGTCGGGGCAGGGCCGGAGCAGGACAGGAGCAGTGCCATGACGGAACAGCGAACGGATCCGCCGGGCGCCCAGCGTGCTGCCGCCACCGACATGTCGCTGCTGGGCGTCTACCTCAACGACCATCTCGCCGGCGCCACCGCCGGGACGGCGCGGATACGTCACCTGGTGCGCTCGTGCCGGGGTACGGCGCTCGCCGACACCCTGGCCCCGGTCGCCGCCGAGATCGCCGAGGACCGGGCGAGCCTGCTCCACATCATGCGGCGGCTCGACGTCCCGGTGCGGCGCTACAAGGTCTACGCGGGCCGGGCGGCGGAGCAGGTGGGCCGGCTGAAGAGCAACGGCAGCCTGGTACGCCGGTCCCCGCTGAGCACACTGTGGGAGCTGGAGGCGCTGGGTCTGGGGGTGGAGGGCAAGTCGGCCGGCTGGCAGACGCTCCGCGACCTGGCCGCCACCGACACGCGTCTCGATCCGCGGCACCTCGACGACCTCATCGAACGGGCCCGGCGGCAGCGCGCCACGCTGGCGGAACTGCGCCACGGTCAGGTTCAGGTCGCCTTCCGCGAGTCCTGACGCGCAGGTCCCGCCGCCGGACCCGATTCACCAGAACCTGCTGCTGAGGGCCGGCTGATGCGACAGTTCCACGGCGTCCCGCAGCCGCAGCGCGACGCTGATGGTGGCCCGCAGGGCGGAGGGCCGTACGCTCTGGGCGGTCTCCGTGGCCAGGACCAGCAGGCAGGCCGCCGCCTGCTCGACGACCGACGCGGGGAGGACGAAGTCGGTGTCGGCGGCCGCGCGGAACGCCTTCAGGGGGACCGCGGCCCCGTCGATGGACCGGTGTGCGGCCTGCTCCAGATGCTGTGCGGCCTGTTCGCACACGGGGGCGGGCAGGGCGATGGTGCGCTGGAACGGTGAGCTCGTCATACCCCGACTGGTCCCCCGCCGGTGGCCGGTTCTGTCGGCGGGCGGCGCGATTTCACCGTCCCGCGTGACCGGGGGGTGGCGAATGTCCCGGAATCGAAACGGCCGCCGGGCGGGGCACAACGGCGGCCGGGAACGAGAGGTCTACACCTGCGATCGGCTTCCCGCGCCAACGGTCCGCCGCGGCGCGGGGAGCACGCAGAAGAGACCACAACGGGGGTATCCAGAATGTTCCGCAACGTTGCGCGCCCGACCCGCTGGCGCCTGTTCGCAGTCGGTTGTGTCGCCGCCCTGGGCATCGGCGCGGCGGCCGTTCCGGCCGCTGCCGCGTCCGCCGTCGACGCCAACGACCGGTACACCGCCCAGGAGATCCACACGTTCCTCGAGGACTTCTACGGGGAGCAGGGGCCCGGGGACTTCGCCCGTAAGTACGGGATCTCGCCGCAGTTGAAGGAGAAGGTCGCCGCCAACCCGGAGTTCGATGTCCTGCTGTGCGCGCAGAACATCCCGGTGTCCATCGACGTCGGTGCGGTGACCACGGCCCAGTCGGCACGGGTCGGCTGGGCGACGGTGAGCACGTACTGGAACGGCGGGTCCGACAAGGCCGACTTCAGGGCGTACGTCGACCTCGACGCGACGCGCCCGATCCAGTTGCTGGACGTCGATTGCGGGTCCGAGGGCTGAGTTCCGGGCCTCTGGGGGTGCGGTCGTACTCTGGGTGTTCGATCAAGCTCGAACCCGAGGGAGGAGCGCGAATGACCGCCCCTGCGGATGTCGTGGCCCGGCTCACCGGGCGGGCGGTCACCGGGGAACGGCCGCTGTCCGGGGGCCTCGCCGAGGTCACGCTCGACGACGGGCGGGTGGTGATCGTCAAGCGCGCCGAGGGTCCTGGGGCGGTGCGGGCCGAGGCGGCCGGGCTGCGCTGGCTGGCCGGCGCCGGCACGGTGCGGGTACCGGCCGTGCACGGCCACGACGGGAACTGGCTGGTCATCGACCGGGTGACGCAGGGGCGGCCGAGCCGGGAGGCGGCGGTCCGCTTCGGCCGCGACCTGGCCGCCCTGCATGCCGCCGGGGCGCCCGCGTTCGGCGCGCCGCCGCCGGACGGGCCGGCGGACGCGTACATCGGGCTGGCCCCGATGCGCAACGAGCCCGGCACGGCCTGGCCGGGCTGGTACGCCGAGCATCGCGTGCTGCCCTATCTGCGGCGCGCGGTCGACCAGGGCACCGTCCGCCCCGGCGAGGCGGCCGACGTGGAGCGGCTGTGCGAGCGACTGCCGGAGCTGGCGGGGCCCGCCGAGCCGCCCGCGCGGCTGCACGGCGACCTGTGGAACGGCAACGTGCTGTGGGCGGCCGACGGGGACGTCCGGCTGATCGACCCGGCCGCGCACGGCGGGCACCGCGAGACCGATCTGGCGATGCTGCGACTGTTCGGCTGCCCGCACCTGGAGCAGGTGCTGGACGGCTACCAGGAGGAGGCGCCGCTCGCCGAGGGCTGGGCGGACCGCGTCGGCGTACACCAGCTGTTCCCGCTGCTGGTGCACGCCGTGCTGTTCGGCCGGAGCTACGCGGAACAGGCCCTCGCGATGGCCCGTACCGCCCTGTCGAAGTGACCGGTCAACGGATCACGACGTGCCGTTCGTCCGGCACGCAGTGGGTCATGGTGAGGCCCTCGACGTCCCGTGGCGGGTTCTTGCCCAGGTTGGCCAGGCGTTCGCGGTCCTCGTCCGTGAGGTCCTGGCTCGCCAGCGGCTCCAGACCGGCGACGTCCTCCGGGCCGATGCCCAGCCCCTCGCCGACGCTCAGCCCCAGGTCGTTCTCGACCAGCAGGAAGTGCCAGACCATGCGCTCCTGCACGGCGCGGTCGCACTGGGACAATTGACCGATGAAGTTCTTCACCAGGTCGTCCCGCTCCCAGTCCTCCAGCAGCAGGTAGCGCTGCCCGGCCTGCAGGTAGTCGTTGGTGCGGGGGATGCGCTTGCGGGTGAGCCGCCCCTCGATCACGGGTCCCTGCTCGTCGTGGGTCGGATAGCGGGCCTCGCGCAGACCGCCGGTGATCGACGGCTCGTAGTTGACCTGCGGGTTCTCACCACCGCCGTCGACGTGGTACGCCATCTGGCCGTCGCGCTGGTTGGTGCGCACGTCCGCGTTCTTGGCCTGGTTGACGGGCAGTTGCAGATAGTTCGGGCCGACCCGGTAGCGCTGGGTGTCGCTGTAGGAGAAGGTCCGGCCGACGAGCATCTTGTCGTCGGAGAAGTCCAGGCCGTCGACGAGGACGCCGGTGCCGAAGGAGATCTGCTCGTTCTCGGCGAAGAAGTCCCGCGGCATCCGGTCGAGCACCATCCGGCCCACCGGCTTCGGCGGGAAGTCCTGCTCGGGCCAGGTCTTGGTGTCGTCCAGCGGGTCGAAGTCGAGCTCGGGGTGGTCGTGGTCGTCCATCATCTGGACGAGCAGCTCCCACTCCGGGTAGTCGCCGCGGGCCACCGACTCGTACAGGTCCTTGGTGGCGTGGCCGAGGGAGTCGGCCTGGACGCCCGCCGCGTCCTCCTCGGTCATGCTGCGCACGCCCTGCTTGGGCATCCAGTGGTACTTGACCAGTTTGGTGTCGCCGTCGGCGTTGACCCACTTGTACGTGTTGACGCCGAAGCCCTGCATATGGCGGTAGTCCGCGGGGATGCCGCGCGGGCTGAACAGGTTGACCAGCATGTGCATCGCCTCGGGCGTCTGCGACATGAAGTCGAAGATGCGGCGGGGCTGCTGCTCGAAGGTGACCGGGTCCGGCTTGAGGGCGTGGATGACGTCCGGGAACTTGATGGCGTCACGGATGAAGAAGACGCCGAGGTTGTTGCCGACCAGGTCCCAGTTGCCGTCCTCCGTGTAGAACTTGACCGCGAAACCACGTGGGTCGCGGGCGGCCTCGGAGGAGTCGCGTCCGCCGATGACGGTGGAGAAGCGGACGGCCACGTCGGTGCGTTTGCCGCGTTCCTGGAAGAGTTTGGCCCGGGTGTAGCGGCTGATCGGCTCGTCGCCCCAGGTGCCGTAGGTCTCGAAGTGACCGTAGGCGGTGACGCCGCGGGCGTGCACGACGCGCTCGGGGATGCGTTCCCGGTCGAAGTGGCTGATCTTCTCGAGGAACTGGTAGTTCTCCAGCGTGGCGGGGCCTCGGGCGCCGATGGTGCGCTGGTTCTGGTTGTCGTAGACCGGATGGCCCTGGCGGTTGGTGAGGACCTCGCGGTCGTCGCCCGGAGCGGGACCGGTACCGGATACGTCCGTCATATGCGTGGGCTCCTTCGGCTCATGGCCGGCGGCCGACCGGGGCGGCGCCGCGAGCGGCCGCCCGGCCGGTCATGGCGGAACGCCCGGGTACCCGGCGGAGCAGGGTCAGTCACGTGCCGAAGGTTCCAGGGCCTGCCCTCTTGGGGATGCACGATCAGGGCGTGAACCGGGGCCCGGTCAGGGGCCGCTCACGCGTGCCGTCCCGCGCACCACGGACCAGACCTCCGCGAGGAGGGCCCGATGGTTCTCGCCGTACGCGGCGACGGCCGCGAACACCGCGTCGAGAGCCGCCCGGAGCGGGTCGGGTTCGGCGGCGCCGCTCACCGCGGGGAGGGCCATGTGCGGCTGCGACATCCGCACGGACGGGTCCGGCGGGCCGAAGGTGACCGCCATGGCGTACGGGCCGGAGCCGGATCCCTGCGCTGACGCCACGGCGCACGGGCCGGAGCCGGATCCCTGCGCTGCCGCCACGGCGTACGGGCCGGAGCCGGATCCCTGTGCTGTCGCCACGGTGTACGCGCCGGAGCCGGATCCCTGCGGCGTCACCTCGGCGCACGGGCCGGGCCCCGGGACCCGAGGCGTCACCTCGGCGCACGGACCGGAGTCGGACGCCTGCGCTGACGCCACACCGTACGCACCGGAGCCGGACGCCCGCGGCGTCACCTCGGCGCACGGGCCAGACCCCGAGACCCGCGGCGTCACCTCGGCGCACGGACCGGAGTCGGAGACCTGCGCTGACGCCACAGCGCACGCACCGGAGCCGGACGCCCGCGGCGTCACCTCGGCGCACGGGCCAGACCCCGAGACCCGCGGCGTCACCTCGGCGCACCGGCCTGAGTCGGACGCCTGCCAGTTCGCCACGGCGGTCGCCGGGCCCACCACGGCCTGTGCGGCCTGTGCGGCGTCCAGGGGTTGCGGCACGGGCGTGCCCGGGGACGCGGGCCGGCGGAAGGGCGGCCGCTCGGGCGGGACGGCCCGGCCCACCGTCCTGTCCGGGACCCGCGGGTCGGTGGCCAGGGTCTCCCACATGCGGGCGTCGTCGTCGAACGGCGGCGGCAGCGGACGGCCTTCGGACAGGGCCGTCAGCGCGCCCGCGACCCAGTCGAGGGCGGTGAGACCGGCCGCTTCACACGCCCGGCGGGCCGCGAACAGGGCCACCGCGCGCTGAGTGGCGGGGCCGGACGCGTCGATCGCATGGACCAGGGCGGGGTCGAATTCGAGCAGGCCGCGGACGTTGCCGCCGACGTCACGCAGAGCCTGGCTCGGTGACTGTCCGCCCCACTCCCATCGTTCGAAGGCGAGCCGGTGTTCCCGCTCCGCCGTTTCCTCGGCGAGGCGGGCCTGGCGTTCGGCTTCGGCGCGTTCGGCCGGGGTGGGTGGCGGCGGCAGTTCGCGGGCGTAGCGGTGCCAGTAGGCGGCGACCTGCGAGGTCTGTTTCAGGACGCGGTCCGGTGCGGGCGGGGCGGGCCAGAACTGGAGGAGGTAGCAGTCGAGTCGGGGCTCGCCGTCCATCCGGGTGTCCCGCTCGCTCGCCTGGTCCATGCCCTGGGCGCAGTACCGCACCCGGTAGTCGGTCTCCTCCTCGAGATCGAGCTGCCAGGAGTCTCCCCCTCCCCATTCCACCAACGCGCTGTCCGCCGACACCGGGCGGAAGGACACCTCCACCACGTCCTCCCAGGCCGGATCCAGCGGCGGCGCCTGCTCGTGCACCTCGACCGTGAAGCCCACCGAGCCGGTGTGCAGACCGGTGTTCAGCCACAGAGCACCCGGTGTCGCCGCCCCGCACAGTCCCGCACGCTGCCCGGCGAACGCCTCCGCGAGGCCCGGCCCGAAGCAGTCCGGATCGGTCTCGACGTAGATCTGGCCGTAGTGCACATGGACCTCTCCCTCGACCGGTCTGCGCACGATCAGCTCCTCCTCGTTTGGGGATGGGATGGTGAGCTGTCGGCATCGTGGCATCCACCACTGACAATCAGAGCGCGATCAGGGGAGAACGGGAGAGCGGAAGCATGCGGCACGTCTACTGGATCGGGGGCGGGAGCGGCGCGGGCAAGTCCACGATCGCCCGCCGGCTCGCCGCTCGGCACGGCTGGCGCCTCTACGCGACGGACGATGTGATGGGGGATCACGCCCGCCGGACCACGCCCGAAGAGGCGCCGCTGCTGCACGAGTTCATGGCCATGGACATGGACGAACGCTGGGTGAACCGGTCTCCGGAGACCATGCTCGAGACGTTCCACTGGTTTGGCGGCGAGGGCTTCGGGCTGATCGTCGAGGACCTGCTGCGCATGCCGCCGGACGCCTGTGTCGTCGTCGAGGGCTTCCGGCTGCTGCCGCACCTCGTGCAACCCCTGCTCCCCGGGCCGGGGCACGCCGTCTGGCTCCTGCCCACACCGGAGTTCCGGCAGGCCGCGTTCACGAGCCGGGCCACGCCGGGCGGAGGGTTCACGGAGCGGACCAGTGACCCGGAGCGGGCGAGCCGCAACATCGCCGTGCGGGACCACCTGTTCACGGAACGCCTCCGCGAGGAGACCGCACGCCTCCAACTGCCCACCGTCACGGTCGACCTGACGATGTCGGAGGACGAACTCACCGAACGGGTGAGCGGGATTTTCCGGCTCTGATCCCGTACAACTTCCGGTCGGCGCCGGGTGTCTTCATCACCGAACGGAACAACTCCGTCCCGAATCGTTCCAACGGGGGAACACATGAGCCTGGCCCGCAGCCTGACCCGCCGCGGCACGACCGCAGTCCTCACCGTCGCGATGGCGGCCGCCCTCGGCGCCGCCGGCGCCGGGGCGTCCAGCGCGGACTCCGCCGCACCGCAGACCCGGCAGATCGCCTCGTCCGTCCTCGGCTCCGACTACAAGATCACTCTCACCGCGCTGCGTTCGACGCAGGACGAGTACGCCGCCTCGGTGCGTCTCCAGGTGTACACGCAGTCCGACGGCGCCTGGAAGGAGTCGGACCGTGTGACCGTGGGCGACGTGGACGGCTGGTTCTGGTACCCGCTCACCGGCAAGGGCGCCGTCTGTGAGTTCTCGGCCGCGAGCACCGAGCCCGCGCCGCTGACGGTGAGCCTGCTGCGCACGCCGTCCCTCGGCTGCTCCGAGCCGGCCGAGTACGTCGTGAAGGAGGGCAAGGTCTACGCCGGCTGAACCCTGCCGGACACGACAGGGCCCGGACGCCGCCGACCGGCGGAGTCCGGGCCGCGTTGCCCCGGTAGGGCCTCAGCCGCCGTTGAGGCGTGCGCGCAGGAGGTTCTTGCCCAGTTCGGCACCCTTGCGGCTGTCCGCCTGCGCCTTGCGGAACAGGTCCGCGACCTCGGTGTCCTTGGCGCGCTCCGCGTCCTGGATGTAGCTCTCCAGACGCAGGGCGTTGTTCAGGCACGCCTCGACGTACCAGATCAGGTTGTAGTCCTTGTCCTGCGTACCGGTCACGCCGCCGGTCTCCGTCTCGCTGGTCATTCGAGCCTCCTTCTTGCGGAGCGGACCTCTTCAGGCGCCGGACGGGTACCCGTCCTCCGGTCGGACACACAGCCCGCATGCGTCACGTTGCGTGACCGTTCGGTCACGTCCTCGCCGGACGGGCGGCCGACCCGACGGTCAGACCCGTACGGACCACCAACTCCCCTCCTCCGTACGGCAATACCGACAGTTGTCACAGAAGCGAACAGACACTGGTCAGTTTCAGAACGAAGTGCCGTTCCACCGTGCGAAAGCGGTCGATGACAGTGTGTACTGTGCTGCGGGTGGCTCGTGAGAGCACCTCGGACTCCGCCCTGCCCGACTCTCCCTGGACTCGACTCGATGATCGAATTACCGGACCTGGTCGTCGGCGGTCTCGCCGTCGGCACACTGTCCGCGTTCGCCCTCGGCGGCGGGTTGCTGCGCTCACGGCGGCAACTGGCCGCACAGCGCGCGAAGACGGCCGCCCTGCGGGCACAACTCGACGGCACCACACGGGCGTTCACGGCCGAGGTCGAGCACCTGGCGGCGCGGCGCGTGCCCGCCGCCGCCCGGCAGGCGGCCCATCCGCACGTCGCGGTGCCCGGCCCGCTCGGTCCGCAGCTCTCCGGTTCGCCCCTGGGTCTCGCGCTGGAGCAGGTGCTGAAGGGGCTGCACGCCGAACTCGCCGCGCAGCGCACCCGGATCGACGCCGCCGCGCAGGCCGGGATGCGTGGCGCCACGCGGGAGATCCAGGCGGCGCTGTACCGGTTGCAGGACGCCCTGCGGGGTCTGCAACAGCGCTATGACGACCCGGAGTTGGCGCAGACGCTGTTCGAGCTGGACCACGAGAACGAGCAGTCGCTGCGGCGCGCGCAGATCGCCGCGGTGGTGTGCGGGGCCTGGGTGGGGCTGGCCCGGGAGGAGTCCCACCTCGTGGACGCGGTGACGGGCGGTCAGGCCCGGCTCGCGGGCTACCAGCGCGTCCGGATCCACAACCACCTTCAGGCCGGGACGGCCCTGGTGTCGCACGCCGTCGAACCGGTCGCCATCATCGTCGCCGAGCTGCTCGACAACGCGCTGCGGCACTCCGCGCCCGACACCGACGTCGTGGTCAACCTGGAGGCGGTCCACCACGGTGTCTGCGTCACCGTCGACGACGCCGGGCTGGGGATGACGCAGGACGAACGGGCCCGCGCCCAGCGGATGGTGGCCGGCTCGGAACCGATCCTGCTCACGGAGCTCGGCGATCCGCCGCGCATGGGACTCGCCGCCATCGGCCAGCTGACCCGGCAGTTCGAGCTGAGCGTGGACCTGTCCTCCCCGTCCCCGTACGGCGGCGTGCGGGCGGTGCTGCGGGTCGACAGCCACCTGCTGACCCGCATCGATCCCGACGAAGTGCCTCCCGCGGCCAGCGCCCCGCGCTCGACACGCAGGGCGGGGCGGGACACGGCGGACGGTGCCGCCTCGTCCCCCGGTGGCGCGTCGTCCCCCAGCGACGCGCCGGGCGCAGCCGCCCCTGCCGCCCCGGCCTGCGAACCCGATCCGGCCCCGGCCTCCGCCGCCAGGAAGCCCGGGCAGCCGTCCGCCCCCACCTCACCCGACGATCACGGCTACGGCACGGACCAGGACGACGAGGACTCCGCCCCGGCCCCGGGCCACCACGGCCCCCGTGACAACGGCGGACTCCCCCAGCGGCGTCGCCGCAGCCGGGCCACGCCCCTGCCGGGCACCCCGGCCGCCGCGCCCGCACCCGCACCGCAGCGCCGCCCGCGGCGTCCCGAGGAGTCCGCCGCCGCCCTCGGCGCCCTCCAGTCCGGCACGGCGGCCGCACGTTTCGCCGCGCGGCCGAACACCGGCGCCCCTCCAGCCGTATCTGAGGGTGCCCCGGCCGCGACCACGGCCGACGGGCCCGACGAGACCGGCCGAGACCAAAACGACCACGAAGGGGGAACGGCTCGATGACCAGCCGCGCAACGGGGGACACGGCCTGGGTGCTCGAACCGGTTCTGGAGGTGCCGCACGTCGTGGCCGCCGTCCTGCTCACCCGGGACGGGCTCGTGACCGGCTACACCGACGCGCTGTCGCAGCCGTCGGCCGAGCGGGTCGCCGCCATCACCAGCACCGTGCAGGGCGCCTGCCGTACCGCGGCGGCGGCGTTCGCCGACACCGACCGGGCCGACATCCGGCAGGTCGTCATCGAGTCGGACCACGGCTATGTGCTCATCGTCCCGACGGACCACGGCACCTGCGTGGCCGCGTACGGCGACCCCGAGGTGCGTCTGGACCTGCTCGCGCACCGGGTGCACTCGCAGGTCGCGCGGCTGGGTGAGAAGGCGATGGCCGCCGGGCCCCGAGGCGCCGACGGCGGCACGCCGGCATGACCGGCCGCCGAGGCGGCCGTCCCCTGGTTCCCGCGTATCTGTCGACCGGCGGTGTGGCCCGGCCCAGCCGTGCGCATCTGGAGCGGCTGTCGGTCCTCACCGGCAGCGGCGAGCCGGCTCCCGCCGATCTGCCCGCCGCGCAGGCGGCCCTGCTGGAGGAGCTGGAGTACGGGTCGCTGACGGTGGTGGAGGCCGCGGCCCTGCTGCGGCTGCCCGTCTCCGCCGTGCTGGTGCTGGCCGCCGACCTCGTCGACCGCGACCTGGTGCTGGCCCGCGCGCCGATCCCGCCCGCCCGGCGCTTCGACCCCGACCTGCTGAAGAGAGTGGCCGATGGCCTCCGCGACCTCAAGCACCGTTGACGCCGCCTCCGGCGGCGACGGCATCCATCTCCCGGACACCGCCCGCGACCTGGTGAAGATCCTGGTCACGGGGCCTTTCGGGGTGGGCAAGACCACCCTGATCGACTCGGTCTCGGAGATCCGCCCGCTGCACACCGAGGAGCAGCTCACCGAGGCGTCCGCGCAGGTGGACGATCTCGCCGGGGTCCGGGACAAGTCGACCACCACGGTCGCCATCGACTTCGGCCGGATCAGCCTGCCGGGCGGGATCGTGCTGTATCTGTTCGGCACGCCCGGCCAGGAGCGGTTCCGGTCGCTGTGGGGCGACATCGCCCATGGTGCGCTCGGCGCGCTCGTGCTGGTCGACGCCCGCCGGATCGACGCCTCGTTCGACGTGCTCGGGCTGGTCGAGGAGACAGGGCTGCCGTACGCGGTCGCCTTCAACACCTTCCCGGACGCGCCGCGGCACCACACGCCCGAGCAGTTGCGCGCCGCCCTGGACCTGGAGCCGACGACCCCCATGGTGACCTGCGACGCGCGGGAGGCGAACTCCTCGATCGACGCCCTGCTCGCCCTGGTCCAGCACCTGATCGACCACCGACCCGCGGAGTACCGGTGACCCACCCGTCCCCTGCCGAGCAGGCCTTCTCCCGCGCGGTGCCCGTCCGCCTGTGGGAGGACGGCTTCGCCCACGACCCCCGCCCGTACTACGCCGCCCTGCGCGCCCAGGGCCCGGTCGGCTGGGCGGAACTCGCGCCCGGTGTGCCGGCGTACGTCGTCACGGACCGGCGGGCGGCGCTGGACCTGCTGCACGACACGCAGAACTTCTCGCACGATCCCCGGCCGTGGCAGGCGACCGTTCCCGACGACTCCCCCGTGCTCGGGATGATGCGCTGGCGGCCCAACACCCTGTTCGCCGACGGTGCCGCGCACATCCGCTACCGCACCACCCTGATCGACGCCTTCGACCTGGTGGAGCCGCACGACCTGCGGGAGCGCGTGCACCGGGCGGTGCATCTGCTGGTGAGCCGGATCGGGCCGCGGGGCGAGGCCGACCTGGTCGGCGAGTTCACCCGGCCGTTGATGGCGCTGGTGTTCAACAGCCTGTTCGGCCTGCCGGACAGCGCCAGCGACCGGCTCGACGCCGCGCTGGGCAAGCTGATCGAGGGCGGCGCACAGTCGGCGGAGGGCGAGGCGGAGTTCGCCGGGTACGTGCTGGAGCTGATCGCGGCCAAGACCGAGCGGCGCGGCGACGACCTGCCGAGCTGGCTGCTGGACCATCCGGCGGGGCTGACCCCCGAGGAGGTCACCTGGCAGGTGTTCCTCACGCTCGGCGCGGGACACGAGCCGACGGCCAACCTGGTGTCCAACGCGCTGTCCAGGATCCTCGGCAACCCGGCCTACTACTCGACGCTCACCAGCGGCGCCCGCCCGGTGACGGACGCGGTGCTGGAGGTGCTGCACCACGAGACGCCGCTCGCCAACTACGGCATCCACTACGCCCGCACGCCGGTCACCTTCCACGGCGTGTGGATCAGGGCCGCGGTGCCGGTGGTGATCTCGTACGGGGCGCTGGCGCAGGCCACCGAGCAGGAGCGCGGCGCGGACCGGCACCCGGGCGACGCCTCCCACCTGTCCTGGTCGGCGGGCCCGCACGCCTGCCCGGTCAAGCAGCACACGCTGCTCATCGCCACCGAGGCGATCGAACGGCTCACGCAGTGGCTGCCCGACCTGGAACCCGTGCTGCCCCGCGAGCGTCTCACCTGGCGGCCCGGCCCGTTCCACCGCTCGCTGACGGCGCTGCCCGTCCGTTTCACTCCCCGCTCCCCCGATCAGCCAGGAGGACGAACGTGACCGTGACCGACCGCATCGCACTCGACCCGTTCGGCGCGGACATCGCGGGCGAGTGCGCCCGGCTGCGCGCCCTCGGCCCGATCGTGCCCGTGGAGCTGCCCGGCGGGATCCCCGCCTGGGCGCCCACGCGCTACGACACGCTGAAGGAACTCATCCTCGACCCGCGGGTCAGCAAGGACCCGCGGCTGCACTGGCGGCTGTGGCCCGAGATCGGCGAGCACCCGTCCTGGGGCTGGATCGTGGGCTGGGTAGGCGTGGTGAACATGCTCTCCACCTACGGCGCGGACCACACGCGGCTGCGCAAGCTGGTGGCGCCCAGCTTCACGCACCGGCGCACCGAGGCGCTGCGGCCCCGGGTGGAGGCGATCACCGCGGAGCTGCTGGACGCGCTCGACGCGGCCGACGGCGAGGTCGTGGACATCAGGGAGGGATTAGCCCATCCGCTGCCGATGCGGATCATCTGCGAACTGTTCGGTGTCCCCGACGAGTTGCGCCAGGACACCGCCCGGATGATCGCGGCCCTGATGGACACCACCGACCCGAGTCCGGAGCACGCGGCGTCCGTCCAGCGGCAGATCGGCACGGTGCTGCCCGCGCTGATCGCGCACAAGACCGCGCACCCCGGTGACGACATGACCACGGAGCTGATCCGGGTCCGGGACGAGGACGGCGGCCGGCTCAGCGACGAGGAGTTGCTGTACACACTGCTGCTGGTCATCGGGGCCGGTTTCGAGACCACCGTCAATCTCGTCGGCAACGCGGTCGTGGCCCTGCTCCGCCACCCCGAGCAGCTCGCCGCCGTACGGTCCGGGGAGATCGGCTGGGACGCCGTCGTCGACGAGACGCTGCGCGCCCACCCGTCGGTCGCCTCGCTGCCGCTCCGGTTCGCCGTCACGGACCTCACCGTCGGCGACGTCACGATCCCGGCCGGAGACGCCATCCTCACGACGTACGCCGCCGCGGGGCTCGACCCCGAGCACTACGGGCCGGACGCCGGCGTCTTCGACGCCACGCGCGCCGCAGACGACCATCTGTCGTTCGGGATCGGGGTCCACCGCTGCATCGGGGCACCGCTGGCCCGCCTGGAGGCGCTGACCGCGCTGCCGGCGTTGTTCGACCGGTTCCCCGGCCTGAGCCTGGCCGCCGGTGACGAGGGCCTGCGGCAGGTGGCGTCCTTCATCGCATTCGGCTGGCAGGAGATTCCCGTGCGGCTGCGCGGCTGAGGCAAGCGAAGGGCTGCCGCCCCGCGGGCAGCGCGCGAGAGCGCGACCGGTCCCCCGTTCCGGTCGAGCCCCCGCGGTTCGTCGAACCTACGTCGCCGGCCGAGGCCCTGTGAATCGTGTCGATGCCCGTTGCGCGCTCAACAGGGCTCACCCGTGCACAGCGGAGTCCGGATGGCCCGGTTTCGTCCCGTCGGGACCTGGCCAACCGGTTGCCCATGCGGCACAGACGGTCAGTCGTGGCGGCGGAAAGCCGGCAGATCGAGGTCACCGACGGCCAGGTGGGCCAGCACGACCTCGTACAGGTCGGTGCCCGCGGCGAGCAGTTGGCGTTCGAGGACGGGCTCGGCGCTGCGGACGTGCTCGCGCACGGTCTGCGGGTGCATGCCCAGGATCTGCGCGGCCCGTTCGGCGTTGCCGCCGGCGGTGATCCAGGTGCGCAGCGTCCGGCGCGGGTTCCTGGCGTCCGCGTCCAGCCGGCCGAGCAGGTCCTGGGCCCAGGTGCGTACGGCGGGACCGGACAGCAGGTCGGAGAGCCGGAGCGTGGAGTTCCCGGTGTCGTCGGGGTACTGGGCGTCGGGCAGGCCGATCTGGGTGTTGAGCGCCAGGTGGACGACGGCCCGGACCGTGAGGTCGGCGAAGTCGGTGCCGAGCAGGGTCTCCACGCGTTCCATGCGGGCGCGGACGGTGTTGCGGCTGACGCCGAGGACCTTGGCGGCGCTGACGGCCGTGAACTCCAGGCCCAGGCGGGTGGTGGCGAGGAGTTCGGCGCGGGTGTGGTGCGGCAGGGTGTCGAGCGGGCGCAGCACCCGGGCCGTCCAGCCGCGCAGCGCCCCCGGGTCCATGAGGCGCTCGGGACGGGTGCGCTCGGCGTAGACCGCCGTCTTGTCGGGCCGGAAGTGGGCGACCGCGAGGGCGCTGACGGCCTGTCCGTACGCGGTGGCGGTCCGGGCGAGGCTCTGCCGGACGCTGCCGCCGAGGAAGATGTCCGGGTGCCGGCCGACCAGGGACCGCAGGGTCTCGCCGGTGCTGTCGCGGGGGCTGACGACGATCACATGGCCGTCCATGGCCGGACAGCGCACGACCAGGGCGTCCTCGCCGGTGCCGTCCAGGCACTCCTCGGCGATGCGGTCGCGTACGGCGGCGTCGGACTCGACGACGTACACGCACGCCGTGTCGGCGTCGAGCAGTCCGGGCCAGAGCCCGGCGGCGACGCGGCGGGCGGCGATGGTGTCCTCGACCATCAGCAGTTGCAGGATGGCCAGGCGCAGGTCGGAGGTGGCCCGGCGGAGCCGGTGCCCGGCCGCGGTCGACTCGCGCGCGGTCAGCAGGAGCTCGATCACCTGGGCGGTGTGGGTGACGACGTCGGCGGCCCGGCGGTCGAAGGGGGTCTCGCGGGAGACGGCCAGGACGCAGGTGTGGGACGGGTGTTCCACCCTGACCAGGCGCTGGTGGCGCTCCTGGCTCTCCCAGGCGGCGGAGGCGATCCGGCCGGCGGTGATGTCCGTGACGAGGCCCTCGTCCAGCGGGAGCCGGGTTCCGGCGATGAGGTTGCCGGCGGCGTCCTGGAGGGCCACGGATCCGCGCACGGTGCCGGCGAGCCAGCCCACGACCCGGCGCACGTCGCGCCCCGCCGGGCGCAGGTGGTCGAGCAGTTCCTCCGCCCACGCCGGGCCCTGCCCGGCCGGTGTCCGCTGCTGCCGGTTCCCGTCCTCTCGGCCAGCCACCTCGGCCTTCCCCTCGTTGCCCGCGCCGCCTCCGGCGCACCGGTCGGGGACGTTACCCCACACGTCCCGCGCTCTCGTCCCGGGCATCCCGGGCGGACCCGCCCGGCGCCCTCCCGCAGGCCGGCACCCCGCCCTGCGCCACCGCACCGCGCGGGCGGCATAAGCTCGACGGATGGCGAAGTACTACGACGTGCACCCCGACAACCCCCAGCCCCGCACCATCGGCCAGATCGCCGACAGCATCCGTGCGGACGCTCTTGTCGCCTACCCCACGGACTCCTGTTACGCACTGGGCTGCCGTCTGGGCAGCCGTGACGGCATCGAGCGGATCCGTACGATCCGCAAGCTGGACGACCGGCACCACTTCACTCTCGTGTGCCAGGACTTCGCGCAGCTCGGCCAGTTCGTGCGGATCGACAACGACGTGTTCCGCGCGATCAAGGCGTCGACGCCCGGCAGCTACACGTTCATCCTGCCCGCGACGAAGGAGGTGCCGCGCATGCTGCAGCACCCCAAGAAGAAGACGGTCGGCGTGCGGATCCCCGACCATGTCGTCACCCAGGCCCTGCTCGCCGAGCTCGGTGAGCCGCTGCTGTCCAGCACCCTGCTGCTGCCCGGCGAGGACGAGCCGATGACACAGGGCTGGGAGATCAAGGACCTGCTCGACCACGTGCTGGACGGGGTGGTCGACTCCGGTGACTGCGGGACCGAGCCGACGACGGTGATCGACTTCTCCGGCGGGGAGGCCGAGATCGTGCGGCACGGCGCGGGCGACACGTCACGGTTCGAGTAAAGCGCGCGCCAAGGGGCGTGCACACCCTGCCGTGTGCCGGGGGGTGGGCGAAATGCCCCGCGAAGCGGCGTGTCACGATGCCCGTGATCCGCCCGGCTCACGCGGACGGGTTCCTGGCCGACACCGCAGAGAGGCAGCCCACTCATGACCGCCGTACAGGGAACCGCTGTCGACATCCCCACCGAGGACGGCACCGCCGACGCGTATCTGGCACATCCCGCCGACGGGGCCGCCCACCCGGGGGTCCTGCTCTACATGGACGCCTTCGGACTGCGTCCGCGGCTGCGGTCGATGGCCGACCGGCTGGCCGGCGAGGGCTACACGGTGCTGGTGCCCAACGTGTTCTACCGGCACGGCCGCGCCCCGCTGTTCGATCTGCCCGAGTTCATCGACCCGGGGGCGCGGCCGGAGATCTTCGAGCGCATCATGCCGGTCATGCAGGCCCTGACGCCCGAGCGGGCGATGCGGGACGCCGGTGCCTATCTGCGCCTGCTGGCCGAGTCCTCCGCGGTGGCCGACGGTCCGGTCGCGCTGACCGGTTACTGCATGGGGGCGCGCCTGTCGCTGCTCACGGCCGGGACCTACCCGGAGCGGGTCGCGGCCGCGGCCGGCTTCCACGGCGGGCGGCTGGCGACGGACACACCGGACAGCCCGCACCTGGTGGCCGGCAATGTCACCGCCGAACTGTACTTCGGCCACGCCGACCAGGACCCCTCGCTGCCCCGGGAGCAGATCGAGCGCCTGGAGGAGGCCCTGACCGCGGCGGGCGTCCGCCACCGGTGCGAGGTGTACACGGGCGCGCCGCACGGTTTCACGCAGTCCGACACCGCGTCGTACCACAAGGAGGCCGACGAGCGGCACTGGGCGGCGCTGCTCGACCTGCTGAAGCGCACATTCTGACCTCAATCGGCCCCTGTTCGACAGGACTTGCCGCCCTACCGGCGGTAAGGGCTTGCTCTCCCGCGATCCCTGCGCGTAGACCTTGCGGAACATCAGGCATGACTCGGGGGGAGTTGGGCCCATGGAGGGCACGGTCGACGGGTTCCGCTACGGTGCGGTGACCCCGGTGGCGGCGTATCTGATGGCCTGTCTGGGAGGGGCGCTGGGGCTGCGGTGCATCGTGCGCTCACTGCTGAACTCGCGGTCCTGGAAGCCGGGTTGGCTGGCGTTAGGCGCCGCCTCCATCGGATGCGGGATCTGGACGATGCACTTCATCGCCATGACCGGCTTCCACGTGGAGGAGACCCGGGTCCGTTATGACGCGGCCACGACGGTGCTCAGTCTCGTCGTGGCCGTCGCCGTCGTGGGCATCGGCGTGTTCATCGTCGGCTACCGCGGCCCGGGCCGAGGCACCCTGGCGGTCGCGGGTGTCGTCACCGGACTGGGGGTGGCGGCCATGCACTACCTGGGCATGGCGGCGCTGCGGCTGCACGGCGACGTCGGCTACGACCCGGTCGGCGTGGTGCTGTCCGTGCTGATCGCCATCGCCGCCGCGACCGCCGCGCTGTGGTCGGCCGTCACGGTCCGCGGTCTGGTGACGAGCCTCGGGGCGAGCCTGGTGATGGGCGTGGCGGTGTCCGGGATGCACTACACGGGCATGGCCGCCGTCAGCGTCCATGTGCACGACACGACCGGCGGGACGTGGGAGGGCGACTCGGCCCTGTCGCTGCTGCTGCCGATGCTGCTGGGGCCGGTCGTCTTCCTGCTGCTGGCCGGGGTCGTGATCATGTTCGACCCGCTGCTGGTCCACGGCGAGCGGGCCGGGAACCGGAACCCCGCCCCGCCTCCGAGCGGCTCCGCGGGCATCCGGGCCGCCCGCGCCGTTCCCGGGCCGCGTACGTCGTGGCACGACACGGACTCGCCCGCCCGCGGCCGGTGAACGACCCGCCTGCGGACGGCTCGAAGATCATTGTTACGGTGCAGCGGTGTCCGACTCCTCACGCCACACTGCCGAGGGCGCCGGCTGGGGCACCGGTGAACGCGGCGCGTACCGGCAGTTGATGCCCCGGCAGGTCGAGAAGATCTCCTGGCTGGACCCGAGAATGCTGTGGGCCGCCCGCAACGGCGTGCTGGCCTCCTGGTTCGGGGATCCGACCGGCCGCACCCGCGGCCGGTGGGTGGCACAGCGCGCGGCCGCCGGCGCACCGGCCGACAAGGTGATCCGGCGCGACGACCCGGACCGCTTCTCGTTCCTGGTCATCGGCGACACCGGCGAGGGCGACGACCCCCAGTACGCCGTCGTGCCGGGCCTTCTGAAGACCGGTCAGGACACCAGCTTCGCCGTGCTGGCCAGTGACGTGATCTACCCGGTGGGCAGCGCGGACGACTACGGCACCAAGTTCTTCCGCCCGTACCAGGACTACCAGGCGCCGATCTACGCGATACCCGGCAACCACGACTGGTACGAGGACCTCGGCGGCTTCATGCGTGTCTTCTGCGACGACGCCCCGCCGCTGCCGCCCGAGCCCCGGCCCCGCCCGCTGACCCGTGCCTGGCTGCGGTCCCTGCTGTGGCACCGGCCGCGACCGGACGACGGTCACGACCTCGCCGAGGCCCGGAAGTTGCGCCCGGCACCCGCCCAGCAGGCCGTCCAGCCGGGCCCGTACTGGGCGATCGACGCCGGACCGGTGCGGATCATAGGCATCGACACGGGCCTGCTGGGCACCCTCGACGCCGAGCAGGGCGCCTGGCTGCGCGAGGTCTCCCGGGGGTCCCGCCCGAAGATCCTCGTCACCGGGTCGCCCCTGTACGTGGACGGCAAGCGCGAGCCGTGCGCCATCGAAGGGGGCGGCACCGTCGACGACATCGTCCGCGCCCCGGAGCACCACTACGTGGCGGCGATAGGCGGCGACATCCACAACTACCAGCGCTACCCGGTCCGGCTGGACGACGGACGCACCATCCAGTACGTGGTCGCGGGCGGCGGCGGGGCGTTCATGCACGCCACCCACACCATCCCCCGCGTCGACGTCGCGAACGTGACCGAGCGGGACTTCCGCTGCTATCCGCTGCGCGGCGACTCCCTCGCCTTCTACAGCCGGCTCTACGGCCGCCGGCTGCGCATGCCCCGCTTCTTCACGCTCACCGAGTCGGAGGCGACGGCCGTGATCGCCGAGCGCCTGGGCATCCCGCCGACCCGCGTCCCGGGCGCGGCCACCCGCGTCACCCGGCGCGTCCGGCTGGTCGCCGGGCTGCTGGGCACCGGCCGCCGGCCCGACCGGGCCAGGCGGTTCCGGCTGCCCGTGCGCAAGATCTACACGTCGCTGTTCTCGCCGGGCTCGGCGACGTACAGCCCGCCGTTCTTCAAGTGCTTCCTGCGCCTGGACGTCTCCCCGGAGTCGGTCCGGCTGCGCTGCTTCGCGGCGACCGGCAACCGCGCCCAGGAACTCGCCCCGCCGGTCGAGGACGAGGTGACGATCCCGCTGCGCTGACCCGCGGGAACCGGCGCGGCGGGAACAGCACGGGTCGCTGCCGGGTTGGCACCGGCGTAGGCCATTGAACGTTCAATGATGGAGGGCTCGTGTCACCGACCCCACGACCGCTGCGCAAGCTGGGCTTCCTGACCATCGGGCTGTTCGACGAGGCGGATCCGCGGCGCGGCCACGAGTCCACGCTGGAGATCATCGAACTGGGCGAGCGGCTCGGCTTCGACAGCGCGTGGGTGCGCCACCGCCATCTCCAGTACGGCATCTCCTCCCCCGTCGCCGTCCTGTCCGCGGCCTCGCAGCGCACCCGCCGGATCGAACTCGGCACGGCGGTCATCCCGCTCGGCTGGGAGAACCCGCTGCGCCTCGCCGAGGACCTGGCCACCGTCGACCTGCTGTCCGGGGGCCGGCTCAACCCGGGCGTCAGCGTGGGCCCGCCGATGCACTTCGACCAGGTCAAGGGCGCGCTCTACCCGGACACGGCCGACGCCGAGGACTTCGGCTACGGGCGGGTGGAGCGGCTGCTGGACGCCGTGCGGGGCGAGCCGGTGACGGACTTCAGCGGGACGGAAGGGTTCGAGACCTTCTCCGGCCGGGTGCAGCCCCACTCTCCCGGCCTGGGCCGCCGCCTGTGGTACGGCGGCGGCAGCCTGCGGTCCGCCCGGTGGGCCGGCGAGCACGGCATGAACCTGCTCACGAGCAGCGTCGTCAAGGCCGAAGACCCCGACGGGCCCCACGACTTCGCGGAGATCCAGCTCTCCCACATCCGGGCGTTCCGCGCCGCCCACCCGGACGGCGAGGCCGCCCGCGTGTCACAGGGTCTCGTCGTCATCCCCACGGACTCCGCCTCGCCCGGGCAGCGCGCCCGCTACGAGAAGTACGCCGCCGAGCGCACGCCCCGTACGGCCGCACCGCAGGGCCCGGCGCGGCTGCTGTTCGCGCCGGACCTGGTGGGCACGTCGGAGGAGATCGCCGAACGGCTGCACGCGCACGCGGCGTTCCGGGAGGTGGACGAGGTCGCGTTCGCGCTCCCGTTCACCTTCGAGCACGAGGACTACGTCCAGATCCTCACCGACATGGCAACCAGGCTCGGCCCGGCTCTGGGATGGCGACCGGGCGTCTAGCGCACCACGCGGTGGCGGAGGTAGACGAAGCGCGAGCTGAAGGTGCGGGTCTCGACGAGTTCGAGATCCACCCGGCGCTCGTCCCGAGGAAAGAACGGAATGCCACCGCCGACGAGGACCGGGTAGACCACGGCCCGGTACTCGTCGATCAGACCCGCCGCGGCCGCCTGGGCGGCGAGCGTCGCACCGCCGATCGCGATGTCGCCCTCCCCCGGCTCGGCCCGCAACCGCTCGATCTCCTCCGCCACGGTGCCCGAGGCCAGCTGGGCATGGCCCTCGACCGCCGACAGCGTCGTGGAGAACACCACCTTCGGGAGCGGCTTCCACAGCGCGGTCCACTCGAGCTCCGCCTCGCCGAGCGAGGGATCCTGGTCGGCGGTCTCCCAGTACAGCATCGTCTCGTACAGCCGTCGTCCCATCAGGTGGACGCCGACGTCCCGGATCTCGTCGATCCAGAAGCGGAAGACCTCCGGGTCGGGCGCCGTCCAGTCGAAGCCGCCGTCCGGCCCGACGATGTAGCCGTCCAGTGAGACGCTCATCGAATACGTCACGCTGCGCATCGGTGTCCTCCTGAGTAAGGGGTTCGACAGTACGACCACGGGACACCGCGAAACTCATCGCGACGCGCGGATCGCCTTCGTGTCACCAACGCCCGGGCGCGGTCCCGGTGATCGGCTCCGACGCCCTGCCGTCCACCCCGGCGGGCACGTCCCCGGCGAGCATCACCCGGTGCATGATCCGCGGGTGCTCGAGGTGTGCCGTGTCGCCGGGAGCCAGGTGCATCGTGGCGCGGTTGTCCCAGAACGCCACGCTGCCCGGCTCCCAGCGGAACCGGACCGTGTACTCGGGCCGCACCGCCTGCTCCAGCAGCATCTGAAGGATCGCGGCGCTCTCGGGCCGGGAGAGGCCGGCGATCTGCTCGACGTAGTAGCCGTTGACGTAGAGGACCCGCTCGCCCGTCTCCGGGTGGACGCGCACCAGGGGGTGCAGCGAGGCGACCTGGCGGTCCAGCAGGTGACGGACGTAGGCGTCGTCGCCGGGCCGGGGCTGGTAGCCGACGCCGAGCCGGTGCTCGGCCCGCAGCCCGTCGACGAACTGCCGCAGCGGCGCGGAGAGCCCGGCGTACGCCGCCGCGAGATTCGACCAGGTGGTGTCGCCGCCGTAGGGCGGCACGGTCTCGGCGCGCAGGATCGTCGCGGCGGGCGGGTCGACGCGGGCGCCGTGGTCACAGTGCCAGCCGCGCAGCAGGGTGTGGCGGCGGCGCCCCAGCCACTCGTCGTGCTCCATGCCGAACCGACCGCCCAGTTCCAGCCGGTCGGCGGTCGTCTCGATCTCGGGGAAGTCCGCGGGTGAGGCCTTGCCGCGCCGCGGCAGCACCACCGTCTCCCCGAACCGCCGCGCGAACGCCACGTGCCCGGCGTGGTCCAGCCGCTGCCCCCGGAAGAACACCACCTTCCACCGCAGCACCGCCGCCCTGATCGCGGCGACCACGGCGTCGTCCAGGTCCGCGGCCAGGTCGACCCCGCTGATCTCGGCGCCGATGTGCCCGGCGACCGGCTTCACCTCCACCCCGGTCTCCCGCACCGCCTCGTCCGTCATCGGGCTGTCCGTCGTCATGCGCACTCCGCTGGTCGTGGGCGTGGTCGTGCCTACCGGAAGATCGTGACAGCGATTCCCGCCCGGGGCGACACCGCACCAGCGCCCACGCCCCTCACACCTCGAACTCCCGGATCACGGTGTTCCGGAACACCGCCCTCCCGTCGACCGTGAACAGCGCGAGCCCGGTGTCGACCAGGTACGGGAAGACCGCCGACGCGTGCGCGTACCGGCCGTCGTCGAGGAACAGTTCCACGGATGTGCGGTCGACCAGGATGCGCAGGCTCACCGTGCGCCGGGCCGGGTCGAAGGGGCTCCGGCTCTCCTGCCATCTGCCCGACAGGTCGGGTGACACGGAGGGGGGGCGGTTGAGGTAGGCGTAGTCGCGGTGGACGCCGGCGTCGATGTGCCGGACGCCGTCCGGGGAGCGCCGCAGCTGCACGCCCGCGCCCGTGAGCTGGTCCCAGGTGACCTCGCAGGTCAGTTCGTACGCGGTGCCCCGGTAGTCGAGGACGCGGGTGCCCTCGACCACCAGGTCGCCGAGCCGCACCGTGCGCGTTACGTACCGGTCGAGCGCGGTGACCGGCCGGGATGCCAGGTGGTAGGTGCCGTCGGCAGCGCGCTTCAGCGTGATCTCGCGGACGATCGAGTCGGTGCCGTTGAAGCCGTCGCTGTCGATGGTGGGCGTGATGTGGGCGTAGTCCCAGTTGTTCAGCCAGCCGATCGCGTAGCGCGTCCGCTCGTCGAGGGCGCCGTTCGCCGTCCGCTTCTCGAAGGTGACGGCCCCGTACCAGTCCCAGCCGTGGTCGAGCCACTGCGGCTCTTCGGCGTCGGCCGTGAAGGCACTGCCGTCGAAGGAGCCCGTCCAGTACGCGTACGTGTTGGGCAGCCCGGCTCCCTTGCCGTTGGCGCTCACCCCGAGCACCCACTTGGCCGTGCCGTCCGCGGCGCGGATCCGGAACAGGTCCGGGCACTCCAGCACGCCGATGCCGCTCTTGACGAAGCCGCTCCCGTACGTCCAGGACTTGAGGTCGGCGGAGTGGTAGAAGCCGACCTTGTCGTTCTCGGCAAGGGTCATCACCCACCGGCCGCGTTCCTCGTCGCGGATCACCTTCGGGTCGCGGAAGTCGCGCACGCCCGGGTTGGGCAGCACCGGGTCGGTGCCGTGCGGGGTGAACGTCCGTCCGCCGTCGGTGGAGTAGTACAGGTACTGCGCCTGGTCGCTCGGGCCGTCGTGCGGCGACATGGTGGCCAGGACGACGACCGCGCCCGCCCCGAAGCCCGCCGTGTTCTCCGTGTCGACCACCGCGGAGCCCGACCAGACGTCGCCGTTGGGGGTGGTGTCCTTGGGCACGGCGATCCCCCGGTCGGTGAAGGAGACCAGGTCGGTGCTGGTGGCCAGCCGCCAGGCGGTGCCGATCGCGCCGGACAGGTAGTCGGCGTTGTGCAGGTAGAAGTAGTGATACGTGCCGTCGATCCAGACCGGGCGCTGCGGGTCGTTCTTCCACTGCTCGGGGACGGTGAAGTGGTAGGCCGCGCGGTAGCTCGCGCAGCCGTTGCGTGGCCTGGCCTCCGCCGTGCCCGCCGCCGCGGGCAGCAACGCGCCGGCCGCGCCCACGGCCGACCCGGCGAACAGGGCCCTCCTCGTGATCCCGCCCATCACACCTCGTTCCTCTCGTCGGAAACGGTGACTCATGTGCATCAGGACTGTGGGACCTAACTCGTTAAAGGTCAAGCGGTCCCGCTGTCTTGACACACCTGGGCGGCGCTCACATCATCTGGGGCATCAGTCCTCAACTAACACGAGTTAGGCCCCACGATGACCGACTCGCACCTCACCCGCCGCACGCTGTTGCGGTACGGCGCCTACGGCGCGGGTGCCGCCGCCCTGGGAGGCACCGCCGCGAGCTGGGAGCGGCTCACCGGAGCCGACATCCCCGGACGTGACGACGGTTCCCTCGTCGTCGCCACACTCGGCCCCGCCTACGGGCCGGAGGCCATCCGCACGCTCCGCGAGGGCTTCCGCGAGCTGCACCCCGACATCAAGCTGCAGATCAACGCGGTGCAGGCCGTGGACTGGTCGGACTTCTTCGCGAAGATCCTCACGCAGGTGGCCGCCGGCACCGCACCGGACCTGGTGTACGTCGCCACCGAGGGCGTGCAGCTGTTCGCGCAGCGGCTCGGGGTGGCCCTGGACACGTGGGTGAAGCGGGACGCGGCCGAGCTGAAGGAGTACTTCGCCGATGTCCACCCGTCCCTGGTGGAGTCGATGATGTACGAGGGCAGCCTCTTCCAGCTGCCGGTGGAGTTCAACGCGGCCGACATGTACCTCAACCGCCAGGTACTGCGGCGGGCCGGGGCGCAGTACCCGCCCGCCGACTGGACCCGCGACGACTTCACGTCGTTGCTGCGGGACATGAAGCAGGCGAGCGGCTCGCGCTTCACTCCCTACTTCTGGACCAACCGGCTGTGGGGCGGCGTGGTGCCCTGGCTGTTCGCGAACGGCACCAATCTGCTCGCGGAGTCCAAGGCGCCCGGCGGCGAGTGGCTGTGGGACTCCTTCTACCCGGCCGGCCAACGCGCGGGCCGCGGGGGCGGCTTCCGGTGGACCACGCCGCAGGCCACGCACGACCGGGTGGAGGAGGTCTACGACTATCTCGCCTCCCTTGTCCGCGACGGCCTGTGCACCCGGCCCGAGGGCGGCAACGGCCAGAACCTCATCGGCGTGTTCTCCACCGGCCGGGTCGGTGTCACTCCGGCGGGCGGCTTCTGGGCGGGCGGCCTGCACCTGGCGGGGATGGAGCGGGACGGGTTCGACGTGCAGTACTTCCCACGCTGGCGCACCCAGCGCATGCAGTACGGCGCGGCGGGATACGCACTGCTGCGCACCTCGAAGAGGCAGGAAGAAGCCTGGGAGTTCATCAAGTACGCGGCCCGCAAGGACACCCTGTCCCAGCTGTTCACGACGAACCAGACAACCCCGGCCCGCCGCTCGATGCTGACCGCCGGCCGCTACGAGGAGACCGGCCCGACGCACTGGCAGGTCTTCTACGACACCCTCGACCGGTTCCCCCACACGGGACCCATCCCGGCGCCGCCGCAGGTCGCCGAGGTCGAGCAGCTACTGCTCAAGCACACCGGCACGGCCCTGGCCTCCTCGCGCTCGGTGCGTCCCGCGCTGCGCCGGTTGCAGGGCGACCTGGAGAAGGCCATGGAGCGTGACGCATGACGGACACCCGGATACCGCCCGCCCGAGCCGAACGGCACGAGGCCCCGCCCGCCGAGAACGCACCGCGTCGCTCGGCCCGCGACCGCGGCACCCGACTGCTGGCCACACTGTTCCTGGCCCCGACGATCGTCGGCATCGTCGTCTTCACGGTCGTCCCCATCGCCGGCTCGGTGGTGCTGAGCTTCTTCCACTGGAACGTGATCGACTCGCCGCGCTTCGCCGGCGGCTCCAACTACGGCGCGGTCTTCGGTGACGAGACCGTGCTGGTGTCCTTCCGCAACACCCTCGTCTTCATGGTGCTCGCGGTGGCGCTGCAACTGCTCGTCGCGCTGGCGCTCGCCCTGACGCTGACCGGGCGGATGCCCGTGTGGCTGCGGTCGGTGTTCCGCTCCGCGTTCTTCTTCCCCCTGGTGTTGTCCGCCGCGTCGATCTCCGTGGTGATGAAGTACCTGTTCAACCAGGACTTCGGGGTGATCAACTGGCTGCTCGGCTTCGTCGGGATCGCGCCGGTGCCGTGGCTGACGTCGGAGAACGCGGCGATGGCGACGGTGGTCCTGGTCTACGTCTGGCAGCAGTTCGGCTTCTCGTTCCTTCTGTTCGTCGGCGGTCTGAACAACATCCCGAAGGAGATCCACGAGGCCGCCGCCCTGGACGGCGCGACCGGCCTGCGCAAGCACCTCTCCGTCACGCTGCCGCTGCTGTCGCCGACGCTGCTGGTCGCCTCGGTGGTCGGCATCATCAACGCGCTCCAGGTCTTCGAGCAGCCCTACGTCCTGACCAACGGCGGTCCCGGCGACTCGACCCGCACGGTCGTGATGGTGATCTACGAGACCGCGTTCGAGCAGCTCCGCTTCGGTGAGGCCTCAGCGGTGGGTGTGCTGCTGTTCGTGCTGATCATGGCGGTCACGGCCCTCCAGTTCCGGCTCAGCCGGCGTTTCGTCCACTACCAGTGAGCCGGGTGAGTCCCTTGAGCCAAGCAACCCTGTCCTTCAGCCGTGCGCGCCACGGGCTGGCGCCGTGGGCGCGGATCGCCGGACTGACGGTGTGCGCCCTGCTCACGCTCGGTCCGGTGGTGTGGACGGTGTCCACGTCCCTGCGCACACCTGCCGAGGCGTTCGACCTGCCGCCGCAGCTCATCCCGTCCGACCCGTCGACCGAGGCGTACCGGGGGGTGTTCGGCCAGATCGACGTGTGGCTGCTCGCCCTCAACTCCACGCTGGTCACGGGTCTGATCGCGGTCGGCCAGATGATCACGGCGGGGCTGGCCGGATACGCCTTCGCCCGCCTGGAGTTCCGCTTCAAGAAGCCGCTGTTCGCCCTTGTCCTGGCGACGATGATGGTGCCCTTGCAGGTCACGATCGTGCCGGTGTTCCTGGTCCTGAAGTCGATGAGCCTGACCGACACCCTGCTCGGGCTGATCATCCCGGCCTTCCCTACGGCGTTCGGCACGTTCCTGATGCGGCAGTACTTCCTGGGCATGCCCAAGGATCTGGGTGAGGCGGCGATGCTGGACGGTGCCGGCCCCTGGCGGACGTTCCGGTCGGTGTACGCCCCGCTGGCCGCGCCCGGCCTCGCGATCGTCGGGGTCCTGGCCTTCAACTACCACTGGAACGAGTTCTTCCGGCCGCTGATCCTCGAAACGTCCGGCCAGAACTACACGTTGCCGCTGGGACTGGTCTCCCTCCAGGGCAACCTCGGCACCGGCTCCGTCTCCGTGGTGCTCGCCGGTGTCGTCCTCTCCATGATTCCCGCCGTCGCCGTGTTCGCCGTCGGTCAGCGCCCTCTGCGTGAGGGCATCACGTCCGCAGGAGTCAACCGTTGAGCCTCGCCGCTCCCCCGCAGGACCCGCACGCCCCGCGCTTCCGGGTCCGCCCGCCCGCCAACTGGATGAACGACCCCAACGGGCCGTTCCGCTGGCGCGGCCGCTACCACCTCTTCTACCAGCACAACCCCGACGCCCCGGTGCACGCCAACGTCCACTGGGGCCACGCCTCCAGCCCCGACCTCGCCCACTGGGAGCACCACCCGATCGCCCTCACCCCGACCCCGGGCGGCCCGGACGAGGCGGGCTGCTGGTCCGGGTGCGTCGTCGACGACCGCGGCGTGCCGACGGCCGTCTACACCGGGGTCGACCGTGACCACAGCGGGCTCGGCACGATCTGTCTGGCCCGGGCGGCGGATCCGGACGACCCCGCGCTGGCCGACTGGACTACCCTGCCCACGCCGGTGTTGACGGGCCCGCCCGAGGACCTGGACGTGGTGATGTTCCGCGACCCGTTCGTCTTCCGCCACGGCGGCCGGCGCCGGGCGCTGGTCGGCGCGGGGCACGCGGACGGTACGCCGTCGGTCCTGCTGTACGACTGCGACGACCTGACCGACTGGCGCTTCGCGGGTGTGCTCCTGGACGGCCGGGACCCGGCCGCTGCCGCGGTGTTCGGCGACCGGGCGACGGGCTGGGAGTGCCCGCAGCTCTTCGCGACGCGGGGCGGCGAGTGGGTGCTGGTCGTCTCCCTGTGGGACGGCGACCCGTGGACCACCGGCTACCTGACGGGACGTCTGGATGCGGACCTGCGCTTCTCCGCCCGGGCGGGCGGAATGCTCGACCACGGCCGCGACTTCTACGCGCCCGCCGTGCTCCAGGAGCCGGGCCGGGCCTTGATGTGGGGCTGGTCGTGGGAGGCCCGCGAGCAGGGCGAGGCCGGCTGGGCAGGCGTCCTGACCGCGCCCCGGGTCGTCGACGTCCATCCGGACGGGGCGCTGCGGGTGACCCCGGCCCCGGAGCTGCGCCGGCTGCACGCCGACGAACCGTTCGTCACCGCCCCGGGCCGGGCCGCGCTGCCGGCGGCCTACGACCTGACGGTGAGCGCCCGCGGTCACACCACCGTGAGTCTGCTGCGCTCGGCCTCGGGCGCCGAGCTGACGGTCCGGCTGGACCCGGGCGAGGGCACCGTGGCCCTGGACCGTGGCGACTGGCCCCGTGCGAAGGCCGGGGCGCCGGTCGTCGTCCATGTGCCGCCCGACGAGGAGCTCACGGTACGCCTTCTCGTCGACGGCTCGCTGTACGAGCTGTTCGTCGGGGACCGGGCCATGGTCACCGAGCGCGTCTACCACCGGCCTGACGACATACGGGAGTTGACGGTGCCGTCCGGCGCGGCCGTCACCGGATGGGAGCTGGTCCCACCGACGCACGGCTGATCACCGGGCAGGCCAGACGCCGCACGGTGGCGGGCGGGGTCCGGCCGGTGACGATGGAGTCCAGCAGGAGCCGGGTGGCGGCCTCGCCCATCTCCCGATGGGGCAGCGCGACGGTGGTGAGGGGCGGCGTGAGGTACGCGGCCATGTGCTCCTGGTCGTCGTAGCCCACCACCGACAGGTCGCCGGGTACGGCGATCCCGAGCCGGGTCGCGGCGTGCAGGACGCCTGCCGCGACCCGGTCGTTGTAGGTGAAGATCCCGGTGGGCCGGAGGTCGGCCGGGGTGCCGTCGAGGAGGCGGACGGCACCCTCGTAGCCGCCGGAGATCTCGCCTCCGGTCCGGACGACCCAGTCCCTGGGCACGGTGATGCCCTCGGCGCGCAGCGCGTCGCGGAAGCCGCGCAGCCGCTCGGCCGAGGCGATGTCGTCGTGCCCGCCGACGACTGCGACCCGCCGGTGCCCCTGTTCCAGCAACAACCGGGCCGCCGTACGGCCGCCGGCCCGCTCGGCGGGGATGACGGCGGGCAGTGAACCGTCCTCGGGCAGGCAGTTGGCCAGCACGGAGTGGGTGCGGTGCAGGCCCTCGGGGACGCGGACGCGGCGCAGCGACATGGCCGCGTAGATGATGCCGTCGACGCGCCGGTCGAGGAGTTCGGCGACCGCCGCGTCCTCCTTGGCCGGGTCGCCGCCGGAGTCGACGGTGAGGACCAGGTGCTGGCCGGCCCAGGCGGTGTCCATGGCGCCGCGCAGCAGCCGCCCGGCGAACGGTGAGGAGGCGATCTCGTCGGTGACCAGGCCGATCACGGCCGTACGGCTGCGGCGCAGACCGCGGGCGACGGGGTCGGGCCGGTAACCGAGCTGGACCGCGGCCTGCCGGATGCGCTCCTGCGTGGCGGGCGAGAGGTTGCCCTGGGCGCGGCCGTTGAACACGAAGGACACCGCGGTGTGCGACACGCCGGCGAGCCGGGCGACGTCCCGCGAGGTGGGACGCCCCGGTCGTGCCGCCGGCTTCTCCTCGGCGCTGCCCATGCCGTCCGCCGTCCTCATCCCCCACCCGTCCGGTTGATCATTGCTCACCCTATCCGTGACGCTGGAGGGACGACACAGGCAGACGCCACAGGCAGTCCACACAGTCAACGGGAAGGTCCGACGGTGATCAGCATCCCGACGCACACGCTCAATGACGGTACGACGCTCCCCGCCCTCGGCCTCGGCACCTGGCCGCTCGGCGACGACGAGGCCCAGCAGGCGGTGCTCTCGGCCCTGGAGGCGGGCTACCGCCTGATCGACACGGCGACGAACTACCGCAACGAGACGGGGGTCGGCCGGGCCGTGGCCTCCGGGGTGGTGCCGCGCGAGGAGATCGTCGTGACGACGAAGCTCCCGGGCCGGCACCACGGCTACGAGGAGACGCTCGCCTCCTTCGAGGAGTCCCGGACCCGTCTGGGCCTGGAGTACGTCGACCTGTACCTGATCCACTGGCCGCTGCCGCGCGTGGACCGGTACGTCGACTCCTGGAAGGCCATGATCAAGCTGCGCGAGGAGGGGCTCGTCCGGTCGATCGGCGTCTCGAACTTCACGGCCGGGCACATCGAGCGGCTGGAGAAGGAGACCGGGGTGCTGCCCTCGGTCAACCAGATCGAACTGCACCCGTTCCTGCCGCAGGACGACCTGCGCGCCTTTCATGCGGCCAAGGGCGTCCTGACCGAGAGCTGGAGCCCGCTGGGCCGGGGCACGCCCCTGCTTCGGGACCCCGCGGTGGTGCGGATCGCCGAGACGCACGGGGTGGCGCCCGGGCAGGTCGTGCTGCGCTGGCACATGCAGCTGGGCGCGGTGCCCATCCCGAAGTCGGCGAACCCCGAGCGGCAGCGCGAGAACCTCGACGTCTTCGGCTTCGAGCTGAGCGAGGACGAGATGACCGCCATCGCGGACCGGGCGCGGCGGCGGGTCGGCGGGGACCCCGAGGTGCACGAGGAGTTCTGACGGGTACCCGGGGCACCCTGGGCAGGAAGGAGCCGCAGGTGGCTGAGCGTGACCGGCTGCGGGACTACCGCGGCAAACGCGACTTCGACCGGACCGGCGAGCCCCGGGGCAGCGGGGAGTCCGCCGGGGACCGGCCCCGGTTCGTGGTGCAGATCCACGACGCGAGCACGATGCACTTCGACTTCCGGTTGCAGGTGGACGACGTCCTGAAGTCCTGGTCGATCCCCAAGGGCCCCTCGGCGGACCCGAAGGACAAGCGGCTGGCCGTGCCCACGGAGGACCATCCGCTGGAGTACGAGGAGTTCGAGGGCGTGATCCCCCGCGGTGAGTACGGCGGCGGCACGGTGATCGTCTGGGACCACGGCACGTACGAGCCGCTGAGCCACGACCGCAAGGGACGGCCGGTGGACTTCGCCGAGTCGCTGGAGCGGGGGCACGCCACGTTCCGGCTGAGCGGGGCGAAACTGCGCGGCGAGTACGCCCTGACCCGGTTCCGCGGTGACGGCAGTGGTGACGGCGAGGAGGCCTGGCTGCTGGTGAAGCGGGCCGGGGGCCGGGCGCGTGCGCACGGGGCCCCCGACCCGCGCCGGGCACGTTCGGCCGTGTCCGGGCGCACCCTCGCCCAGGTCGCCTCGGACGCGGCCGGGGAGTGACGGAGATGGCCGGTCTCCTCGACACCCTGCCCGAGGGACAGCGGCGGCAGCTCGGGGCGGCCCGTCCGGGGGCGGAACTGGCGGCGCGCCCGATGCTCGCCACGCTGAGCGACCGGCGCGAGTTCTCGGACGCGGACGAGGAGTGGGTGTTCGAGCGGAAGCTGGACGGCATCCGGGTGCTGGCGGTCCGGGACGGGGAGCGGGTGACGCTGCTGTCGCGGTCGGGCCGCCGGCTGAACGACACCTACCCTGAGATCGTGGACGCGCTCGCCGCACAGGCGTGCGCGGACTTCGTCCTCGACGGGGAGATCGTCGCGTTCTCGGGCGGGCGCACCGACTTCTCCCGGCTCCAGCAGCGCATGGGCCTGACCCGGCGTCAGGACGTGGCGGCGAGCCGGGTGGCCGTGACCTACTACGTGTTCGACCTGCTCCGGCTGGACGGGGCCGACACCAGGGGCCTGCCGCTGCGGGCTCGCAAGTCGCTGCTGCGCCGGGCTGTGGCGTACCGCTCCCCGCTCCGGCTGACGCCGCATCGCAACGCGGGCGGCGCCGAACTGCTGGCGGACGTGTGCGCCCGGGGCTGGGAGGGCCTGATCGCCAAGCGCGCCGACGGTGTCTACGAGCCGCGCAGGTCGTCGGACTGGCTGAAGCTGAAGTGCTCCCAGGGGCAGGAGTTCGTCGTCGGCGGTTTCACCGAACCGGCCGGGAGCCGGGTGGGGCTCGGCGCGCTGCTGCTCGGCCACTACGCGGGCGGGCGGCTGCGGTACGCGGGCAAGGTCGGCACGGGTTTCGGCCGGCGCACGCTGCTGGACCTGCGCGAGCGGCTCGACGGGCTGCGCGTGTCCGGCTCACCGTTCGACGGGCCGGTGCGGGAGGCGGGCGCGCGCTGGGTGCGGCCGGAGCTGGTGGCCCAGATCGCGTTCTCCGAGTGGACGCGTGACGGCATGCTGCGCCACCCGCGGTACCTGGGGCTGCGGGACGACAAGAAGCCACGGGACGTGGTGCGGGAGCGCCCGTCGGGGCACGCCGCCGCGTGAGCGGCCCGGTCAGAACAGCGGTGTGAGCGACTGTTCGCACCAGATCGTCTTGCCCCGGGTGGTCTGCCGGCTGCCCCAGCGCTGGGTGAGCTGGGCGACCAGCAGCAGTCCGCGGCCGCCCTCGTCGTCCTGGTGGGCCCGCCGCAGATGCGGGGAGGTCGAACTGCCGTCGGAGACCTCACAGATGAGGGCCTGGTCGCGGATCAGCCGGAGCTGGATGGGCTCGGCGCCGTACCGGATGGCGTTGGTGACGAGTTCGCTGACGACGAGTTCGGTGACGAAGGCCGTCTCGTCCAGGCCCCACGCGGTGAGCTGCTCGGTGGCGGCCTGGCGGGTGGCGGCCACGTGCGCGGGGTCCGGCGGGACGTCCCAGGTGGCGACCCGGTCCGCGCCGAGCGCCCGGGTACGGGCCAGCAGCAGGGCCACGTCGTCGCTGGGCTCCTCCGGCAGTACGGCCTTGAGCACGGTGTCGCACAGGGCGTCGAGCGAGTCGGCGGGCGCGGTCAGGGCGCGGCACAGCTCGTCCGTGGCGTGGTCGACGTCGCGGTCGCGGTCCTCGATGAGCCCGTCCGTGTAGAGGGCGACGACGGAGCCCTCGGGCAGTTGGAGCTCCGTCGCCTCGAACGGCAGCCCCCCGACGCCCAGCGGGGGCCCCGCGCTCATGGGGATCAGCCGCGCTGACCCGTCGGGCAGGACCAGGGCGGGGGCGGGGTGCCCGGCGGCGGCCAGGTTCAGCCGGCGCGTGACGGGGTCGTAGACGGCGTACAGGCAGGTCGCGCCGAGTTCGGCGACCTCGTCACCGTCGTCGTCCGACGCGAGATGGGTGACCAGGTCGTCGAGGTGGGTGAGGAGTTCGTCCGGAGGCAGGTCCACGTCGGCGAGGGTGCGTACCGCCGTGACCAGGCGGCCCATGGTCGCCGAGGAGGGGATGCCGTGGCCCACGACGTCACCGACGACGAGCGCGACCCGGCTGCCGGACAGCGGGATCACGTCGAACCAGTCGCCGCCGATGCCGGCCGCCGAGCCGGAGGGCAGATAGCGGTGGGCGACCTGGACGGCGGCCTGACCGGGCAGTCCCCTCGGCAGCAGGCTGTGCTGGAGGGCCAGCGCGGTGGTGCGCTCGCGGGCGAAGCGGCGGGCGTTGTCGACGCAGACCGCGGCGCGGCTGGCGAGTTCCTCGGCGAACACGGCGTCGTCGGCGGCGTAGTCGTCGACCTGCCGGATGCGCACGGCGACCGCGACGCCGAGGGTGGTGCCGCGGGCCCGGAGCGGCACCGCCATCA
Organism: Streptomyces africanus; assembly: GCF_002150735.1. Taxonomy (GTDB): domain Bacteria; phylum Actinomycetota; class Actinomycetes; order Streptomycetales; family Streptomycetaceae; genus Streptomyces; species Streptomyces africanus. The sequence continues at coordinate 34,700 of NZ_MUKA01000017.1, forward strand.
TCGAGTGGACGCCCTGGCGGTAGGGGCTGCCCTGCGGGGCGCGTGTGTTGCGCTCGGCGACCCAGCGCATGAAGGACGGCTCCCCCGCCTGGCTGACGATCGCCCGGCCCTCCCGCATCGCCCGCGCGATGGGGGAGAACGAGGGGTAGGCGTCCACTTCGCCCAGGTGGACGGCGGCTTCCGGGGTGCCCTCGGTGACGGAGCCGTGGGCGACGCGGCGCAGCACGATGTCGTCCGTGGGGACGGCCGGCGACTCCTCCGCGCCGAGGACCCAGTCGAACAGGTCCACGCTCGCGAAGTCGGCGAACCGGGGCACCACGACCCCGATGAGCTCCTCGGCCGTGCGCACCACGTCCAGGGTGGTGCCGATGGCCGCCGCGGCCTCGTTCAGCAGGGCCAGCCGCTGCCGCGCCCAGTACTGCTCGGTGCTGTCGAACGCGGCCAGGGCGGTGCCCAGGAGCTCGCCGGAGTGGTCGCGGACCGGCCACATCTCGGTGACCCAGGCGTGCTCCCGGTTCAGGGCCGGGGCGCCCGTGTAGCTCTCGTAGCGGAGCGGGCGGCCGGTCTCGACGACGTGCCGGAGGTGCCAGTTGAAGCCCTGGCTGTGCTCGGCCTCCTCGACGGTCTCCGGGAAGTGCCGCCCGAGCAGGGTCTCCTCGGGCACGCCCATCACATGGCAGGCGGCGTCGTTGAGCCGCAGATAGCGCTGGTCGGTGTCGAACACGGACATCGACATGGACGCCTGCTGGAAGGCCTTGCCGGCCAGGGACGTCTCGGCGCTGCCGGGGGGTTCGGCGGTGATCACGAAGCCCTCCGGTGCCCCGTCCCGGCCGGTCACGGCGGAGGCCGTGACGCGCAGCCCGACCAGATAGCCGTCGTGGTGCCGCACCATGACGGTGCCCGACCGCGCGGACAACGCCTCCGGCGGCACGTCCTCGGCGAGCAGTTCCCGTACGGACCGGCCCACGGCCTCTTCGGCGGGGTAGCCGGTCAGTCGCCGGGCACCCTCGCTCCACCCCGTCACGGTGCCGCGGGCGTCGATGATCGCAGCAGCGGAGGCGTCCTCCATATCGTCCAGGATTATCCCTTTGCCGCCCCTTATCAACCGTGACGGAGCATTCGTGACGGTGTCAGCTCCGGTGCGCGCGCAGGGCGGCCAGTGCCCGGTCGGCGTGCACGTTCATGCGCAGTTCGCTGCGGACGACGTCGAGGACGGTGCGGTCCTGCCCTATGACGAACGTGGTGCGTTTGGTCGGGGCCAGGGAGAAGCCGCGTTTCACGCCGAACCGCTCGCGGACCGTGCCGTCGGTGTCGGACAGCAGGGGCATGCCGAGGCCGTGCTGTCCGGCGAACTCCTGCTGGCGCTCGACGGTGTCCCCGCTGATGCCGACGGGGCGCGCCCCGACGGCGGCGAACTCGGCGGCGAGATCGCGGAAGTGGCAGGCCTGCGCGGTGCAGCCGGGGGTCAGGGCGGCCGGGTAGAAGAAGAGCACGACCGGCCCCTCGGCGAGCAGCCCGGACAGGCTGCGGACGGTGCCGGTCTCGTCGGGCAGGGCGAAGTCCTCGACCGTGTCCCCGGCCTCCACGCGCGCGGTCACGACCGGCCCCGCGCGTTCCGTGCGACGCCGCGGGCCCAGAGCACGAGGGGCAGCTGGAGCGGCAGGCGCCCGAAGGCCGCGGCCTTCTGCGGCGCGGGGCGGTGGCGCCAGTCGGCCGCCATCTTCACGTTGGCGGGGAACACCCCGACGAAGAAGGCCGCCGTGGCCAGCGCGGCGGCCTTGCGGGTACGCGTCAGCGTCAGGCCCGCGGCCAGCGCGAGCTCGGCGGCTCCGCTGACGTAGGTCCAGGTCCTGGGCGTGCCCGGCAGGCCGCTCGGGATGGTCGCGTCGAACGGGCGTGGGGTGGCGAAGTGGGCGATACCCGCGGTGGCCAGCAGGCCGGCGAGCAGCAGGGGCGAGCGTTCGGACCGGGACACGGTTCCTCCTCTGATGACCTGCCGCGCGATATTACTGGACGGTAGAAAGGTCAGTTCGCCGGGTCCTGCCGATGCCGTTGGTGAGCACCCGGGGTGTAGCCGAACGAGCGGCGGAAGACGTCGATGAAGGCGCTGGCGGAGGACCAGCCGCAGCGGTGGGCGACGGTCGTGACGGGCAGGCCGTCGGCCAGCATCCGCAGGGCGTGGTAGAGCCGTGACTGGGTGCGCCACTGCGGGAACGTCATGCCGAACTCGCTGCGGAAGAGCCGGCTGAGGGTGCGCTCCCCCACGCCGGTGGCGGCGCCGAGGGCGGCGAGGGTGCCCGCGCCCGCCGGGTCGGCGTGCACGAGCGCGCAGACGGCGGCCAGGCGCGGGTCGGCGGGCGTGGGCAGGCGCAGTGGCTGCTGGGGCGAGAGGCGCAGCTGGTCGCACAGGACGGCGCGCAGCCGGTGCCGCTCGGGGCTGTCGTCGCCGGGGTCGCGGGTGTAGGCGAGGATCAGCTCGCGCAGCAGCGGGCTGACGACGAGGACGGCAGGGTGGGCAGGCGGGACGTCGCGGACACCCCCCAGGGGGTTGTCGTCCGCGGGCAGGCCGATCAGGTGCAGGTCGAGCCGGCCGTGGGCGCGGTGGGCGTGCACGGTGCCGGCCGGGACCCAGATGGCGCGGGTGCCGGGCGCGAACCAGGTGCCGGCGTCGGTGGTGACGGCGACGACGCCGGAGCCCGCGTAGACGATCTGGTGGTCGTCGTGCCGGTGCGCGTCGATGCGGTCGCCCGCGGTCAGCCGCTGGGCGCGGGTCGGGGCCGTCGGCATGTGGCGGATGTTCGGCACAGTCCGGCAGATTATCGGAAGCGGGCCGGGCACCCCGGCGGCGACGATCTCCGGGTGACCGCTTCCCGCCGCAACCGGCCCGTCGCTCTGATGTCCCTGGGACACGCCTGCGTGGACGTCTACCAGGGCGCCGTGGCCGCTCTGGTGCCGTACTTCGTCGCCGAGCGCGCCTACTCCTACGCCGCCGCCTCCGGCGTCGTCCTGGCCGCCTCCCTGCTCTCGTCGCTGGTGCAGCCGCTGTTCGGGGTGCTCACCGACCGGTGGGCGATGCCGTGGCTGCTGCCGCTCGGCGCGCTGACAGCCGGGGCGGGCGTCGCCCTGAGCGGGGTGGCCGGCTCCTACGCATGGACCCTGGCGGTCGTCGCCGTGTCGGGGGCCGGGGTGGCCGCCTACCATCCGGAGGCCGCCCGGGTGGCGCGGGCCGTCGCGCACGGCCGGCACACGGCGATGAGCTGGTTCTCCTTCGGCGGCAACGCCGGTTTCGCCCTGGCACCGCTGCTGGTCCTCGCCGTGATGGCGATCGGCGGCCTGCGCGCCTCTCCCCTGCTGGCCGTCCCGGCGGTGGCGGGAGCGGCACTGTGCGCGGCGGCGGTGCGCGCGACCGCGTCCGGCGCGGCGCAGGCGGTCGCGCCCGTCCTCGCGGGCCGCGACGACTGGCCGGCCTTCCTGCGGCTGTCCGGGGCCGTGATCTGCCGCTCGGTCGTGTTCGTCGGTCTGAGCGCGTTCGTCTCGCTGTACGTGCGGGAGCGGACCGGGGGCGGGGAGCCGGCCGGTACGGCGGCGCTGTTCGTGCTCTACGCCGGTGGTGCGGTGGGCACGCTGGCCGGGGGGCGGCTGGCCGAGCGGTACGGGCGGCTGGCGGTGGTGCGCCGGTCGTACGCGCTGACGGTGCTCGCCGTGGCCGGTCTGGTCCTGGTGCCGGGGCCGCTGGTGTACCTGTTCGTCGCGCTCGCGTCGGCGGGCTTGTACGTGCCGTTCTCGCTGCACATCACCCTGGGCCAGGACTGTCTGCCCCGGCGGGTGGGCACCGCGAGCGGGGTCACGCTGGGGCTGACGGTGAGCGTCGGCGGCCTCGCCGCGCCCCTGCTCGGGGTGCTGGCCGATGCGACGTCCCTGCGGACGGCCCTGCTGCCGCTCATCGCCCTGCCCGCGGTGGGGCGGCTGCTGCTGTGCCGGCTGCGCGAGCCCGCACCGCCCGGTCCCGCGGTCGCCGAGCGCGCGGGTCCGCGCGATCCGGCCGCACGGTGACCTGAGGGGGTCAGGCCCGGCCGGCGGGGGCGGACCGGTCCTCGGGCTCCTCGTCGACGGCGTGGGCGAGGAAGTCGTCGACCATACGGTGGAAGAGCGTGGCGAGCTGCCGCAGCTCGTCGGGGGACCAGTCGGACAGGGCCATCTGCATGCCGCGGACCCCGACCTCGCGGACCTTGGCGATGGCCTGCCGGCCGGTGTCGGTGAGCTCGATGCGCTGGGCGCGGCGGTCGTCGGGGTCGGGCACGCGGGTGACGTAGCCGGACTTCTGCAACTGCTGCACCGTGCGCGTGACGTGCGAGGCCTCCACTCCCAGCCGGGCGGCGAGCTCCCCCGGCCGCAGCGGCTCGGAGTCGGCGACCTGCCGCAGCAGCGCGACGGCGGCCCGGTCGAGCGGCACCCCCGCCAGGGCCATCAGCCGGTCGTGCTGGCGGGCGCGCGTGCTCAGGTACGTGATACGGGTGAGCGCACGCTCGATCTCGATCACTTCCGGGGAGGGGACGTCGGGGAGCGGTGGTGTGGACATGCGAGCCACGTTACCATCTCGTTGCCTAACTCAAGTAATTCACCGATGTCGCCGTTCGGGGGAAAGACGCGGAAACGCGCGTGACCGCAGCCCGGTCCGTCCACAACTCACCCGTGGACCTGCCCCTGATCCCGCCCATGCTCGCGACGCCCGGCACCCTGCCGCCCGCCGCGCAGGACGCGCGCTGGGCCTATGAGACCAAGCAGGACGGCCAGCGGGTGGTGGTCTATTGCCCCGGGGACGGCAGCGTGCTGCTGCGCGCCCGTTCCGGGGAGGACATCACGGCCGCGTACCCCGAACTGCGGCCCTTGGGCACCGCGTTGGGTCCCGTGCCCGCCGTGCTGGACGGGGAGATCCTGGCCCTGGACGAACAGGGCCGGGCCAGCTTCCAGTTGCTCCAGTCCCGCATGGGCCTGGCCCACGCGCCCGCGAGGGCGGCCCGGCGGGCGGCGGAGGTGCCGGTCCACCTCGCGCTGTTCGACCTGATGCACCTCGGGGACCGGTCGCTGATCCGGCTGGCCTACGCACGGCGCCGCGCGGCGCTGGAGGACCTCGGCCTTGCCGGGCCCTCCTGGTCGACCCCGGCCGCGATCGTCGGCCACGGCGCCGAGGCCCTGGCCGCCACGCGCGAGCACGGCATGGAGGGCCTGGTCTGCAAGCGGCTGGACTCGGTGTACGAGCCGGGGGTGCGCTCCCGGGCCTGGATCAAGATCCGCAACATGCGCACCGAGGACGTCCTGGTCGGCGGCTGGCAGCCCGGCAAGGGCCGGCTCACCGGCCTGCCCGGTGCCGTGCTGGTCGGGCAGCGTGCCGCGGGGCGGCTGCGCTACGTCGGGAGTGTGGGCACCGGCTGGAGCGAGGCCGAACGGACGGAACTCGCCGGGCTGCTGCGGGCCGCCGCGACCGACCGCTGCCCCTTCGACCCCGCCCCGCGGGCTCCCGGCGCGCACTGGGTCGTACCCCGGCTGGTCGGCGAGGTCCGCTACAGCACCCGCACCCGGGAGGGGCTGCTGCGGCAGCCGTCCTGGCTGCGGCTCCGGCCGGATCTCGCACCCGAGGAGGCGGCGGCCGACATCCCGGACGACATGGTCTGAAACGGCGCGCGGACTCCGGCTGTTAGGGGGCGGTTCACCTCTGAGATCACCTCTTCCTCTTGGCATGGACGCGTTCAACCTGGAAGCTGAACCTCCCTTTCCCCCACAGCCGTTGGGCTGCGCCCAAGAGGAGGACGCAGTGTCGTCACGCCCGTTCGCACCCCGCAGGAGATGGCTCACCGGAGTGGCCGGTGCCGCCGCCCTCGTCCTCGCCTTCCCCGCCACGGCCTTCGCCGCCCCGCCGCGGGCGCTGCCCGCCAACGCAGACGCGCTGGAGAAGACGTACCAGCCCGCCTACGACTACGACACCGACGGCTGCTACTCCACGCCCGCCATCGGCGCGGACGGCACCGTCAACGGCGGGCTCAACCCGACCGGCGCACTGAACGGCGACTGCCGCGACGCCTCGGACCTGGACAACACCAACGGCTACGCGCGCTCCAAGTGCAACAACGGCTGGTGCGCCATCCTGTACGCCCTCTACTTCGAGAAGGACCAGGCGGTGGCCGGCAGCAGTATCGGCGGCCACCGGCACGACTTCGAGCACGTCGCGGTGTTCGTGCAGGACAACCAGGTCAAGTACGTCTCGACGTCCGCCCACGGCTCGTTCAGCGTGCAGGCGGCGTCGCAGGTCCGCTTCGACGGCACGCACCCGAAGATCGTCTACCACAAGGACGGGGCGAGCACCCACTGCTTCCGTCTCGCCAACGCGAACGACGAGCCGCCCGAGAACCACAAGGGCTCCTGGCAGTACCCGCCGCTGGTCGGCTGGAACGGCTACCCCGCCGGGGTCCGCGACAAGCTCACGTCGTACGACTTCGGCAGCGCCAACTTCGGCCTGAAGGACGCCAACTTCGCGAACCACCTGGCGTCGGCCAAGCCCTCGGGCATCGCGTTCGACCCCTACGCCTGATCTCACGGCCCCGGCCGGTGACCTAGGTCCCCGGCCGGGCCCGGCTTCCGCCCCGCGTCCGATCCGCCGGCGCGGGGCGGGCGCATAGCGTCCCGGTCATGGACGCACACGACACGACAGGGACACTCGAGGAAGCCCTCGAACGGCTCCACGCCTCGGGGCCGGAGCGGCTCGGCCGGCTCACCAACCACGCCCCCATGGTCGTGGAGGCGCTGGCCGCGCACGGGCAGGCGAGCGCCGTGCACCGCTGGCTGGATCTGTACCGGCCCAAGCTGGAGGACTTCCCCACCCCCGTGGCACCGGTGACCGACGCCGACTGGCGCGAGGCGCTGGGAGATCCGCGCCGGGCCGCCGACTGGATCGGGTATTTCGGCCACGCCCTGGCGCAGCAGCCGTGGCGGGACGTCCTCGCGGCCTGGTGGCCCCGGCTGCTGCCGGGGCTGTACGGCGGCTCCACGCATCCGGTGATCCGCGTCGGCCACGCCGTACGAGCGCTGGAAGCCGGCGAGAGCGCCCCGCGGCTCGCCGAACTCGCCCACGGGCTGGGCTACTGGGCGGCCCGGCACCGTCCCGTGTCCGGCATCGCCGTACTGCCCGCCGCGCCGAGTGCGGCGCGGTCCCTGGACGCCGTGCCGCCGATCGCCGATCCCCGGGGCGGTTTTCCCGACCGGCTGGCAGCCGTACGGCGGCTGCCGCTGTGGGCGAGCGAGGTGACCGACCCGGACACGGCACGCGCACGCCTGGTCGAACTGGTCCGGGCCGCGACCCATCGGTACGCCACCCACGGCCACGGGGAGGAGACCATGCTGGTGCATGCGGCGACGGCCCCCAACGCCGTGCTGCGCGCCCTCGGTTCCCTGCCCCGCGAGCTGTGGGCGCCGAGTCTGCACGCGGCGTGGACCGCGTCCGCGGCGGTCACGGCCATGTACGCCCACGCCGAGCCCCTCTCTCACGTCCCCGCGCCCGGCCGCACCGCCGAGGAGGTGCTGGAACGGGCCCTCGCCCACGGCGACGAACACGTCATCAAGCTCACCGACACCGCCCTCGACGTGGGCGACGAGCGGGCCCTGGCCGCGGCCCTGCGGGCGGTCGAACTGAGCGAGCCGCTCGTCCCGAACTGACGTACGCCGAAGGGCGGTCGGGGGAGGTACGGCACGACCGTGTCCCCGGGAGGGTCTATCGTGTCGGCATGTCCGTCCCCGAACTGATCCGTATCGTCTCCCGCGACTCCCCGATGGCGCTCGCCCAGGTGGAGCGAGTCCGGGACGAGCTGGCCGCCGCCCATCCCGGAGTGCGCACCGAGGTCGTACCGGTGAAGACCACCGGCGACAAGTGGATGGGTGATCTGTCCAAGGTCGAGGGCAAGGGCGCGTTCACCAAGGAGGTCGACGCGGCGCTGCTGGCCGGTGAGGCCGACCTCGCCGTGCACTGCGTGAAGGACGTGCCCGCCGACCGGCCGCTCCCGGCGGGGACGGTGTTCGCCGCGTTCCTCGAGCGGGACGACATCCGGGACGCCCTGATCCACCCGGGCGGGCTCACCCTGGACGAGCTGCCGGCCGGGACGCGGATCGGCACCTCCTCGGTGCGCCGGGTCGCCCAACTGGCCGCCACGCACCCGCATCTTCAGTGCGTGCCGTTCCGGGGCAACGCCAACCGGCGCCTGGCGAAGCTGGCCGCCGGAGAGGCCGACGCCCTGCTGCTCGCGGTCTCCGGCCTGGAGCGCATCGGCCGGCAGGACGTCATCACCGAGATCCTGTCCACCGAGACGATGATGCCGCCCATCGGCGCGGGCGTGCTGGCGCTCCAGTGCCGGGAGGACGACGCCGACCTGATCGACGCGGTGAGCGGTCTCGGCGACCCGGACACCCACCGGGAGACCACCGCCGAGCGCATGTTCCTGCATGTGCTCCAGGGCCACTGCAACAGCCCCATCGCCGGGTTCGCGCGGGTGGACCGCAGCGGCGAACTGTCCCTGCGGGCCTGTGTGTTCACCCCGGACGGCAAGACCCGGCTGAACGCCCACGAGTGGGCGGGCCGGCTCGACCCGGCCACGCTCGGCACCTCGGTCGCCGTGGCCCTGCTGCGCCAGGGCGCCCGCGAGATCATCGACGGCATCCCGCACTGACCCGCGGGACGCCTTGACGCCGGATCAGGCGGTGCCTTCCCCCGCCTGGTCCTGGAGGAAGACGCTCACCTGGTGGGCCAGGCTGTCGCGCAGCGCGCCCTGCTGCGTCCCGGCGGGCCCTTCCTGCGCGCCGATGCCGCCCGACCACAGCCGGCGGTCGGCCCACTCCTCCTCGACGCGCAGCTGGACCTGGACGTCCACGAGGCTGAGGGACGCCTCGGCGCCTGCCGCGTACAGCACGGCGGTGGCCCGGCGCAGCGGGTAGACGTCGAAGCCCTCGATGAACTGCGAGTTGCGCCAGTCGAGGAAGGCACTCTCCCCTTCCGGGCCGATCCGCACGTCGATCTGGCCGTCCTCGAGATGGATGCCGAGGTGCCGGCTGCCGCGGTTCTCGACGGTCACGCGGAGACTGAAGTACGTCAGCCCCTCCGCGGCGTCGTCCCGGCCGCGGGGCGGCTCGGCCAGTTCCAGACGGTGGACGCGGACGCGCAGACCGGCATGCTCGTCGTACTCCTGCCAGTCCCCGACCACGTTCGGCTCGTACACGCTGCCCCTCTCGACCTCTGGAAGCTGCTTCCTATCTGTGGTCCGAGCGCACTGTCAAATGAGCGGAATGCGCTGTGGCCTGGCAGTTCATCCCATTTGATCGGTGATCAAGCCGTGCCCAGCGGTTATCCGGAAACAAACGGAGAAAGCGCTTGCAGCGGCGTGCCGCACATCACTTTCCAGGGTGAAGATCAACGGGCCAGACGGCCCAGCAGGGCCGAGGCGGCACCGACGCCGAGGGTGGCGGCCACGCACAGCACCGCGAAGTCGGAGGCCAGGTGGTGCGGTGTGCCGAGGAGGAGCCCGCGCAGGGCGTCGACCTCGTAGCTGAGCGGGTTGGCCTTGCTGACCGCCTGGAGCCAGTCCGGCATCACGGACACCGGGTACAGGGCGCTGGAGCCGAAGAACAGCGGCATGGTGATCGCCTGCCCGAAACCCATGAGGCGGTCGCGGCTGAGGACGATGCCGGCGATGCCCGACGAGCGCGTCGGCCGGCTCTTCGGGGAAGGTCTCCGGCTCCATGCGGCCGGGATCAGCTCTGTCGCAGAGGCAATCGGTCCAAGGCGGGGGCAGGAGACGTACCCGAAACGGCAGCGGCTTCTGGAAAAGCCCATGCCCACGAATGGGCGTATTGTCGGAATTGTTTCGTGGTCTCCCCGCCCGGGAACGGGCGATGAAGTGCTTCGGACCGGAGGCACGTCCGTGGGAGACGCCCGGGCCCCCGGCGCCCTCCGTGAGGTCCGGGCCCGTGCTTCCCACGGTGTCTGTCCTTTCGGCACCTGCTCAGGGAGGTGCGCACCATGCGTATCGCCGGCAGCACCAGAACGCACCCCCACGACGACGCTCCCGACACCGCCGCGGCGTTCGAACGCCTCGCGCGGCTGCCCGAGGGGCCCGAGCGCAAGGCCCTGCGCGACGAGCTGGTCGAGGCCTGGCTGCCCATGGCCGAGCGGATCGCCGTCCGCTTCCGGGGCCGGGGCGAGGCCCTGGAGGACCTCTACCAGGTGGCTGCCCTCGGTCTCGTCAAGGCCGTCGACCACTACGACCCGGCGCGCGGCAACGCCTTCGAGGCCTACGCCGTGCCGACGGTCACCGGCGAGATCAAGCGCCACTTCCGCGACCACATGTGGACGCTGCACGTCCCCCGCCGGGTCCAGGACCTGCGCAACCGCGTACGGCACGCCGCCAAGGAGCTGTCGCAGACCACCCCCGGCCGCTCCCCCACGGTCGCCGAGATCGCCGAGTACGCCCACCTCACCGAGGGCGAGGTGCGCACCGGCATGGAGGCGCTGGAGTGCTTCTCCGCCCTGTCGCTGGAGGCGGAGATGCCCGGCACGGACGGCTACGCCCTCGGGGACGCGCTCGGCGGGCCGGACCCGGCCTTCGACACGGTCGTCAACCGCGTGGCCGTCAGGCCCTGTCTGGAGGCGCTGCCGGAGCGCGAGCGGATCATCCTCTACCTGCGGTTCTTCAAGGGCATGACGCAGAGCCGCATCGCGGAGCAGCTCGGCATCTCGCAGATGCACGTCTCCCGGCTGCTCAGCAGCTGCTTCGCCCATCTGCGCGAGGAGCTGCTGACCGAGGCCCGGTGACCGCCCTTCGCCTGCGCCGCCGGGGGATCACTGCTCCGGCGGCGCGTCGGGGATCTGGGTCGGTCCGACGCGGTCGAGGGCGTCCTCCAGCTCGGCCCGTATCTCCCGGGGCATCACACCCGTGCGTCCCCACACGAGGATCAGTTCCGCGACGTTGCGCAGCTTGATGTTGGTGTGCTGGGAGACCTCCTTCAGCACGGCCCAGCCCTGGTCGGGCGAGATCCGGCCGAGCACGACGACCATCCCGATCGCCTGGTCCACGACCGCGTGGGAGACGACCGCCTCCTTCAGCTGCCGGACTTCCTCCTGCAACTGGAAGATCCGCTCCGAGCCCCCGTCCGTGGGCATGGTCACCTCCGGGTCCGGTGCGCCGCTGTCCCCATGGCCTCGTGGGGTGCTTGAGTGCCTTGACACAGTGTCCGACGCCTCCATCGTCGTCACTCGGCCCGCCCCGGTGCCACCGGGGCGGTCCGGGCCGGTCCACCACACCGTTTTGCTGTCGTCGCCGGGGTACTCGGCAGGCGCCCACGGGGGTTCCGGTTGGACACTGGTGTCATTCCTCCGGTGGCTGCCAGGCCGACGAGATCAGGACGCGACTGCCATGAACCACGACATCCCCACCCCGTCCGGCACGAAGGACGTCATCTCTTCACACTCCGTGTTCGGCGCACCGTGCTGGGTGAGCCTGACCAGCCGGGACGTCAAGGCGACCGAGGAGTTCTACGGGGCCGTGCTGGGCTGGAAATGGCGGCCCGCCAAACTCGGCGACCGCTTCCGGATCGCGCTGGCGGACGGCTCGCCGGTGGCCGGGATCGCGGGGGTGGCCACCATGTGGCAGATGGCGGTGGCGTGGACGCCGTACTTCGCCGTGCGGAGCGCGGACGACGCGGTGGCACGGGTGCAGGAACGGATGGGCACGGTCGCGGTCGGGCCGATCTCGCTGCCGCCGGGGCGGGCGGCGCTGCTGGCCGACCGGGACGGGGCGTCCTTCGGGATCTGGGAGGGCGACCTGTTCACCGACTGGGAGACCTGGCGCAACGCGCAGCCGGCCTTCATCACGCTGCACACGCGGGACGCCTTCGACGCCGCCATCTTCTACGGCGAGGTCCTCGACTGGGCGTCTCAGAGCCCCGGCTGCTGCGAGGTCCACTACGAGGGCGGGGAGGTCGTGCTGCGCAGCCGCGGTGACGTGGTGGCGCGGATCGAGTCGGGGGCGCTGGAGGCGGCCCCCGACCCGACGATCCGGCCGCACTGGCAGGTCCACTTCAGCGTCGACGACGTCGAGGCCTGCACCCGGGCCGCGGAACTGCACGGTGGCAGCGTGCTGTCCAAGGGCAGCGACGAGGCCGTGCTGCGCGACCACGACGGCGCGCAGTTCACGGTGACGGCGCGCCGGGGCCGCTGACCGATCCGCTGACATCCCCTGGTCGCCGGCAGTCGGTCACCCGGCCTCGGTGCGGGAAGGCCGCGACAGCAGCACCAGGCTGCGTGCGTCGACCGTCAGCACCGTGCCCGCCTTGTGCTCCGCCTCGTCGGGCGGGCCCTCCGGGGCGGCGGTGTCGATCAGGGCCGTCCAGCGTTCGCCGTAGGCGGCGTCCGGGAGGCGGAAGTCGACCGGCTCCCAGTGGCTGTTGAACAGCAGGAGGAACGAGTCGTCGACGACCGGGTGGCCGCACGGGTCGGGTTCGGCGATGGCGTCGCCGTTGAGGAAGACCCCGACGGAGTGCGCGTCGCCGCGCTGCCAGTCGTCGTCGGTCATCTCCTGGGCGTCCGGCGCCAGCCACACCAGGTCGGGCAGCGGCTGGTCCGCGCGGGTCATGGTCTCGCCGAGGAAGAAGCGGCGGCGGCGCAGCACGGGGTGCCCGGTGCGCAGCCGGATGACGTACCGGGTGAACTCCAGCAGGTCGCGCTGCTCCTCGCTGAGCCGCCAGTCGATCCAGGAGCTCTCGTTGTCCTGGCAGTAGGCGTTGTTGTTGCCGCGCTGGGTGCGGCCGAGCTCGTCGCCGTGGCAGAGCATCGGGATGCCCTGGGAGAGCAGCAGCGTGGCGAGGAAGTTGCGCTGCTGGCGGGCGCGCAGCTCCAGGACGGCCGGGTCGCGGGTGGCACCCTCGGCGCCGCAGTTCCAGGACCGGTTGGTGCTCTCGCCGTCCTGGTTGTCCTCGCCGTTGTCCTCGTTGTGCTTGTCGTTGTAGGAGACGAGGTCGCGCAGGGTGAAACCGTCGTGCGCGGTCACGAAGTTGACGCTGGCGCGGGGCCGGCGGCGGCTGTGCTGGTACAGGTCGGAGGAGCCGGTCAGCCGGGAGGCGAACTCGCCGAGCGTGTGGTCCTCACCCCGCCAGAAGTCCCGGACCGCGTCGCGGTACATGCCGTTCCACTCCGACCACAGCGGCGGGAAGTTGCCCACCTGGTAGCCGCCCTCGCCGACGTCCCACGGCTCCGCGATCAGCTTGACGCGGCTGATCACCGGGTCCTGCTGGATCAGGTCGAAGAACGCCGACAGCCGGTCCACCTCGTGGAACTGCCGGGCCAGGGTGGCCGCGAGGTCGAAGCGGAAGCCGTCGACATGCATCTCGGTGACCCAGTACCGCAACGAGTCCATGATCAGCTGGAGCACGTAGGGGTGGCGCATCAGCAGGCTGTTGCCGGTGCCGGTGGTGTCGTAGTAGTGCTCCCAGTCGCCGTCGACCAGGCGGTAGTACGAGGAGTTGTCGATGCCGCGGAAGGACAGGGTGGGGCCCTTCTCGTTGCCCTCGGCGGTGTGGTTGTAGACCACGTCGAGGATCACCTCGAGCCCGGCCGCGTGCAGGGTCTTCACCATCTGCTTGAACTCGGCGACCTGCCGGCCGCGGGTGCCGTGGGCGGCGTAGCCGTTGTGCGGCGCGAAGAAGCCGATCGTGTTGTAGCCCCAGTAGTTGGCCAGGCCGCGGTCGTGCAGCACGCCGTCGTGGACGAACTGGTGCACCGGCATCAGTTCCACCGCCGTGACGCCGAGCGAGGTGAGGTGCTCGACGGCCGCGGGGTGGGCGAGCCCGGCGTAGGTGCCGCGCAGTTCCGCGGGCACCCCGGGATGGGTGCGGGTCAGGCCCTTGACGTGCGCCTCGTAGATCACCGTGTCGGCGTAGGGCCGGCAGGGCCGGGCGTCGTCGCCCCAGTCGAAGGCCGGGTCGGTCACCACACCGAGCATGGTGTGCCCGGCGCTGTCGGCCGGGTCGGGGCCGTCCGGGTTCCGTTCGTAGAGCGAGGGGTGGTTGTCGATCTGCCCGTCGACCGCGCGTGCGTAGGGGTCGAGGAGCAGCTTCGCCGGGTTGCAGCGGTGGCCGGCGGCGGGAGCCCACGGCCCGTGCACGCGGTAGCCGTAGCGCTGGCCGGGGCCGACGCCGGGGAGGTAGCCGTGCCAGACGAAGCCGTCGACCTCGGTCAGCGGTACCCGGGTGTGGGTGCCGTCGTCGTCGACGAGGATCAGCTCGACGCGTTCGGCCACCTCGCTGAAGAGCGCGAAGTTGGTGCCCTCCCCGTCGTAGTCCGCGCCCAGCGGGTAGGGGCGTCCGCTCCACGCGGACGCCCCTTTCCGGGTCTGCCGCCGGGTCACCGGGCGTCCTCCAGGACCTCGTCCGGAGTGCCGGCCGGGCCGGCCAGCTGTGCGACGCGCACCTCGCGGGGCACGTCGAGGCCCTCGCTGAGGTGCGGGAAGGGCGCGGTCGGCACCAGCGGGACGCGTTCGCCGGCCCGGGCGCGCTGCGAGAACCAGATGACCTTGCTGCCGGTCTCGGTGGCGCAGCAGCCCCAGCCGTCGCTCATCGCCGCGAGGTGCTCCAGACAGCCACGAAGCTCCTGGTCCGGGCGCAGAGCGCGGTCGTTGTCCCCGATGGCGGTGATCAGGTGCTGCCCGTTCCACCACATCTCGATCGACGTGTTCTTGTCCGTGGCGTGCTCATCGATCGCCTTGAGCAGCATCTCGGCACCGCCGCAGACGGGCTGGATCAGGTTGTCCAGGTCCCAGAACCTCAGGTGAGCGGCCAGAATGCGGCTGACCTGTCCCACCCGTTCCGGGCTGACTTCCACGTCGAGGTGGTAGTAGCAGGGCACTGCGGTCTTCATCGGTCGGCTCCTCACCGCGAAGCTCAGCTCCTCCTCGCTCCCGCGGTCCTGCGGGACGAGCCCCGAACACGGAACGTGAGCGCGTATCGCTTCTGAGTCACCCTCAGCCTGAGGGTGCTAGCCCGTTCGTGCAACACGAGCGCACAGATGAGGCGCTGGAGCGCCCAAGTGAGCAAGCCTGGGCGATGTCGGCGGCTCAGTCGAGCCGCTATTGGTTGAAGATCCAACAAGACGTTGCGTCGTCACCCGTGCACCATGTGTGAAGAACTCGATCGCCGTTACGGGTCCGTGCCGCTGTGCGCACGGCCGCCGTCCGACCGTCGGGGAGACCGTGCCCCTCGTAGCCCGAAAGGTGATCGGCGCCATGCTGCTACCCGCCAAAGCCGAAGTCGCCCGGCAGTTGCGGCGTTACCGGGCCTGGGAACGCGTGATGCTCGCGGCACCGAACGACCGCACGGTGCGGACCACGTTCGAGGACTCCGGCTACACGCTCTGTGTGCTGATGGGCAAGCGCTGCGCGCGGGAGGCGGCGGACGCGGCCGAGCGGTATCTGCGCACGAACCAGGTCGCCTCGGTCCAGGAACAGAACCAGGTCGCCTCTGCGCCGG
This sequence comes from Streptomyces africanus, assembly GCF_002150735.1. Classification (GTDB taxonomy): domain Bacteria; phylum Actinomycetota; class Actinomycetes; order Streptomycetales; family Streptomycetaceae; genus Streptomyces; species Streptomyces africanus. Next base: position 50,255 of record NZ_MUKA01000017.1, read on the forward strand.
AACCGCAGACGGCCTGCGCACACGAACCGCAGGTCACCTATGCGCGCGAACCGCAGGCCGCCTACGCGCAGGACCCGCAGGTCACCTGTCTGCAGGAACAGGCCGAACGGCCCCGTCCGGCCACCGCGGTCCGGCGAAGACCGCCGGCGGCGGAGCGGCGCTCCCCCGCGGGACGGTAGCCGCCTTCCCAAACTTCTTGTCCCCTGGACCGGGCCCGTGGGCCCGGCTTTCGAGCACGGTGGAGGTGAGGACCATGAGCAGGACCCGGGCCATCGGCCGTATCCCGGTACGGGACGTCCGCCCGGCCGTGGAGGGCGGCAACCGGCCGGCCAAGGCGGTCGTGGGAGAGACGTTCGAGGTCACCGCCACCGTGTTCCGGGAGGGGCACGACGCGGTCGCCGCCCATGTCGTCCTGAAGGATCCGGAGGGCCGCCCCGGCCCGTGGACGCCGATGCGTGAGCTGGCCCCGGGCAGCGACCGCTGGGGCGCGGAGGTCACCGCGGACGCCGTCGGCCGCTGGACGTACCGGGTGGAGGCCTGGAGCGATCCGGTGGCCACCTGGCGCCACACGGCGGGCATAAAGGTGCCGGCCGGCATCGATCCCGGTCTGGTCCTCGAAGAGGGCGCCGAACTCCACGAGCGAGCGGCGGCCGGCGTTCCCAGGGAAGCCGGCCGCGGTGTGCTGCTCGACGCCGCGCAGGCGCTGCGCGACGACACGCTGCCCCCGGCGGCGCGGCTGGCGGCGGCGTTGACGCCGGAGGTGGACGAGGTCCTGGCCCGCCATCCGCTGCGGGACCTGGTCACGACCTCCGAGCCGCTGCCCCTGCTCGTGGAGCGGGAGCGGGCCCTGTACGGCTCCTGGTACGAGTTCTTCCCGCGCTCGGAGGGCACCCGGCAGCAGCCGCACGGCACGTTCCGCACCGCGGCCCGCCGGCTGCCGGCGATCGCGGCGATGGGCTTCGACGTGGTCTACCTGCCCCCGATCCACCCCATCGGCACGACCTTCCGCAAGGGCAGGAACAACACCCTCTCCCCCGGCCCCGACGACGTCGGCGTGCCCTGGGCGATCGGCTCGCCCGAGGGCGGCCACGACGCCGTCCACCCCCGGCTGGGCACCCTGGAGGACTTCGTCTGGTTCGTGGACCGGGCCCGGGAGCTGGGGCTGGAGATCGCGCTGGACTTCGCCCTGCAGTGCTCCCCGGACCACCCCTGGGTGCAAAAACACCCCGAGTGGTTCCACCACCGCCCGGACGGCACCATCGCCTACGCGGAGAACCCGCCGAAGAAGTACCAGGACATCTATCCCATCGCCTTCGACGCCGACATGGACGGCCTGATCGCCGAGACCTGCCGGGTGCTGCGGCACTGGATGGATGCCGGGGTGCGGATCTTCCGGGTGGACAACCCGCACACCAAGCCGGTCGTCTTCTGGGAGCGGGTCATCGCGGACATCAACCGCACCGACCCCGACGTGATCTTCCTGGCCGAGGCGTTCACCCGCCCGGCGATGATGCACACGCTGGCCCAGATCGGCTTCCAGCAGTCCTACACGTACTTCACCTGGCGCAACACCAAGCAGGAGCTGACCGAGTACCTCACGGAGCTGTCCGGGGAGGCCGCCTCCTACATGCGGCCGAACTTCTTCGCCAACACCCCCGACATCCTGCACGCCTACCTCCAGCACGGCGGCCGCCCCGCCTTCGAGGTCCGCGCCGTCCTCGCCGCGACCCTCTCCCCGGCCTGGGGCATCTACTCCGGCTACGAGCTGTGTGAGAACACCCCGCTGAAAGAGGGCAGCGAGGAGTACCTCGACTCGGAGAAGTACCAGCTCAGGCACCGCGACTGGGAAGCCGCCGAACGCGAGGGCCGCACCATCACCCCGCTGCTGACCCGGCTCAACACCATCCGCCGGGAACACCCCGCGCTGCACCGGCTCAGGAACCTGCGCTTCCACCACACGGACAACGACGCCCTCATCGCGTACAGCAAGCGCACCGGCTCCGACGTCGTCCTGGTGGTCGCCAACCTCGACCCGCACCACGCCCAGGAGGCCACGGTCTCCTTGGACATGCCGCAACTCGGCCTGGACTGGCACGCGTCGGTGCCGGTGCGCGACGAACTCACCGGCGAGACCTACCACTGGAGCAGGAACAACTACGTGCGCCTGGAGCCCGGGCGGGCTCCCGCGCATGTCTTCCACGTCCACTCGCCGCCCGCCTCGCAGGGGAACGGAGGGGCAGAAACGTCATGACCGTGAACGAGCCCGTGCTGGACACCTTCGAGGACACTCCCGCCAGGGACCGGGACCCTGAGTGGTTCAAGCGCGCCGTCTTCTACGAGGTGCTCGTCCGCTCGTTCCAGGACAGCGACGGTGACGGCGTCGGTGACCTGAAGGGCCTGACCGCAAAGCTCGACTACCTCCAGTGGCTCGGCGTCGACTGCCTGTGGCTGCCGCCGTTCTTCAAATCCCCCCTGCGCGACGGCGGCTACGACGTCTCCGACTACACGGCCGTGCTGCCGGAGTTCGGTGACCTGGCCGACTTCGTGGAGTTCGTGGACGCCGCCCACCAGCGCGGCATGCGCGTGATCATCGACTTCGTCATGAACCACACCAGCGACCAGCACCCGTGGTTCCAGGAGTCGCGCAAGGACCCCGACGGCCCCTACGGCGACTACTACGTGTGGGCCGACGACGACAAGGGCTATCCGGACGCCCGGATCATCTTCGTCGACACCGAGACGTCGAACTGGACGTTCGACCCGGTGCGCGGCCAGTACTTCTTCCACCGCTTCTTCTCGCACCAGCCGGACCTCAACTACGAGAACCCGCGCGTCCAGGAGGAGATCCTGGCCGCGCTGAAGTTCTGGCTGGACCTGGGCATCGACGGCTTCCGGCTGGACGCGGTGCCGTACCTGTACGCGGCCGAGGACACCAACTGCGAGAACCTGCCCGCCACGCACTCCTTCCTGAAGCGGGTGCGCAAGGAGATCGACGCGCAGTACCCGGACACCGTGCTGCTCGCGGAGGCCAACCAGTGGCCCGAGGACGTCGTCGACTACTTCGGCGACTACGCGAGCGGCGGCGACGAGTGCCACATGGCGTTCCACTTCCCGGTCATGCCGCGCATCTTCATGGCGGTGCGGCGCGAGTCCCGCTACCCGGTCTCGGAAATCCTGGCCAAGACCCCGGCCATCCCCTCGGGCTGCCAGTGGGGCATGTTCCTGCGCAACCACGACGAGCTGACCCTCGAAATGGTCACCGACGAAGAGCGCGACTACATGTGGGCCGAGTACGCCAAGGACCCGCGCATGCGCGCCAACATCGGCATCCGCAGGCGCCTCGCTCCCCTGCTGGACAACGACCGGCACACCATCGAACTGTTCACCGCGCTGCTGCTGGCCCTGCCCGGCTCGCCCATCCTGTACTACGGCGACGAGATCGGCATGGGCGACAACATCTGGCTCGGCGACCGGGACGCGGTGCGCACCCCGATGCAGTGGACGCCCGACCGCAACGCCGGGTTCTCCACCTGCGACCCGGGCCGCCTCTACCTGCCGGCGATCATGGACCCGGTCTACGGCCATCAGGTCACCAACGTCGAGGCGTCGATGTCGTCGCCGTCGTCGCTGCTGCACTGGACCCGCCGCATGATCGAGATCCGCAAGCAGAACCCGGCCTTCGGCCTCGGCTCGTACACCGAACTGTCGTCCTCCAACCCCGCGGTGCTGGCCTTCCTGCGCGAGTACGAGGACGACCTGGTGCTGTGCGTGAACAACTTCGCGCGGTTCGCGCAGCCCACCGAACTCGATCTGCGCGAGTTCGCCGGGCGCCATCCGGTGGAGCTGTTCGGCGGGGTCCGCTTCCCCGCGATCGGCGAGCTGCCGTATCTGCTGACCCTCGGGGGCCACGGCTTCTACTGGTTCCGGCTCACTCGAGTCGCATCCCGCATCGGCCGGCGACTGTGAGCACGCGCCGACGAAAGGAGGCGTGACCATGCCGAAGACCGCATCCCTCGGCCCGGGTCTCACGCGCCTGGCCGAGCCCATGGAGTCGCTCGGCGGGCTGCTGCGCGACTGGCTGCCCCGGCAGCGCTGGTTCGCGGGCAAGGACCGGCCCGTCACGGAGCTCGGTCTGCTGTCGATGACCGAGCTGTTCCCGGGCTGTCTGCACCTGCTGGTCCACGCCGGTCACGCCGGTCACACGGGTGTGCCGTCCCCGGGCGGCGCTCCCCCGGCCGGCGACTGCTACCAGCTTCTGCTCGGCGTGCGGGAGCATCCGTCGCCACGTCTCGGGCGGGCGCTCATCGGGCGGGTGCAGGACGGGCCGCTGGCCGGTCTGACGGTCTACGACGCGCTGCACGACCCCCGTTCGGCCCAGCTCCTCCTGGACCGGCTGCGCCACCCCGGCACCGCCGGTCCCCTGCGGTTCGACTGCCACCCGGACCAGCCGGTGCCCGGCGGACTGGTGCCGCGGCTGCTGGACGCGGAGCAGTCCAACTCCTCGCTGGTGTACGGCGACGAGTACATCCTGAAGGTCTTCCGGCGCATCCAGCCGGGCGTCAACCCGGACCTGGAGGTGCCGGGCGCGCTGGCCCGGCAGGGCTGCCACCGGGTGCCCGCGCCCGTGGCCTGGTTCCAGACGAAGCATCCGTTCAAGGCCACTCTCGGCGTGCTCCAGCCGTATCTGCGGGACGCCTCCGACGGCTGGACGCTGGCGCTGCACGCCCTGGCCGCCGGCGACGACTTCACGGCCCAGGCCCGGGCGCTGGGCGCGGCCACGGCGGAGGTGCACCTTGCCCTCGCCTCGGCCTTCCCGGTCGGCGAGCCCGGGGAGAACGGGCGTACGGCGGCCGCCATGACCGAACGGCTGGCCGCCGCCGCGCACTGCGTGCCCGCGCTCCAGCCGTACGTGCCGGGCCTGCGGACCGCGTTCGCCGCCCTCACCACCTGCGACGCCGGGCCGCCCGCCCAGCGCATCCACGGCGACCTGCACCTGGGTCAGGTGCTGCGGGCCGGACGCGAGTGGTTCGTCATCGACTTCGAGGGCGAGCCGTCCCGGCCGCTCTCCGAACGGCGCAGCGCCCACTCCCCCGTGCGGGACATCGCCGGGATGCTGCGCTCCTTCGACTACGCCGCCCGGCAGCGCCGCCCCTGGCGCCCGGAGTGGGCGCGACGCTGCCGCGAGGCCTACTGCGCGGGCTATGCCGCCCGCGCCGGCTGGGACCCGCGCAAGAAGCACGGACTGCTCCGGGCCTATGAGACGGACCGGGCCGTGTACGAGGTGCTGTACGAGGCACGGCACCGCCCCGACTGGCTGCCTGTACCGATGGCGGCGATCGAGCGCCTCGCTGTGAGAGGAGACTGAGCCGTGGCCCTGCGCGACACCTCAATCCCGGAGCCGTCCGGCCCGGTCCCGGGCGCGACCGCGCCCGCCCTGAGCCCTCAGGATCGCGGGCGCCTGCTGGCGGGCGCCCATCACGATCCGCACGCGCTGCTGGGCGCCCACCCGGTCCCCGGCGGGATCCTGTTCCGGGCACTGCGCCCCTTCGCCCGCTCGGTGAGCGTGGTGGCCGGCGGCAAGCGCACCCCGCTCGTCTCGGAGGGCGACGGCCTGTTCGCCGGCGTGCTGCCGCTGACGGAGATCCCCGCGTACACGCTGCACGTGGTGTACGAGGGCGGTGAGCAGGAGGTGCACGACCCGTACCGTTTCCTGCCCGCGCTCGGCGAGCTCGACCTGCACCTGATCCGCGAGGGCCGGCACGAGCAGCTGTGGCAGGCCCTCGGCGCGCAGCCCATGACCCACGAGGGCGTGACCGGCACCCGGTTCACGGTGTGGGCGCCGAACGCGCAGGGCGTGCGGGTCGCCGCGGACTTCACCTACTGGGACGGGACGCAGTTCCCGATGCGCTCGCTCGGCGCGTCCGGTGTGTGGGAGCTGTTCCTGCCGGGCGTCGGTGAGGGCACGGCGTACAAGTTCGAGATCACCTCCCGCTACGGCCACCGCTTCCTCAAGGCGGACCCGATGGCCCGCCGCACCGAGGAGCCGCCCGACACGGCGTCGATCGTGACGGCCTCGCACTACGAGTGGGGCGACGCCCAGTGGATGGCGCACCGCGCCGGCACGCCGGTGCACGAGGCGCCGTTCTCGGTGTACGAGGTGCATCTGCCGTCCTGGCGCCCGGGCCTGGACTACCGGCAGCTCGCCGAGGAACTCCCGGCGTACGTCAAGGACCTCGGCTTCACGCACGTCGAGCTGATGCCGGTCGCAGAGCACCCCTTCCACGGCTCCTGGGGCTACCAGGTCACCGGCTTCTACGCGCCGACCGCGCGGCTCGGCACCCCGGACGACTTCCGGTACTTCGTCGACGCCTGCCACCGGGCGGGCATCGGCGTGATCATGGACTGGGTGCCGGCGCACTTCCCGAAGGACGACTGGGCGCTCGCCCGGTTCGACGGGGATCCGCTGTACGAGCCCGGGGACGCGCGGCGCGCCGAGCACCCGGACTGGGGCACGTACGAGTTCGACTTCGCCCGCACCGAGGTGCGCAACTTCCTCGTGGCGAACGCGGTGTACTGGTGCGAGGAGTTCCACATCGACGGGCTGCGCGTGGACGCGGTGGCGTCCATGCTCTACCTGGACTACTCGCGCGAGGACGGCCAGTGGGAGCCCAACGCCTACGGCGGCCGGGAGGACCTGGCGGCCATGGCGTTCCTCCAGGAGATGAACGCGACCGTGTACCGGCGTGCCCCGGGTGTGGTGACGATCGCGGAGGAGTCCACGGCCTGGGGCGGGGTGACGCAGCCCACCGACTCCGGCGGGCTCGGTTTCGGCCTGAAGTGGAACATGGGCTGGATGCACGACTCGCTGGAGTACCTGGCCCACGAGCCGGTGCACCGCAAGTACCACCACCACGAGATGACTTTCTCGATGGTGTACGCCTACAGCGAGAACTACGTCCTGCCGATCTCCCACGACGAGGTCGTGCACGGCAAGCAGGCGCTGGTGTCGAAGGCGCCGGGCGACTGGTGGCAGCGGCGCGCCAACGTCCGCGCCTACCTCGCCTTCATGTGGAGCCATCCCGGCAAGCAGCTGCTGTTCATGGGGCAGGAGTTCGCGCAGGGCGCCGAGTGGTCCGTGGAGCAGGGGCCGGAGTGGTGGCTGCTCGACGACGGCTACCACTCGGCGGGCGACCACCGGGGCGTGCGGGACCTGGTCCGCGACCTCAACACGGTCTACCGGGCGACGCCGGCGCTGTGGCAGTGCGACACCCGCCCGGAGGGCTTCCGGTGGGTGGCGGTGGACTCGGCCGACGACAACGTCTTCGCGTTCCTGCGGTACGACGCGCAGGGCGGGGCGCTGCTGGCGGTGTCGAACTTCTCCCCGGTCGTCCGGCACGACTACGGTCTCTGGGTCCCGGGGGACGCGGTCGCCTGGCAGGAGATCCTCAACACCGACGACCCGCGCTACGGCGGCAGCGGCGTCACCCACCCGGATCCGGTCAAACCGGAGGACGGCTGTGTCCGGATCACGCTGCCGCCGCTGGCCACCGTGTGGCTGACGCCGTTCGCTCCGTGAGTTCCCGCGGCCGCACCAGGTGTCCGACCCGCCGGTGAGGGGCACTGGGTGTCGTACCACCGGGAAGGCCCGGTGGCCGACGCGGCAGGGTCACGAAGGGCGGGCACAGGGTGCGCACTGTCGGAGTGGAGGAGGAGCTCCTCCTGGTCGATCCGGAGACCGGGGAACCGCGGGCGATGTCCGCCGCGGTGCTCGCCCGGGCCTCGCAGGACGACGCGGACAAGGACGTCTTCGAGAAGGAACTCCACGAGCAGATGCTGGAGTTCGCCACCCATCCGCAGTCGTCCATGGAGAGCCTGCGCGCGGAGATCGTCCGCTGCCGCAAGGAGGCGGCCCGGCACGCCGGGGAGCTCGGCTGCGCGGTCGCGGCCCTCGCCACGTCCCCGCTGCCGGTCAGTCCCGCGGTCGGCGTCAACCGCCGGTACCAGTGGATGGCCGACCAGTACGGCATCGCCACCCGGGAGCAGCTCGTCCTGGGCTGCCATGTGCATGTGTCCGTCGACTCCGACGAGGAGGGGGTCGCGGTCATCGACCGGGTGCGGCCCTGGCTTCAGGTGCTGACGGCGCTCAGCGCCAACTCGCCGTTCTGGCAGGGCAAGGACACGGGATACAGCAGCTACCGCAGCCGGGTGTGGCTGCGCTGGCCGTCGGCCGGCCCGACCGAGATCTTCGGCTCGGCCGAGCGGTACCACCGGCTGATCGCGGACATGGTGGCCACCGGCGCCCTCCTCGACGACGGGATGATCTACTTCGACGCGCGGCTCTCCCAGCGGTATCCGACGGTGGAGGTCCGGGTGTCGGACGTCTGTCTGCACTCCGGCACGGCCGCCCTGGTCGCCACGCTGGTCCGCGGGCTGGTCGAGACCGCCGCGCGCGAGTGGCGGGCCGGCCGGGAACCGCTCGGCCACAGTGTCAGTCTGCTGCGGCTGGCCGACTGGCTGGCCGCCCGGTCCGGTCTGTCGGGTGAGCTGCTGCATCCCGCGACCATGCGGCGTCTGCCCGCCGAGGCGGTCGTGCGTGCCCTGCTGGACCACGTCGAGGAGGCCCTCGCGGACACCGGTGACCTGGAGCGGGCCCGGGCCGCCTGCGAGGAGCTGCTGCGGGACGGCAACGGCGCACAGGCGCAGCGCGCGCTGATGGAGCGCACGGGGAGCCTGCGGGACGTCGTCACCGAGTGCGTCCGGCACACCCAGGCCTGAGACGTCCCGCCTCCTTCTGTCCCGCCTCACTCAGAGGATCAGAGCGAGGGCGTAGGCCAGGAAGAACGCCGCGATCAGCACCACGAGAACGATGATCACGGCCATTGGGGCCTTGGCCCAGCCCTTGGGCGGGTTGTGCGTCTCCCGGGGCCCTGCCTCGGGCAGGCTGCTCTCCGCGGGCGGGGTCTCGCCCGGCGGTACGCCGCCGCCCGGTTCCAGGCCGGAGCTGCGTTCGGGTTCGGGATCGGGACTGATGTGACTCATGCCGTCCGGGTCCCCCGATCACGCCGAGATCATCAGCGGGACGACTTCCGTATTTCCCGACCCCTGAGGGCCCCGGCTCGACTACATTCGAGCCCCGCCGATGACGCTACCCGTCGGCAACGTCACACCCCGTACCCGTCAGGAGCAGCATGCGCGACCTCGCCCTCGCTCCACCGGCCGTCTCGCCCCTGACCGGCGGGCTCGCCGACAGCGTCTTCGAGACCGCGGACCGCGAACCCACCCGGCCGGTGCTCGCCCGCCGGGCCGACCCGGCCGCCGCCTCCTGGGAGGAAGTGACGGCGATCGAGTTGCGCGACCAGGTGGTGGAGGTCGCCAAGGGACTGATCGCCTCGGGGACAGCGCCGGGACACCGCGTGGCGATCATGGCGCGCACCCGGTACGAGTGGACGGTCCTGTGCTACGCGCTGTGGGCCGTGGGTGCCGAGGTCGTCCCCATCTACCCGACGTCGTCGCGCGACCAGGTCGAGTGGATCCTGCGGGACGCCGGCTGTGTGGCCGTGGTGGTGGAGGACGAGCAGGGCGTGATGACCGTCGGCTCGGTGTGCGCGTCACTGCCGCTGCTGCGCCACGTCTGGCAGCTGGACGCGGGCGCGCTGGAGGACCTGGCCGCGCGTGGGGAGTTCGTCCCGCTCGCCACGGTCGACTCCATGCGCCGCATCGTGCTGCCGGACTCCACCGCCGTGATCGCCTACACCTCCGGCACCTCCGGCCACGCCATGGGCTGCGCCCTCAGCCACCGCAACCTGGCCGCCCCCTGCGACACGCTGCTGGCGGGCTGGGGCCACACAGCGGCACCGCGCGGCGAGCAGGGCTCCGTGCTGGCGTTCCTGCCCTTCTCCCATGTGTACGGGCTGATGATCCAGGGCCTGTGCCTGCGCGGCGGCCTGCTCATGGGCCACCAGGCCGAGCTGGGAGGGGAGGCACTGTCGTCGGCGCTGCGCTCCTTCAGGCCCACGTACTTCTACGCGGTCCCGTCGGTCTTCGAGAAGATCTACAAGAACTTCCTGCGCACGGCCCAGCAGGGCGGCCACGGCGGTCTGTTCGAGCGGGCCGCCGAGACGGCTCGGGAGTTCGCCGCGGCCCTGGAGCGCCAGCGGCTGGGCCGGGGCCGCGGGCCCGGCTTCGACCTGCGGCTCCAGCACGCCCTGTACGAGCGCACGGTGTACCGCAGGCTGCGGGCCGCGCTGGGCGGCCGGGTGCGGCGGGCGACCTCGGGCGGCTCTCCCCTCAGCCGCGATCTGTCGCTCTTCTACGAGGGCATCGGCATCTACGTGCACGACGGGTACGGCCTGACGGAGACCGGCGGCGGGGTGACGATGCAGCCGCTGGGCCGGGAGAAGTCCGGGACCGTCGGGCAGGCCCTGCCGGGCACGGAGATCCGGCTGGCGGAGGACGGGGAGATCCTGGTGCGCGGCCCGTCGGTGTTCCAGGGGTACGTGGGCGACCAGGCCCACACCCGGGCCGCGCTGCGCGGCGGCTGGCTGGCCACCGGGGACCTCGGGCAGCTGGACTCCGAGGGCTATCTGACGATCACCGGCCGCAAGAAGGACATCATCGTCACCAGCAGCGGCAAGAGCGTCGCCCCGGCCGCCCTGGAGCAGCGGCTGCGGATGCATCCGCTGGTCCACCAGGCGGTGGTCGTGGGCGACAACCAGCCCTGTGTCGGCGCCCTGATCACGCTGGACCCGGAGTTCCTGGCGCACTGGCGGGCGGCGCTGGCGCTGCAGGGCGAGATGCGGGAGGCGCGGGAGGAGAACGCGCTGCGGGAGGAGGTGGCGCGTGCCGTGGCGGCGGCCAACAGTTCCGTGTCGCGGTCGGAGTCGATCCGGGTGTTCCGGGTCCTGCCGGAGCCGTTCGACGTGACCAACGGGCTGCTGACGCCCTCGATGAAGCTGCGCCGGGACGAGATCGTGCGGCACTACGCGTCCGAGATCGACGCGATGTACCAGTCACGCAGGCGTCCCGGGCGGCCGAGCCCCCGGGACGAGCCGTCGAACTGGGACGACTCGGACAGCGTGTTCCGTTGAGCACGGAGCCGGACGCGTAGGCCTCGCCCCCTCGGGAACACGCAACAGTGGCGACGCAAGAGAAAGGACGACAGCCCTGACGACAGCCCTTGCTGACGCCGGGCCGGAAAGGCGATATGTCAACCGAGCCGCGTGGGGATGACGCACTGACCTCCGAGGAGATTCCGAGCCGCACGAACAGCTTCGTGGGCGAGCCGCACGACGTGACGGGAGCGCGGCTGGCCGCGGAGGAGTTCCTGCGGGATCTGTCACGCTCCTCGCCGCCCTCTGCCCCCGAGTACTGGGACGACATCCTGTTGGTGGTGACGGAACTGGCCGCCAACGCGGTGCAGTACGCCCCGGGTCCGTTCGCGCTGCGGATGCGCCGGACCTTCGACGGGGTGCATGTGGTGCTGCACGACACCAGTTCCACGGAACCGGCCCCGCGCCCCTTCGATCCGCGCAGCGGGGGCGGCGGCATCGGCTGGCATCTGATCCACACCTTGTGCGACCAGGTCAGCGTCGTGAGCGACGAGCGTGGCAAGGACGTGCACGTCTTCCTGCCCTGGTGAGCCGGGAGCGTCACGGGCGCGGCGCGCGCCCGTGACCGGCCCGGGGCTCAGGCCGAGGCCGTCGTGCGCGGCGGCAGCCTGTCGTAGTAGTCGCCCACGGCCGTGAGGTACTCCCGGTCCCGGGTCTCGCTGTCGGTCTGGAAGCGGGGCGCCGCCTTGGTGTCTCCCCTGGTGCAGGCCAGTGTGATCTTCCGGCCCTGCGTGTCTATGCCGGTGACGACTCCGGCCGGCACCAGGACGCTGCGGCCGAACACCCAGACGCCGGTGTCGACGACCAGGTGGCGCATGCCGTGCGGGGCGGCCTCGCGGTCCACGTGCCCGATCGTGCCGTCGGTCGCGGCGACGGCGAAACCGGTGAGATCCAGCCCCTCGATGTGACCGCTGTCCGGCGCGTACGACCAGATTCTGTCGATGGCCACGCTGCTCCATCCTCCCTGACGGTGTGCGGATCGCGGAGCCCGGCGGACGGTCCCCCGTCCACCCGCTCCACTGCAGCAATTACCCTCCCGCCGCAAGCGCATTCGGCGCACACACCTTCGACCGTCGTCGGCGGCGGGCTTCGGCAGGGTTCGTCCCCTCAGGCATGGGGGCCGGTTTCCGGGGTAATCGCGGGGCGCGGTGGAAACGGAGCCTGGTGGCGAAGGGAGGCAGATGAGAAACGGCAGCAGAGCCCGCACCAGAACCGGCATCGCCCCGCACCGCGGTCATCCGCAGAGGTGACCCGCCCAGGCCGTAGCACTTGTTGGAGGTACCCGTGCCCCTCGCCCAGAACCCGCTGTCCGTGGAGGTCGAACTGCCCCGGGAGGACGTGGCCCTGATCACGGTCGACGGCTACCTGGACGTCGACACCGCGACCGAGTTCCAGGCCCATCTGGCCAACCAACTCCACCACGGCCGACGGCACTTCCTGCTCGACCTGTCGTCCGTCCCGTTCATGGACTCGTCCGGGATGAACATCATCCTGCGGGTGTACCAGGAGACCCGGAAGACCGCAGGCAGCGTGCACGTCATCAACCCGACGCCGGCCGTGCGGCGCGTCCTCGACCTGACCGGCGTCAGCATCACGGTGCCGATATCGGAGAGCCTCGACGAGGCCCTGGCCCGCGCCGAGGAGGTGCCGGACACCCCCGAGGAGCCGGGAGCGCAGACCGCCTGACGGGCCGGTTGGCCCCGCGGGCACACCGCCGGCGGGACCGGCGGCCGGTGCCCTCCCTCCGCCCTGCCCGGACGGCCGTCCGTCCTGCGCGCGCCGGTGACGGCGATGGCCAATTACCGTTCCCCCGGACCGGATCGGTTGCGCCGGATCCGGTGTCGTACGAGGTCGGCGCATGGTTAGAGTTGTCGCCCGGCAAGTGTCACAGCACCGTCCCGTTGCCTTTGGCGGGCTCGGTCGACGCAACGCGGATGAGGAGAGAACCAGGTGCCGGAGCACGAAGCGGACGGACAACTCGCCACGCCGACACACGAGGTCAGGGACTTCCTGCACCGCAGGCGCGAGCAGATCGCCCAGCGGTGGGCGGACGAGCCCTTGTTCCGCACCGTGTTCACCGTCTCGCGCGACGAGGCGGTGGAGGCGAGCAAGGTCGTCGTGGACGCGCTGGCCCAGGTGGCCGACTCGGATCAGGTGGAGGACCCGGACGCCGCGGGATTCAGCGGGGTGCGCGAGCAGCTGGCCCGGATGGGCGCGGCCCGCTCGCGTGCGGGGCTGTCGAACACCCAGGTCGCCAGCGAGCTGGCCGCCCTGCGGCCGCCCGTGGAGAACCTGCTGGCCGCCGATCTGGAGGAGACGCCGCCCGAGCATCTGCGGGCGTGTTCGACGGCGCTGACGGTGCTGATGGGCACCCTGCGGCTGGTCGCCATGCAGACGGCGCTGAGCGAGTGGCAGGCTCTCAGCGACCGGCAGCGGCTGCAGCTGATGGAGGTGGCGACGCCCGTCATCCGGCTGTGGGACGGCGTCGTGGCCGTGCCGCTGATCGGGACGCTGGACAGTGCCCGCAGCCAGGTGGTCATGGAGACGCTGCTGAACGCCGTCGTCGACCAGCACGCCCGGTTCGCGATCCTCGACATCACCGGGGTGCCGACGGTGGACTCGCTGGTGGCGCAGCACCTGATGAAGACGGTCGCGGCGGCGCGGCTGATGGGCGCCCAGTGCATCGTCTCGGGCATCCGCCCCGCCATCGCGCAGACCATCGTCCACCTCGGTCTGGACCTGGACGTGATCACCCGCGCGAGTCTCTCCGACGCGCTGCGGTACGCGCTGCACGAACTCGGCGCGGACATCGTGAACCCGGGTGCGGGCCAGCGGTGAGCGACGCCTACTCCCGTCCCGTCCCGGGCCACGTGCCGGTTCTCCGGCTCGGTGACGTCCTGCTGGTCACGCTCCAGGGGGACCTGCACGACAGCACGGCACAGCAGCTCCAGCAGGATCTCGCGGAGACCATCTCCCGTACCGGGGTGCGTGGTGTCCTCATCGACATCTCCGGTGTGGAGATCGTCGACTCCTTCCTCGGCCGGGTGCTGGCCGAGATCGCCGCGCAGGCCAAGCTGCTGGCCGCGCGGACCGTGGTGGCCGGCATGCGCCCGGCGGTCGCCATCACCCTGGCGGAACTGGGCCTGACGCTGCCCGGGCTGAGCACGGCGCTCAGCACCGAGGCGGGCATGGAGCTCCTCACGCAGCAGACCCCGGCGTATCGTCCGGGCGGCCCGCGTCAGGAGAGTCCGTGATGCACACTGCCGCGGGCGTGGAGGCCTGCTTGCCCATCCGGTCGGACATGGACCTGGTGTGGGTGCGACAGCACGTGCGGCAGGCCGCGGCCCAACTGGGCTTCGGCCTGGTGGACCAGACCAAGCTGGTCACGGCGGCCAGCGAGCTGGCCCGCAACACCCTCGTGCACGGCGGTGGCGGACAGATGGAGGCGACGCACCTCAGCAGCGGCGGTGCGCAGGGGCTCCGGCTGGCCTTCACCGACGAGGGGCCGGGCATCGCCGACCTGGACCAGGCGCTCAGCGACGGCTACACCTCCGGCGACGGGCTGGGGATGGGGCTGAGCGGCGCGCGGCGCCTCGTGCACGACTTCGAGATCGACAGCACGCCGGGCGACGGCACCACCGTGCGGGTGACCTGCTGGGCGGCCCGGCCGCCGCGTCCGCGCGAGGAGGCCTGATGCCACGCGTGTGGGACGTCCCGGTGCGCGACTCGACGCGGGTGCGCGACGCGCGGGTCGCCGCGGAGAGCGCGGCCGCGCTGGCCGGTCTCGACGAGCGGCGCACCGCGGCCGCCGCCCTGGTCGCGACCGAGCTCGCCACGAATCTGCTCAAGCACGCCGAGGGCGGCCAGGTGCTCATCGAGGTCGTGGCCCCGCCCGCGCCGCGGGAGGGTGGAGCGGAGTCCCGGGTCATGCAGATCGCCGCGATCGACCACGGCCCGGGCATCGCGGACATGCCCGCGGCCCTGCGCGACGGCTTCTCGACGACCGGCTCGCTCGGCGCGGGCCTCGGCACGTGTCAGCGGCTCGCCGACGACTTCGCCCTGCACAGCACGCCCGGCCGCGGCACGGTCGCGGTGGCCCGCGTGGGCACCACGCCCCGCGGCGGCGGTTCGGCGGGGCCCGACGTGGTGTCGGGTGGCCTGGGTCCGGCGGACGGTACGGCTGTTCCCGGCGTTCCGGCGTGGTCCGGGGGCGGGGCCTTTGCCGACGGCTGGTGGCCGGGCGCTACCGCACGGGCCGGCGACGCGCCGGCGGGAGCCGTGGCGTGCGGCACCCTGACGGGCCACGCGACGGTGCCGGGCGGCGCGTCGGGCTTCTCCCTGCGGGCCGGCAGCGTGCCCGGGGACAGCGGCGGCCTCTGGGACGGCCCCGGCCCCCGGCAGGTCTCCGGCGCACCGGGGCGGGCAGCCCGGCCCGGCCCTTCGGGTGACCGGCCCGCGCCCGTCCTCGGCGTGCGCGCCGGAGGCGTGAACATCCCCTACGGCGGAGCCGAGTACTCGGGTGACGCCTGGGCGTGGGTGCGCTCCGGGGACCGGCTGACGCTGATGCTGGCGGACGGTCTGGGGCACGGCCCGGAGGCGGCCCGGGCCTCGTCCGCCGCGGTCACGGCGCTGCACCGCTGGGCCCACCTCTCCCCCGCCGAGTCGCTGCGGCGGCTCCACGACGCGCTGAAGGGCACCCGGGGCGCGGCCGTCGCCCTGGCCCAGCTCGACGTGGGGGCCGGGCGGCTGCGGTTCGCCGGCATCGGGAACGTGGGGGCGCGGCTGCGCACGGACGGCACCTGGCGTCCGCTGCTGTCGCGGCCCGGCATCGTCGGCGTGCACCGGCCCGCCACCCTCCGCGAGGAGGAGGCCGACTGGGCCGCCGACCGGCTGCTGGTCCTGCACACCGACGGTCTGCCCAGCCGCTGGACGCCGCCGTCCGACGCCGGTCTGCCCGCGGCCGACCCGGCCGTGACGGCCGCCGTGGCGATACGTGACGCGAGCAGTCCCGCCCGTCCGGTGCGGGACGACACCGCCGTGGCCGTGCTCACTCCGACCCCGCCGGAACACCCATGATGCGCACTTGGCAGATCACCACCGTCACCGATGCGGCCCGCGCCCGCATCGCCCTGGCGCGCCTGGCCGCCGCGTACGGTGTGCCCACCGTCGAACGGACCAGGCTGGCCGCCGCCCTCAGCGCCCATCTGCGGCAGTGCCTCACCAAGGGCGGCACCTGGCTGCTCACCCTGGACATGGCCGGGTCCCCCGCCGAGGAGGGGCTGCTGCACGCCGTGGTGACGCCGTCGCCGGACGCGTCGGCCGCCGCCGGGGAGCCGCCGTGGGAGGTCACGGTCCCCTGCCCCGAGGCGGCCGGGGCCACGGAGGCCGGCGCCGTCGAGGACGATCCCGCCGCCCTCGCGCAGGCGCTGCTCGGCGCCGACGAGGACACGGCCGTGGTGCTGGACAAGCTCTCCGAGCAGGAGGATCTGGTCGCCTTCCACCGCGAGGAGCTGCACCAGACGAACCAGGGCGTCCTGGCCCTGCACGCCGAGCTGGACGCGGCCGGCCGGGCCCAGCGCGAGGCCTTCGCCGCCGAGCGCCGGGCACGCAACGAGGCGGAGAGCGCCCGCCGCAGACTGACGTTCCTCGCGGACGCGAGCGCCGTGCTGACGGCCTCGCTCAACCACGAGGAGATCGTGCGCCGGCTGCCGGACCTGCTGGTGCCGGAGTACGCCCGCAGCGTCGACGTCTGGCTGTTCGACCACGAGGACGACAAGCACCGGTCGGCGCCGCATCCGGCCGCCGCCGTGGTCGCGGCCCGGACCGGGCGGCCGCAGTACGCGGCCGACCATCCCGGCGGTCTGCCCGGTGTCGACGACCAGCCGCCGTCCGCGCTGGATCCCGCCCGGCCGCTGCTGTGCGTTCCGCTGCCGACGCGCCGGGCCCCGCTGGGCGTGCTGACCCTGTCGCCGCCCGGTGCGCGCTGGGACCCGGACGACGCGGTGATGCTGATCGAGCTCACCCGGCGGGCCAGCATCGCGATCGACAACGCCCGGCGCTTCGAGCACAACCGGGACATCGCCGAGACGCTGCAACGCGCCCTGCTCACGGATCTGCCGGCCACCCCGGGCCTCAGACTGGCCGCGCGCTATCTGCCCGCCACCCACGGGCTGAACATCGGCGGTGACTGGTACGACGCGTTCCCCCAGCGGGACGGCGGTCTCATCACCGTCGTCGGCGACGTGACCGGGCACGGTCTGCACGCGGCCGTCATGATGAGCCAGCTGCGCACGGCGCTGCGGGCGTACGCCGTCGACGGCGACAGCCCGGGCCGGCTGCTGACCCGGCTGCACCGGTTCCTGCACCATCTCCAGCCGGACCTGTACGCCACCGCCGTCATCGCCCGGTTCCACCCGGACGAGCCCACGCTGACCTGGGCCGCCGCGGGCCATCCGCCGCCGGTGCTGCGGCTGCCCGACGGAACCGTGCGCACCCTCGACGCCAAACCCGGCGCCATGCTGGGCATTCCCCTCACCCAGGAGATCGGCGACCACACGGTGCGCCTGTCGCCGGGCTCGACGCTCGCGCTGTACACGGACGGGCTGGTCGAACGGCGCGCGCAGGGCATAGACCCGGGCATCGAGCGGCTGGCCTCGGCGCTCGGCGGGTTCCGTTCGGCCGAGCTGGACGCCGATCTGGAGGGCTCGGCGGACCGGATCCTGCATCCGCTGCTGAGCGATTCCGAGCGCGACGACGACGTGTGTCTGCTGCTGTGCCATCTCCAGGGCGACGGGGCGGGCTGACGTACGGTCCGTCCGTCCGGCCGGGTGTGCACGCCTTCTTCACGCCGGCCTGGTGCTTTTCGGCCACGGGGCGGGCATGGTGGTGATCGACGCGTTCGTCTGCCCGCCGCGTCCGACTGGCGTGCCGGTCGACGACGCGGTGGGATCAATGGGGTGCGAACCAGCGATCCATGGGCAGTCGATAGGCGTTCGAGGCAGACCGCCTGGAGCCGCAGAAAGGGATGAACACCGTGACACGACCCAGGATCCTGGTGGTTGGCGCAGGCTTCGCCGGCGTGGAGTGCGTCCGCCGTCTGGAACGGAAACTCTCCCCGGACGAGGCCGACGTCACTCTGGTGACGCCGTTCGCCTACCAGCTCTACCTGCCGCTGCTCCCCCAGGTCGCCTCCGGGGTGCTGACGCCGCAGTCGATCGCCGTCTCGCTGCGCCGCAGCAAGAAGTACCGCACGCGGATCATTCCGGGCGGGGCCATCGGGGTCGATCTGAAGTCCAAGGTCTGCGTCATCCGCACGATCACGGACCAGATCGTCAACGAGCCTTACGACTACATCGTGCTGGCGCCCGGCAGCATCACCCGCACCTTCGACATCCCGGGGCTGACGGACCACGCGTTCGGGATGAAGACGCTCGCCGAGGCCGCGTACATCCGTGACCACGTCATCTCGCAGCTGGACCTGGCCGACGCCAGCCAGGACCCGCAGGAGCGGGCCTCGCGGCTGCAGTTCGTGGTGGTCGGCGGCGGCTACGCGGGCACCGAGACCGCGGCGTGCCTGCAGCGGCTGACGCACGCCGCCGTCAAGCGGTACCCGCGGCTGGACCCGGGCCTGATCAAGTGGCATCTGATCGACATCGCTCCGAAGCTGATGCCGGAGCTCGGCGACAAGCTCGGCAGCAGCGCGCAGGAGATCCTGCGCCGGCGCGGCATCGAGATCTCCCTCGGCGTCTCCATCGCGAAGGCGGGACCGGAGGAGGTCACCTTCACCGACGGGCGGGTGATCCCGACCCGCACGCTCATCTGGACGGCCGGGGTCGTCGCCAGTCCCCTCATCGCGACGCTGGGCGCGGAGACCGTCAAGGGGCGGCTGGCGGTCGCCCCCGAGATGAACCTTCCGGGCGACGACGGGGTGTTCGCGCTCGGCGACTCGGCCGCCGTGCCCGACCTGGCCAAGGGGGACGGGGCGATGTGCCCGCCCACGGCGCAGCACGCCCAGCGGCAGGGCCGGCATGTCGCCGACAACGTCATCGCGTCGCTGCGGGGCGGGCCGATGCGGCCGTACGTCCACAAGGACCTGGGGCTCGTCGTCGACCTCGGCGGCACCGACGCGGTCTCCAAGCCGCTGGGTATCGAGCTGCGCGGCCTGCCCGCCCAGGCCGTGGCACGCGGCTACCACTGGTCGGCGCTGCGCACCAACGTCGCCAAGACCCGGGTGATGACCAACTGGCTCCTCAACGCGGTCGCCGGCGACGACTTCGTCCGGACCGGGTTCCAGGCCCGCAAGGCCGCGCGGCTGAAGGACTTCGAGTACACCGACGCCTATCTGACGCCGGAACAGGTACGGGCACACGCCGAGGGCACCGCGCGGCTGGAGTAGCGCCGGGCCGGAGAGGGCCTTCCGCTCGTGGCATGTCATGCTGAGGTGCGGATCTTGGTGTGGTGAGTCGGGAGAGAGTGCGGCGGCGTGAGGGCAGCGGGACGGTCGGTGCGGGCACGACTGCGGGACCGGGTCGCCGCGTCGGACCCGGGGCTGCTGCGCCTGACGGCGGGGCTGCGGACGGTCGGCGCCATCGCTCTCACGCTGGCCGTGCTCGCCCTGTTGCGGGCCGATGTGCATCTCCTGGTGGCGGCGGCCATGGCGGCGATGGTCGCCACCTTCGCCATCCGGGAGAAGCAGCCCGGCGCGCAGGCCGTGACGCTCGCGCTGGGCCTGCCGGTGGCACTGGCCTCCGTGTCGCTGGGTGCGGTGCTCAACGCGCGGCTCTACGCCGGTGACGTCTTCTTCGTCGTCCTGATCTTCTGCGCGGTCTACGGCCGCCGGTTCGGCGACCGGGGCACCGCGCTCGGACTGATCGGCTTCCAGGTCTACTTCCTGTCCCTGTTCGTGGGCGCCGAGGTGTCCTCACTGCCCACGCTGTGCGGTGCCATCACCCTGGCGTTCTGCTCCAGTGCCCTGCTGCGCTTCGCGGTCGTGCCCGCGACCCCGGCGGGTGTCCTGCTGCGGCTGAGGCTGGCCTTCCGCGCCCGGCTGGCCCAGCTGGTGTCCGCGCAGCTCGACCTCCTCGACGCCGGCGCGGACGAGATGGACAAGGCCCTGGACGCCGTGCGCGAGGGCACCGCGGCGCTGCACGAGACGGCGATGATGATCCAGGCGCGGCTGGAGGAGGGCACCCCCGACGAGTCGGCGGCGCGGCTCGTGCAGCGCCGTATCGCGGACGCCGAGATCGCCGCCGAGCGGCTCGGACTGCTGCTGCTGACCGCCCGCAGCGCCGAACGGGCCGACACGCTGACCCTGCACCTGCCGGGCGCGCCCGCGCCGTCGGTGGGGCAGCTGGCCGTGCCGGACGAGGCCACCGCCACGCTGCGCCGTGACCTCCAGGCGCTGCGCACCCTCGTGCTGCGGGCCGGAAGCGGCGACACGGGCACGGCCCTGGCGCACGTGCGCAACCGGCTCCTGGGCTACCGGGACGAGGAGAACCTGCCGCCCGCGCCCGCCGCCGTCCAGGACGTGTTCCGGGGCATCGGCGAGGCGGCCCGCTCGGTGCTGGGGCTGCGGATCGCGCTGGACGGCCCGCAGGACGAGTCCGACGACAGCCCCGCGACGGCCCGCTCCCGCGAGGAGCTGGACGCGGAGGACGCCGCGATCGACAGCGCCGAGGAGCCGTCGGAGGAGGAAGAGACGGGGCTGCGGCGGCCCACCACGCGCGCGGCCGTGCAGGTCGCCGTCGGTTCGGCGCTGGCCATCGTGGGCGGTGAGCTGCTGTCCACGCAGCGCTGGTACTGGGCGGTGCTGACGTGCTGGATCGTCTTCCTGAACACCGCCTCGACGGGCGAGATCCTGGTCAAGGGCTATCGCCGGCTGCTGGGCACGGTGTTCGGCGTGGTGGCGGGCATCGTCCTGGCGGGTCTGGTCGGAAAGCACACCGTGACG
This sequence comes from Streptomyces africanus, assembly GCF_002150735.1. Lineage (GTDB taxonomy): Bacteria > Actinomycetota > Actinomycetes > Streptomycetales > Streptomycetaceae > Streptomyces > Streptomyces africanus. Next base: position 71,312 of record NZ_MUKA01000017.1, read on the forward strand.
GCGTTCGCGCTGGTCCTGGTGCTGATCTTCGCGATGTTCTACGTGGCGCCGCTGTCGTACACGCTGATGTCGTTCTTCGTGACCGCGATGCTGGGGCTGCTGTACACGCTGCTGCACACCTACAGCCTCGACGTGCTCGTGCTGCGGGTGGAGGAGACGGCGCTGGGTGCGGCCTGCGGGGTGGTCGCGGCGGCGCTGGTGCTGCCGGTGCGGACCGACCGCCGGACGAACGAGCTGCTCGAGACCGTCCTGGAGCGGCTCGCCGAGGTCACGGAGGCCGCGGTCGGCCAGCTGAGCGGCGGATCGGCGGACGACCTGCTGGACAAGGCGCGCGACCTCGACCAGGCGCTGGCCGACCTGCGGGCCGCCACGCAGCCGCTGACCCATCCGGTCACGCCGCTGCGGGCCCGCCGCCACACGGCCCGCTACGTGGTGGCGCTGCTGGAGACCTGCGCCTACCACGCGCGGACGCTGGCGGCCACCGCCGAGCTGCTGCCCACGCATCCCTCGATCGCGGCGGATCCCCGGCTGCGCGGGGCCGCGGGGCGCACGGTGCGCAACATCGAGACCATCGCGGCCCGGGTCGCCGACGAGCACGCCGCCGCGCGGATCGAGACCGGGCCGAGCATCGCCTCGCTGCTGGGGTCCGACGCCGGCACACCGCGCTACGGCCGGATCACCGACCGGGTGCTGCGGCATCTGGAGCGACTGGACGAGGCCGTGGTGGGACTCGCCCGACCCCTGGGCGTGCCGGTGGCTGAACCGCGGGCCTAAGGGCCGGGGGGCGGAGGCCCGAGGGCCCAGGGACCCGGAGACGCGGAGGCCGAGGGGCCGAGGGCCGGG